>CALWRI010000001.1 GCA_944383905.1 uncultured Christensenellaceae bacterium
GTGCGCCATCTTACAGAGGACGCAAAGTTTTGCGTCCTCTTTTTTAGGGCACCATAAGGAGCATCGACATCATGACGCTCGCTATGCTCGCTATTCCGTCGCGCCTTTGGCGCTCCTTTCGAACTCCTTGATACGGATAAAAATGTGCGCCAACCAAAAAGGCACGCAAAATACTTGCGTGTCTTTTTGTGTTGTCTGCACATATAAGGAGTTCCTGAATCCCTCATGAAAAGCGAAGCGTTCATTGGGATTCGGCGGCGGAACGCCGCTTTCGCGACTTGCAATAATTCTCAACCTGCGCAACAAATAGTTAAGCGAATACTCCTTATGGTGCGCCATCTTACAGAGGACGCAAAGTTTTGCGTCCTCTTTTTTAGGGCACCATAAGGAGCATCGACATCATGACGCTCGCTATGCTCGCTATTCCGTCGCGCCTTTGGCGCTCCTTTCGAACTCCTTGATACGGATAAAAATGTGCGCCAACCAAAAAGGCACGCAAAATACTTGCGTGTCTTTTTGTGTTGTCTGCACATATAAGGAGTTCCTGAATCCCTCATGAAAAGCGAAGCGTTCATCGGAATTCGGCGGCGGAACGCCGCTTTCGCGGGTCGCGGGGCGACTGCCGTATAATCTGCGCCTGCCCTGCTGCCGCCACGCGGCCGAATACTCCTTATGGTGCGCGTCCGCTTTATTCTTGTTTGCGTTTACACAAATATACGCTATTTGCATCTACTTTGCTCCGCGCCAGCCTACCATGCTCCCGCCACGCGGGTCGCGGGGCGACTGCCGTATAATTTGCGCACATCCCGTTGCCGCCAAAAGGATCAACCCTGCGCCGAGGTAAAGTCTGAAACGAAATCTTTTAAAGACCCTTTTCTGATATATTCGAGTTTTACCGTCCCGGCGTCTCCGACGTCCGTCTTATCGACTTCTATGATGCAGATACAAGCGGTCATAACCGCCATTGTGTTATAATCCTCGTCGGGTCTTGCCAAAGTAACGACGATTTCCTCTCCTTTTGCCTCCAAAGAATCTATCCTGAACAGATCGTAACCGCCCATAACGATGTAAAGAAACACAAGCGACTTTTCGCCGAAATACGCCTCCGAGTAATTTTCCCTTACCTCCCGACAGTATTGCTCGTCGTACTTTTCGTCGTCTTTGTCAAAATAAGGCAGATTGCGAGCGTCGCTCCAACTTACCAGATCTTCGACGCTGTTTATCAGCGCGACTTCGCTGCCGAGACCTGCGGCGGTATGTTGCGAATCCGTGAATGCCATAGCTTTTGCGACTTCAAACGAAATCGCATCCCCGCTTTGAACGCTTGCTTCTGACAGGGGCTCGTTTGTGCAGGCGGAGATACCGCATACCGACAACGCGACAAGCGTCGCAAACAAGATAAAAATTTTTTTCCTCATAATATCCTCTCCTCAAACGCAAAAACTTATTTTTTCATAAACGCTATGTTTATTGCCTTTACACCCGAAACGTCCTCTTTTGCGACTTCGAATATGCCGAAATACGCGGTGATCACATCGGCAGTCGGATATTCCCCTTTCGGTCTGACTCCCACTACCGTGAGAAAACCGTCCGACAACCTTAATCCGTCAATAAAGAAAGTGTCATAACTGCTCATAACGTAATTTATAAGGACAAGCGCGTTTTCTTCAAAATATCCGTCCGTATACGTTTGTCTCATTCCGACAGACTTCTGCAAGTAGTAACAGTCGCTTGTCTCGTCGAAATACGGCAGTTTTCTGTCTTCGCACCATTCTTCGAACTGCGAAAGAGAGGTCGCAACGAGATAACGCGACGAGAGAGAGTCCGACGTCGTCGTAAAAAATTCATCTGCGATCTCACAATCGATTTCTTGATAATTTTCGGTCGGCACAATGCCTGTGCCGTAGTCGTAAGGATCTCTTATCTCAATACGGTCATATTCGTCGCAAGCCGAAAAAACGAAGACAGCGCAGAATGCAACAAGAAACGCGACAACTGTTTTTTTCTTCATAAATGCCTCCTTTTCAACTTTATATAGCAAAAAAGCAGGCTCTTTGTCCGATCAGGACGCAAATGTTATATAAGCGGAAACGTAATAGACCACAGAGCTTTCGGCAAGACCCTGAAATTCTACAAAAAACTTTATTCCGTCGAGAGCAAATCGAGCTTTGCCGTTTTTGTGCAACTGATCGTAAGAGTAGACGACATCCGTTCCGTTTACCGTCAGGACGGTGCCTTGAAACGACGGGCAGTATTCTTCCTCTATTTTTTCGTCGTCGACAACGACCGCGGTAACCGTCGCCGTCGCTTTCGGCAGCGAATATTTTTCGACGAACGCGACGATTTTCCCGCCGTCCACTATCTCTTTGCAACTCAAAAACGCTTCTCCCTGCGGGGAATCGTCTCCCGACGAGATCTCTCCTCTTTTCAGAAATTCGCCGAAAGAACAGACGTCTATGCCGTTTTCGTCGAAATATTCTTGCATTGTCGCGAAAGAGTCTTCCTGATTTGTGTTTACATCGGGTTTGCCCGCCGTGCCTTGCAATCCTCCGAAAAGCACTCCTCCCGTTATAACGGCGCAAACAGCGATGATTACAGAGGCGGCGACGGCAATCCCCTTGTATTTTGCGGAAAACGCCGTCCTGCGCGCCGCTTTTTTCGCTCTTCTCATCTCCGCTTTCGCGGCGGCGACGACGGCATCGCCGTTGACGGGACTTTTGTCCTCAAAAGCGTGCAGCAGTATTTCTTTCATCTTTTTTTCTTTCATTCTTCGCCTCCGTCCAGCATCTTTGCCAGCTTTCCGAGTATGCGTTTTTCGTCGCAGTGCACCGTCGAGCGCGGCTTTCCGAGTTTTCGCGCGGTCTCTCTTACCGTGAGCCCCTCCCAATAACGACAGTATACAAGCGCATTCTCGTACTCCGACAATTTTGACAGAATTTCTTTTATCTCCAGGTTTTCCTCGTCGTCGGATACGAAACAACCCGCGCACTTACTCTCGTCGTATTCTTCGGTCGGCGGCGCCCCGCCGTTGAACCTGTACGCTTTGTTCTTTATCGCCGTATGCATCCAATTTAGTCCGTTGAAGCCTGTCCTGAAACTCCTCGCCTTGTTGCGGACGAGATCGAGAAAGACCTCGCCGAGCAAATCTTCCGCCTGCGACTTTTCAAAAAGGTACTTCTTTGCGATATTCAGAACGAGCGCGCCGAATTCGGCGAAAAGACTATCGAGAGCCTTTTCGTCTCCTTTCCTTATCTTCCCGAGCAGTCGGTTGACTCTTTTTACTCTTTCGTCCATCAACAGAACGGACGCTTCGGACTCCTTGTCCGAAACACCTGCCTCCATTTATATATAGTCCGATCCACGGGCATTTGTCCCGAAGAAAACCTTTTTTTCACAATTTACGATAACACAAACCGCCGCCGCTGTAAATACGCCATATGCACGTCGTTTTCCCCGTTGACTGCCCGCCACTCATTTGCTATCATATAATTAGCACGTTATAAGAGGAAAATCATGAACGTCAGGAAAAGCATCGAAAAACTCATCAAAAAAATCAGCGACAGGTTCACCGGCAACGGTCTGATGCAGGAAGAAAACGTGGCGGAAGGCGAAAGATACGTCACCCCAGGGATCGGAGAAATGATACGAAAAGCGGGCGCGGAAGGCACGGTACTTCTCAAAAACGACGGCGTACTGCCGCTTGAAAACGGCGTAAAAACAGCGATATTCGGCAGATGTCAGACAGACTGGTTTTACGTCGGCTACGGAAGCGGCGGCAACGTAAACGCTCCGTACAAAGTCAACCTCGACGCCGCGATGCAGCAAGCTCAAAGCGAAGGCTACGTCACCGTCGACGCCGAAGTGCGCGACTTTTATCTGAAATGGAGATCTGACCCCGACAACGAGCCCAACGACGGTTGGTGGGGACACTGGCCGATGTGCTACCCCGAAGCTCCCGTACCCCTTTCTCTGATACAGAGCGCCGCCAAAACAAACGAAGTCGCTTTGGTCGTGATAGGCCGCGCGGCGGGTGAAGACAGAGAAAACACGTTGACGAAAGGCAGCTATTACCTGACCGACGACGAAAAATCTCTGCTCGACAACGTGACGGCAAACTTTGCAAAGACGGTCGTCGTTATCGACGCGGGCAACGTGATAGATATGTCGTGGACGTCGGATTACGGAGACAGGATAAGCGCGATAGTGTACGCATGGCAGGGAGGAATGGAAAGCGGCAACGCAGTCGCCGACGTCCTCACGGGCAGGGTCAACCCGTCGGGCAAACTCTCCGATACGATAGCGAAAAATTACGACGACTACCCTTCGTCCGCAAATTTCGGCGGGCTCGAATTCAACGAGTACCGCGAGGACGTTTACGTCGGTTACAGATACTTTGAGACGTTTGCAAAAGACAGGGTCCTCTATCCGTTCGGTTTCGGACTCTCGTATACCGATTTCTCGATACAGGTCGACAATTTCAAAAAGACGGAAACGGGGATCTCCGTCCTCGTTACCGTGACCAATACGGGTAAACGCGAAGGACGCGAGGTCGTGCAGCTTTATGCAAGTGCGCCTCAAGGCGCATTGGGCAAACCTTCGAGAGTGCTCGTCGCGTTTGCAAAAACGAAATCTCTCAAGAGCGGAGAAAGCCAGACTCTGACCCTTGACTGCGACGACTATGCCTACTCGTCTTTCGACGACGGCGGCGCGAGCGGCAACAGATATTCTTACGTCCTCGAGAAAGGAGAATACGTCTTTCTCGTCGGAAACAACGTAAGGACGACGACGGTCGCAGGCAGATATACCGCAAAGGAAACGTCCGTCCTCTGCACGCTGTCACCGATATGCAAAGTGCAAAACACGTTTCCGAGACTGAAAGCCGCGACGAAAGACGGCGCGCTCGCAAAAGAGTACGAACCCGTCCCCGTCTCCTCTTACGATCTCGGAAAGAGGATTCTGGACAGTCTGCCCGCAGATATACCCCCCAAAAAACACAACGGCGAAAACTTCAAAGACGTACTGTCCGGAAAGCTCTCTCTCGACGACTTTGTCGCAACTCTCGACGACGAGGAGTTGCAGGCTCTGACGAGAGGGTACGGCTGCATGAACGCGCCGCAGGGCGTGTCGGGCAACGCGGGCGCTTACGGCGGAATAATAAAATCCCTCGAAGAAAAGGGAGTGCGTGCGGTCATAACGACGGACGGACCAGCGGGCATCAGGATCGGACATTACAACGCTCTGCTCCCGTGCGGCACGGCTCTCGCCTGCACATGGAACGAGGATCTCACTCAAAAACTTTATGAAAAAGTCGGCGAGGAGATGATACATTACAACACCGACGTGCTGCTCGGCGCAGGTCTCAACATACACCGCAACCCTCTTTGCGGAAGAAACTTCGAATACTATTCCGAAGACCCGCTCGTCAGCGGAAAATTCGCCGCCGCGTTCACGAGAGGCATACAGAGCAAAGGCAAGGCGGCATGTCCCAAACACTATGCCTGCAACAATCAGGAAGTCAAACGCAACGTCAACGACAGCCGCGTTTCCGAGCGCGCGCTTCGCGAGATATATCTGAAAGGCTTTGAGATCTGCGTCAAAGAAAGCGCGCCTGTAAACGTGATGACGTCGTACAACAAGATAAACGGCGTATGGTGCCACTACAACTTCGACACGGTTTCCGTCGTACTGCGAGGAGAATGGGGTTATGACGGCACGGTGATCACCGATTGGTGGATGAGAAAGAGCGTGAGCCCCGAATTCGACAAGATATACGACAACGCTTACAGGATCCGCTCGCGCGTCGACGTTCTGATGCCCGGCACGATAAGCTACTCGACAAGGGGTTACAAAAAATACAAAGACCTGATAAAATCGATAGGAAAAGAAGGTTGCATCACCCGCGGCGAAATGCAGGAAGCCGCAAAGAACACGTTGAAAACTCTTATCCGACTCGACGGAAATAAAGAATGAAAAATGCGCTCCCCGCAAAGGGAGCGCTTTTTTGCGATCAGTACGCCGTGATCTGACGATAAATTATCTTGACGTCCGAAGGCTCGACCGTCTTCGTGCCGTCCGGCGCGACCCTTATCTCCGAAGTGAGCATCTTCACGATCTCTTCCGCTTCGTCTTTTTCTTCCGCGAGGAATCTGTCGCTCGAAACCTCGGCAAACACGTTGTCGAAGGACATCGTCGTGATGTACGCTATGCGGACTTCGAATCCGAAGGACTGCGCTCTCTGTCTGAAACCCGCTATGTTATTGGCGTAATATCTGTTGATCTCCATCCATTCGTCTCTCGTCGCTTTTCCGTATATTTTGATAAGAAGAATGTTGTTCATAATATTTCCTCCTCTTTTCTTTATTATATTGTATCATAAGGAGACAAACAATACAATCCCCGATTTTGCGCAGCGAAACGGGTCTGAAAACTCGCATATTTACAAATCGCGCGATATTTGATAATATATAATTAAGGATTGTGCATTTATCGCGCAATACGACGTTTCCGTACTTTTGCGAAAAAGGAGGCTATTATGAAAAGAAAATCAAGTTTACTTATCGCGATCATTCTTTCGGTATGCGTCCTTACCGCGTTTGCGGCTTGCGACACAGACGAAAAACAGATCAACGGTCTTTTCGTCGTTGACTCAGACGGCAATACGACGCCAAACCTCGACCTGGGGTCATTCGAATACAAGAGCGACGTTTCCGATGAAGGCGACTACCCCGATCTGACTTCACTGAAATTCAAAGTCAGTTACAGCGACAACACTTACGTCGACGTCGAGGACGACGACAAGGTGAAACTCACAACGATAACAAACAACGGCATCGTTTATGAAAACATTCCGGAAATACTTGACGCCGGGCTTTGGACACTGACCTATTCTTACGAAAACTTCAACGCTTACGTCACGTTCTCGATTCTTCAGTCCACGTCCTATCAAGGATTCGAGCTTCTCGGCATGCCTTCGGGATGGATATACAGCGAGCTGCCCGAAATCGCGTCTCTCGTGACCGTGAGCGGTCGTGACGACATCATATTCGACGGCACCGACGCAAACTCCTGGCTGTATTACGTCACCGAGGACGAGTACGACGAAATAATCGCGACCTATCAAGAAGGCAGCGAAAGTTTCGCAACCGCTTTGAAAAATAAGGCGAGATTTTATTACTACGGCATGGCGGAAGGCGGAAATTATATAAATGCCGGCAATTATTATATGTTCGCGGAGCTTGCTTCAAACGAACTTTACGCCTCGCAGATAACGAAAGCAGTGCCCTTCACCGTCGCAAAGGAAACGCTTACTTTCACCGTTCCGTCGAAAACATACGAAAAGACTTTAGACTACTCGACGATAGGCTTCGGCGGCTCGATACTTACAGGAGACGTTCCTCTGTCGGATATTCCGTTGCCCGGCATTCTTGACGATATCAGCGCGACCGACTCCGCAGGCAATAAAGTCTCTCTCACGGGATACCGTTGGGAAGACCCGGACGCGCTCGTCAACTCAAACGAGCTGTCGGGGAACGTCCACAAAATGATGTTAAAACCGTGGGACGAATATATCGTCGACAATTTCAATCTCGAAAACCTTTACGTCAACGTGAGAATAAGCGCAACGAAAGGATCTGTATTTGCGGGTTACGATTTCAAAGGCGAGGCTCCTTATTCGTTCGAAACCGAAGTCCTCGCACTCGATTATACTGCCACATATTTCCCGCTGTTCCTTGCGTCCAATCCTACCGATGACGACTTTAAGTTCTTCAAAATAACCGATTCCTCCGGTTACAAACTGCCGATTTACACCGAATACGGCACTCCGATCGAGGAAGGCGACACAAACGCGTCGGCAACCGTCATCAAGATCTCGCATTACAGCGGAGATAAGTATGCGATAAAACTCAACGACGCGCCTGTTTACGGAAGATATGCGTTTGCGTTGCAGTTGTACGACAGCGAGAATTATTATTGGAGATACGACTACAACTCCAACTTCGGCAGCTCACCCGTCAACCTGTATTTCGACTATGCCAAAAACGATAACTTTGCCTCTTTTCCGTCGGGAGATATCTATTATGTCGATTCAGACGGATGTTTGAGCTTTGATCTTGAAATGAAGGCCGCCGCATACGACGAGAGCAGCCTCTCCTCTCTCACGATCGAAATGAACGACAAATACGTCGCCTCCAACGGCGTCGAGATCGAGTCCGATCCCAACATCGGGATCGTATCGTCAACCGTTCAGGCAACAGATACCGGCGTACATTTCAATCAAAGGGTCATCAACGTCAAAGTAAAACTCACGTTCACCGATCCGTCGGCGAGTTCGGGATATCTCTGCTTTACAGTCAAAATGAACGCTGCCGCAGACTACAAACCTATCGAAGTGTCCGGATTCGTCATCGTATACAAATACGTTGTGGAACAAAACTTGTATTATCCCCAAGTCAGGACGATCGGATCGGACGAATACGTCAGTGTGGATTGGAGCAGCACTTACAGTGTTGACAGAAGTCTTACCATCGGTGAGATCTTCAGCGGTCTCGACAACAAGATCATGAGCTGGCAGATCGTAGATCTTCTCGACCCGTCAAAAGTTTATTCGCCCGATTCGAAATTTGAAGAGGTCACTCCTCCGGCGCTCAAATTCATCGGAACGTACAAGGATCTGGATTACGTCTCGAAGACTCCTGAGTCCCCGTTCCGCGCTCCCGTTTCGGTATACGCTACGTCCCTGTTCGACGTGAAAAAAGCAAACCTCTCGTCCTGGGACGAAGGAACCTATGCCGATCATTTGCAGGAATTTGTCCAAAACACGTTCAGGACCTCCGATTATCAGGCACGGGCGGTCTACGACAGATATTCGTCCGAAGGTCTGCGCGATATATCGGTGAGCGGCACAGTCTCCGCATCCAACGTCGATGTCGGCGAAATGAGTTATACCTCTTACTCAACCCAGGGCAAATTCTCGTATTCGTCGGTATCCGAATCCGATCCCGCATCCGACTTCACTTTCAGCTCCGTCGTAGCGAACGCAAATTACTCCTACTCGACAGGCATTAAACTGCAAAGCCTGACAGGAGACGGTTCCAACCAGCTCGCAAACGAGGAAATGAACAGCGTGATCCGTGATTCCGTGATTGCGGGTTGCGATACGTTTGCGGTATACAACACTTTGCAGAACGAAATCGCGGAAAGCAACGTCTTCATCATATCCGAATACGTCGCGGGCGGACGCACGATACTGTATTTCAAACTGAAAAACAGCGACAGAGAATATTATCTCGCCTACAATCTCTACGGGGAAACTTCAAAAGAACTTGCAGGCTATATAACGTGCGGAACAAACGCAGACGGTTATTATGAAATATTCGAATTCAAGTTTGAATAAACAATGACACCGAAAGGCGGTTTGCATTTCGCAAACCGCCTTTTTTCACGTCATTACGTCAGCCGTTCACATCGTGTTGGCGCAAACTGTCGTTGCGGCAACGGCTGCCTGCTGCCGTGCTTATTGTCGTTGCCGTGCGGGCGGCAGTCCGTTCTCGCAAGGTTAACGACCGTTTCCAAAAAGCGCTTTGCGAACCCCTGTTTATACGAGACATATCCTGATTTGTATCCAAAGCGGACTCATAACGCTCTTTGCGGCTTTTCCGTCAATCACAGCGCACGAAAAAGCCCGCCGTGAGGCGGGCTTCGATCGTCTTGTTCATGCAAGGTTGAGCAAATCGTCGTCCTCTATCCCACAGTTGTCGTAAAACAACTTCTCATAACAGGTTTCCTCACAGGTAACGTCCATAAGGTCTCTTGCTTTTCCGCCGTACTTTTCCTTTCTCAGCCACTCCGTAAAACGAAGCTTTCCGTCGACGTATCTGACCGCGACGTCTATCACCGTGTTCTCCATCCAGAAGCTCGAGGCTGTTGCCTCCATGTTTCTGACGTATTCGGTTTTCATATCCGCCTGAACGCCGGCAAGCGCTTCGGTGCCGCAGTCTATGACGATCGTGAAATAATATGTGTCGTTCACCTTGTAAACGCTGTCGTTGTGAGACGAAGCGAGAAAGGAGTCGTCGGTCGTGTTGTAGACAGTCCAGCGCTTCCCTACGAGAGCGTTCTGCGCCGCGACGTCGTCGTTGTAAGGAGTAAACTCTCCCCAGTTTTTGACCGTGAATTTTCCGTCGGAATATGCAACATCCTTTTTGTTCTCGTTTTTGAGATAATAGGCGTCCGTCCCGTCGAAATAATATTTGCTCGCATAAGTCATTCCCTTTGCGAATCCGTCGCCGAAGGACATCTCCTGCGAGTATATCCTGTCTCCCTCGACAATATTATTTATAAGCGCAGATCTCGTCCCCACTATGTTTGACGCGATAAACAGACTGAAAGCAATCTCCGCCTCTCTCCGATAACCGTCTTCCGCAAGCCAATTCGAATAAGCTTCGGCAAACATCTCATAAGCGCTCATGCCTTCGACCTTGAGGCTTTCGTCCGACGTCCCGAGATATTCGTTCTCGACCGTGATCTTCGGAGGTTTTTTGCAACCGGCAAATGCCAGGAGCGAAAAGAGTGCCGTTATCGCAACGACCGCGGTGCATATCAGTTTTTTCATCTGTACCTCATCAAAAGTTTTTTATCATTATAACATAAAATCAGGATCTGGGCAAGTCCCACTTTTTTCAGCTTTGCACGAAAAAAAGGGACGCCTTGCGGCGCCCGCGTTTTCAGTCGATATTTACAAACTCGTGTCTGACCGTCCTTTCCTCCCCGATCGTGAACACGGTGCCGCCGTTTGCGTCGTCGTCGGCATAACACCTGTCGCCCGTCTTCAATGCGTAAGTCAGCCTGACTCCTTCATAGATCAGCGAATAATAATTGACGTGATCATGTCCCGCAAACACGAATTTCGTGCCGCCTTCTTCCTTTATCGCGTCGAACATCCCGCTGTTTTTCTTGCTGCAACAAACGTCCTCCCTCATCTCTCCGAAAAAGCCGTATTCCTCGCTCTTGCCGCTCAAAAGATATTCGCAATAAGCGATATAATATTCCGGCAAAGCGATGTGTATGAACAGCGCGCTTTCGGGTGCGGGTGCGCCCTTTGACTCATTGTATGCCGCAGCGCCTCTTACGCACCAGCGGTACCACTCTATCTGCGCGGGTTTGATATAGTCGTAATTGTGCCCTATCTGACGCGTTTCAGGCTTGCCGTCCTTGCCGTATTCTATCTCGAAATCGTCGTTGAGCTCATAGGAATATATCTTGTCTTCTTCCGACATTCCCACAAAATTCGCGCCGGCTCCCGAATCCATCATTATCAGAGATTCAGCTATCACGTCGCCTTCCATCACGTTGATGACATAATTGCCCACTCCTCCGATATTGCCCGGACCCTTCTTGAACAAGCAGTGTTCAGAAGCGGCATACTTCTCCGCCGCCGCATTGAGATCCACGTTGCCTTCTCCGTCGTGATTGCCGTTGATTGGCGCCCACGGAATCCCGAACCCGTCCATAAACTCGATCAGATCGTCGATCGAAAATCTGACAAACGGCGTCCATATCTGATCTCCCGTCATGGTGATCAGATCGGGCTGTACGCGCTCGACAAGTTCCGTGATCGTCTGCTCCGTATATTTTCTCTTGCCTATATCGAGAAAGTCGCTGTATTGAATATCGGTAAGATTGAGAATGACAAAATCCTCCCCCGGAGTCTTTTGCAACATGAACGTATCGGTTATATCGTATTCCATATCCGCCTCCCATACTTCCGTACTCGGTGTGCCCTCCACTTTACTCAGCGCAAACGCTGCAGCAAACGATCCTACGACGAGCACTATAACTCCCAGCACGGATATCAAAATTATCAACCCTTTGTTTTTCTTCATAAGCTCCCCTACTGCATTTCGCACATTTATGAGTTGTCAGATTTTAATATATTTTATCACACATTTGAATATAATTCAAGTCAGGTATTTTTATCCGAGTTCAGTCGGTTCACTCCTACGTATTTACAGCCTGTCCTTGACGATTTTCCACTCGTAATCCACGTCTTTATACCATAAAGCATGTTTCAGCGCGTTTGTGACAGCATACCAGGGTCGCAATCCTCCACGGTAAAGATATTGCGGACAGACAGGACATCCGAGCGAACCGAAATATTCTCTCGCACCCTCGAGCCTTTTTTCAAAATCGCGATAATCCTTTCTTTCCGTCGCCGTCCAGCATACTTCCGAAAACGTTATCAGTCTCGGCACAGTGAGCATGTCGAGTTTTTTCTCGCAACGTATATATTCCGTCCACTGCGGGATCTCCATGCCGAGTACGTTTTGCCCCGCATGCTTTCCAAGCAATTTTTCATCGGTCGAATACGTCTTTTTGAGCGGTCGCATATAAAACGGATGATCCATATAGACGTAACTTACAGGCGACATTATTATTTTGCCTCCCTTTGACATCCATTTCTTCTCCTGTGAGTTCCCCGCGCTGTGATTTACCCACCATTGAGCTACGATATCCGTGTCCATTATATCCTGCGCATCCAGGATCTCGTTCCAACCTATCATACGCTTGCCTTTGCTCTTAAGATATTTGGCTATCTCGTTGTTGAAATAACCCTGCAAAGCGTTTTCGTCTTTCAATCCTTCTTTTTTGATTTTTTCCTGACATTTCGGGCACTCTTTCCATCTCTTTTTTGGAACCTCGTCGCCTCCTATATGAAAAAATCTTCCCGGGAAGATATCGCAAAGCTCGTCGATGATATCTTTTGCAAACGCGAAGACCCCGTCTTTGCCGCAACACAGTATATTGTCCATAACTCCCCAACGGGTAGAAACTTCCGTCGGATCGCCCGTACAGGAGAGTTGCGGATAACAAGCTATCGCCGCGACCATATGACCCGGCATGTCTATCTCGGGAATAACCTCTATGTGCCTTTCTGCGGCATATTCAACTATGTCCCTCAGCTGCTCCTGCGTATAATAACAACCTCTGCCGTATTCTTCGTCGTCATGCAGTTCACTGCCCGAGTTGTAACCGTACAACGCAAGCTGCGTATTTCTCCTTATACTTCCTTTTTCTGCAAGCAGAGGATATTTTTTTATTTCAACTCTCCAGCCCTGATCGTCGGTGAGATGAAAATGAAATTCGTTCATCTTGAGTCTTGCCATCAGATCAAGATACTTTTTTACGGTTTTTACCTCCCAGAAATGTCTTGCGCTGTCAAGCATAAAACCTCTGTAGGCATAAGCAGGAGCGTCGTCTATTTCGCAGCAAGGCACTTTTCCGCTTTTCCCGGCAAGCTGCAACAATGTCATCAACGCGTAAAAAGCACCGTTTTCTGTAGAGGCGAAAACTCTGATTTTGCCGTTTTCCGCCACGATACGGTAACCTTCCGATGCAACGTCTCCGTCTTTGATAAACGTCATATCGCATCCCTCTCCGCCTTCTGTCTCAGCTACGGCATGCGTTGCGAATTTCAACGTTTCTCCGAACTCTCCTGAAATTTTCATATGTTTTCCGAAGGCAACGCTTCCTTCTTTTTCAATAACGCTTTTGGGCGCGGGTATTATTTTTATCACTGCTGCTCTCCTTATATTGATATTGTTAATCTACACGGGCACGGTTATTTCTTGCAATACTTTTTGTTCTCTTTTTCTATAAACCATTTATAAGATCTCTCGTGTATAAACTGTTTCAATCTGAAAAACCGAGGTTTTCTTATAACTACTCCGTTGTCTTCGTATAAGCCCAGAAACTCTATGTACGGCTTTTTACGGCACTTTGATATGACTAACGTCAACTTGTCTGTTAATACCGCTTTCGGAAATACGCATATCCTGTTGTAACCTACCGTACTCCCTTCGTAAACCTTTTTTAGTTTTCTCCCGTTATCCGCATAAATCTCGAATTTTTCTATTCTTTGAGAAAACGCGGTGTTCTCTGCTATCCTTACGCGGTTGACTTTCTTTTTCTCCGACAACCTTATCTCTATGCTGTAAATCCCGTTTTCTTCTGCCGGAGTGTAATAAGATAGCGGATCACCCGTCTTTTTGTCATAAAGATCCTCTGTCATGCACGCGGGATCATGCCCTTTTTCCGCTAACGGGGCTTTTATTTCCTTGATCTCAAGCAATTGTTTTCTGCTATCGTCAATATGTTTTCCCAATTCCTTTGCAAGCTTTACGTCGTTTTCATGTATAAGTCCGTGTCTGTCAGGAGGAAAATTGAGTAGCAGCAACGAGTTCCCTCCGACAGACGTATAATATATTCTGAGCAATGAATCTAAACTCCTGACCATATTGTCCTGCGACTTATGGTAAAACCACCCCGGACGCACCGATACGTCTACTTCTGCGGGATACCAGATAAAATTGTCGTATCGGGACAGAAATTTTCTGCTGCCGAGATCCGAAAAAACGACGTCCGCACCTTTTTCGGCGAACTTTCCGTCGTCTGCTTTTTGAGAATTGTCCTCTATCGTCTGGATATCGTATGCGAACTTCGGTACGACGTTCCACTCGCTTTCACGTGCAAATCCGCCTTCGTTTCCGACCCACCTTACGTCAGGTCCGCAGTTGCTTATGCACGCGTTCGGCGCAAGCTTTCTTATCAAAGCGAAATATCTGTCCCAGTCGTATTCCTGTTTCTCTTTGCCGTCCATATAAGCGCCGCACGCGCCGTCCATCCACACGCAGAACACGTCGCCGTAATTACTGAGAAGCTCAGTAAGCTGCGTGCAATATACGTCATTGTACGCAGGCGTAGAATATGCGGGGTGATTTCTGTCCCAAGGAGAAAGATATACTCCGAATTTCATGCCGTATTTTGCACAGCTTTCGCTCACCTCTTTTACAACGTCCCCTTTGCCGTTTTTATAAGGAGTTGCAGATATGTTGTACGAAGTGGTAGACGTTGGCCACAGGCAAAATCCGTCGTGATGTTTGCAGGTCAGTATAACTCCGTAAGCTCCAGCGTCTTTTGCTGTCTTCACCCATTGATCGGTATTCTGTCGGTCAGGATCGAACACACTCGGATCGACCTTTCCGTCGCCCCACTCTTTTCCCGTAAAAGTATTGAGCCCGTAATGAAAAAATACGTTGAAATTTTCCCTCTGAAGTCTCTTTTGCCTGACATCGGGGACAATTGACACATATTTATCGATAACATCTGCCATATCTTACCTCGCAAACGGTATAATACCGAGAAAAACATCGCTGTTGTGACTTCTTCTATCAGCTTAACATAATGCGCGCGCGTTTTCAATAACGTTTATAACGCCCGTCCACTAATCGAACATTTCAGCATAATATATACACAAATTTATTTATAATATTTTTCTGCATCTTCTAATTTTCAACAAACCCCTTAAAAATCCTTGCCATAAGCGGCATACTTGTGCTATAATCGCATTACTCGCGTGGAGGCATAGCCCAGTTGGTTAGAGCGCATGCTTGACATGCATGAGGTCACAGGTTCAAGTCCTGTTGTCTCCACCACTTGGCGGCTTGCAGATTAGCCGCAAAAAATTCAGGCAAGATTTCTTGCCTGTTTTTTTACGTCGTTTTTTGCTGCGCCGCCTCGGGTGTCGACAAACCGGATAGTCCGAATTAGTGACGCTCGTCGTTAAGCATGGCTTATGTGGGCTGGCTCCTCGCTATTCCGTCGCGCAGCAGCGCTCCTTACAAGTCCTGTTGTCTCCACCAAAAGAAACCAAAATCGTATATGTCGGTTTTGGTTTCTTTTTTTGTAGACCCGGAAGTTTAATCGCGCGCATAAATAACAATCGCATATTAGTAAACTTAAAATGCGCGCGGTTCATAAAACGCAAGCAATAAGTCACGCCTTATGCTTCATTCCTCTTTGCGTTTTATTTTTGCGCAAGCAAAAGCCCCTGTTGTCTCCACCCACGCAGAAAAACACCGAAATACAGGTGTTTTTTATTAGTTTTCCATACGAAATTACAATGCTCTAAAACGGGTACGATCCGAATAATCAAAAATATTAAGTTTTTTATCCATACGAAATTACAATGCTCTAAAACTACAAGAGATAAGCGCGGCAAGGAATTATGGTTTTTTATCCATACGAAATTACAATGCTCTAAAACTATCAGAGAACCAGTCTTCGACGGGTTTTGGTTTTTTATCCATACGAAATTACAATGCTCTAAAACCCTGCGACATACTTGCCGATCGGATTATCGGTTTTTTATCCATACGAAATTACAATGCTCTAAAACATACAACCCGTCCGGGAAGGCGATCCTGACGTTTTTTATCCATACGAAATTACAATGCTCTAAAACAAGTGCATTACATAGGGAACAACATCCCCGGTTTTTTATCCATACGAAATTACAATGCTCTAAAACGACAGGCACTCGTTTTGTGTATCGTGTTTTGTTTTTTATCCATACGAAATTACAATGCTCTAAAACGTATCGTTTTAGCAACGGTAGTGTGTATGAGTTTTTTATCCATACGAAATTACAATGCTCTAAAACACTTTTTCAGCTTCAGAGGCACAAAAATCTGTTTTTTATCCATACGAAATTACAATGCTCTAAAACGGATAGACCTCTTGAACGTAAAACGGAATAGTTTTTTATCCATACGAAATTACAATGCTCTAAAACTCTCTCCGCTTCATGATTCTGATCTTGATCGTTTTTTATCCATACGAAATTACAATGCTCTAAAACAATGGGCTGGTCGTTGTGTACTTGAAGCAAGTTTTTTATCCATACGAAATTACAATGCTCTAAAACAAATCCATTCTGATTGGTGGAGAAATGAGGTTTTTTATCCATACGAAATTACAATGCTCTAAAACAGTACGACTACGCCTCAGTTCATGGTTGATGTTTTTTATCCATACGAAATTACAATGCTCTAAAACGCCTCGTAATATTCGTCGTCTATCTCAAACGTTTTTTATCCATACGAAATTACAATGCTCTAAAACGAGCGAGACGCTCGCGCAGGTACTCGGTATAGTTTTTTATCCATACGAAATTACAATGCTCTAAAACACGCTCTTACGATTATGAAGTCGATCATTCGTTTTTTATCCATACGAAATTACAATGCTCTAAAACGGCGGCTACGAACACAGGTGACTGCTCGGCGTTTTTTATCCATACGAAATTACAATGCTCTAAAACTGCTATGCTCTTTGTCAGCACGGGAAGCGGTTTTTTATCCATACGAAATTACAATGCTCTAAAACAGAACGACAGCGATATAGTCTCGCCCATTTGTTTTTTATCCATACGAAATTACAATGCTCTAAAACCTCAAACAGAGGGAAAAGCAACAGATTTGTCAATTCCGGCAACTTCGCACGGCGTTTAGAAGATTATATCAGAAAAATCTTCATCTATAAAAATTTTCTTCTCGGAAAACAATTTTCCTTCTCTATGTACACTTTCCACCAAAATCAACCCAATTCTGTTTCTCAATGCACAACGATATATCATTTCAAGTTCTTCACTGCTCAAATATGCTTTAACCTGAACGAGAACAAGCACTTTGCACAATTTCAACTCCGCACAAATTGTTATATATTGTTCCAATTTTGCCGCAATGCCTTCTTCTGCACAAAACGGCACCAATCCGATCATCGCACAAATATTTTTAACATCGGTTTCCGGCGAAACGTCCAAATCAACATTCAGACATCGCAACACATCAAGAAAATATTGTTTAAGCCGAGAAATTAAGTTTTCAAGGTTCATACGTTCTTCAGGATCTGAAAAAACGGTGCTGTCAATATATTTATACAATTTATTCAAAAGCGTCTTATTGTTCAGCGACAAATCAAGATAGTCTCTTATGCATATAATATCATTGCTATCAAGCAAGTCTTTGCCGCTGTCAACGGCAAGTTCCCGTGCCGGGAAAACCTGCTCTGTAAAATCCAGCAGGACGTTCATGAAAATCTCATGCCTTGCCAATTCCAGAACAGCGACATTTTCTCTCAAATCCACAGTCGCATTGTCACAATTATACAACCTTAATATCATATTATCACCAATCTCTTGTCATTGTCCAGCACGTTGGTTGCAAAATCCCCCAAACATATATCCATTGACTCAAATTGTTTTTCCGTCACAGTCAACATCATTATGCTCCCCTTTTTTGGCATATACCGTTTTATTCTACCCTTGATCAAGTCAACCGCAGTCGAATTTATAGCGAGTTTGCAGTAAACAGATTCTTGCAACATCAAAAACCCGTCTTTGAGCAGATCCTTCCTGAATCTGGCAGCATTGCCGCGTTCTGCAGCTGTATCTCTGGGTAAATCAAAAAACAGTAAAAGTCTCATATATCTGTACGCGCTCATATAAAATCGTATAGCAATAGTTTTTCGCAATTTCCCCGATCAAGGCAATCGATCACGTTTTTCACATAGACGTTTATCGCGTCGTGCAAAGAATAATCTCTGTCGTACTGAACACGCTTATTCAACAACCCGACCAACTCGAATTTATAATTTTTGTCAAATCGCCTTTTTCCTTGGTTGTATACATATTCGTCTATTATCACACGCCACGGCTCAATCAGATCACAAGACAAATTGAACTCGTTGAACTCGTTTTTATGATTGATCCCAATCTGCGTTAGTCTCCCACAAGATACAACCGCTCTGTTTATATCCGACAATATAATGCTATAACCATAATTTAGCGCGGCATTGATATCATCTGATTTGTTTCTATTGAATTCTTTTCCAAAAAGCGTGTTAAAATAGACTTTTGCTGCATGCCCTTCTCGATTCGTAGTGTCATTCAATTCTATTTCCGAAACGTAATCCTCTATAATTTCTGCCCTTTCGTCAAATCCGTATTTTTTCAACAATCTTGCCTGATTGGTAATTTTTGAAGCAAGTATCGCCGTATTGACAGAACTTATCACGTCCTTATTCCACTCAATCTGCATTTTCAACTTCTTCGCACAATTAAAGCAACCGTAATAATTTGTCAATTCGCCATAAGGATTGCGTTTTTCATCACAAAAAATCACTTTGATTTTCCTTCTGGCAAGTTCACATAACGCGACACCGGTTATGTTTATCGAGGAGCAGGCAATCATAAGATAATACACCTCGGGAAGATGAATCTTTTTTATTTCTTCTGAACGTATTATCAGATAATTGCCGCTCACGCTGATTTTACAAGGCGAATCCACTATTACTGCGCGCCACCCCATAAATCATACTCCATTATGCGAATTTTCTCTCAAGCCCGTTATCGAGCGGAATATCCAAACTGCCTTGTCGGGATAAATATTAAAACTCAATCTTCCGAACGGCTCTTCTTTTCCTGCATTCGTTTGCAATCTTATTATACCGGGTCCTGGTGCGGTCAATGTCATCATTTTCTTCAATAAATCTATTTGTTCGTCTGCCGTCATAGATTGCAATTTTTCCGTCTTGATCCATTCTATCACGTCCGCAAATTTTGCCACAATCGGATAGTGTTTTCTCAATTTTGTTGCATAGTATGATAAAAACTCGGCAATAAGAGGAGCATAAATACTAAAATTGACATTTATTTCTTCGTTTTTGCCTTGATCAACAAGCCACAATAACTTTTCATATTTTTTATGTACGGTTAGCTGACATGCGTTGTTTAATTCCATTGAACCGGTTATATAACATAATTGTCCTTTATACTCTATCAGTTGAAATTTATAGACGTATTTTAATACCTTGGCATCTTTCCCGAAGTTTTCTTTTATATATTCATCCACTTTGCCCGCACAATCCGTAATTACAGGTATTTCCGCAAAAGAATGCTTCTTTTTGCCTTTTTCAATATGTTCTATAATTGCAAAATAAGCCGGATTACATGAAGTGTAGCCCCCGTAAACTTCGGGTGGCATAGGTTGACCGTTGCGATACTTCTGCGGCAACATCTTTTTCGCTCCGGAACGAGGACTTACAAGCGTCTGATTATAAAATTCAGATTTAGCACGTCTCTTGAGCTTTTTAACGACGATACAATCATTTGATGCCATCGTATTGAAAACGTTTTTGCGGAAAGGCTCGTCCCAGATGACCTCTCCGTCAGAGCTTATATTCTGATGCTTTTCAAACAACCCGAGAATAATGCCGTTGCGGGCTTTTTCTACGGCTTTTCCGTCCTTAAAGTCTACATTTTCCCGATTTGAAAGATATGTCTTGCAAATACTCCCCCAAGAAGGGCAACCTTTACTTCTGAATTGTCCCAAAACCGCAGTGAGATATGCATCCTTTGCGTGGTGCATATCGTTGAGACTGCGTATTTTGTAAAATCCGCCCTTTCCTTCCTGCGCATACTTCATCCTCATCGAATGATTCAAAGATTGCCTTATACCGCTTATTCTGCAATTAGGAAAACGCCTGACAAGCAATTCTCTCACAAGCCGGACAGTATAACTTGTGTCGGTAAGTTGTCTGTTGATAAATCCCGCAAGATCTTCTTCGTCATAATGCGTTTTTTTCAAAGCATTAAGTTTTTCGCTGCCAATAAATCCTTTAGAATACAGATATTGCCAGAAGCCGTTCATTTTTTCAACAATATCCGCATCCATACCCAGCCTGCCTTTTTTGATCTGGTTTGCCGAAGTCTTGACGAGAACTCTGTTGTTCAGGCTGTCGTTTGACACCACCGATCTCGGAACTATATGGTCTATCTGGCAATCGTTGATCGAATTTATATCGATAATCTCGCCGCTGTACATACATCTGCCGAGTTGCAAAAGCCAAAGATACAGCTTGTCCTTATCCAATCTGTCACGATTGTCCATAGATTGAAGTTTGTCATCGCACTCTTGATTGAAATACTTGTCGTCTCTTATACTCTTGTATAATTCCTTCAATTTTTGCACGCGTGAACTGACGGGCTTTTTCGTCTTTTCTTCAAAAGTGGTCTCAATGTAAATGCTTTCGGGTTCGTTGCCGATAATGTCGCAGATCTCTTCGACCACCCGAAGCGCATTCCAGACCGACTGCCTGACGACAGGCGAACAGCGTAGATTTTTTACGTCGTTTATGCTGTACTTCTCTATCTCATTTTTCTCGACGTTCAACTGTTCTGCAAATCCAAGCTGTTTATCATAGCGGATCTCGTTGAAATTTTTGTCGGTATCGTATAGAATTTCAAGCAAATTATTCCCGTCATTGCCACACGTTCCGCATATAACCTTCCGAGAAAAAGAGCCCCATCCCGTATAATGTAAAACTGCCAATTTATTTATCTGATCTTCGGTATATGCCCTCTGATTTTTCAATCTGCTTATTCTTGCCTTTTTGTCCTCAAAAATTGTAAGAATACGCACACTTTCTTCATATACGTCGATGTTTTCTTTGTTAAAATCGTCTCCGAGCAACCGTCTGAAATCGCAAAGCGTTCCCATGGTCGACGTAAGTCTGTCTTCTGCCATGCCTTCTATCATATCCGCGTTGACAGGCTCGTTAAAAAATCTGTATAGAGTAATTGCAATGTCTTTTTTAGTAACTTTTTTCTTTTTACAGCACAGATTTTCAAACAATACCCTTTTCCATTCAACAGGAATAACACCTTTGCCTGTTATCCTGATCTTGTTTAGTTCGTTCAGCACTGTAAATGCCTGATATAAAATTGAATTGCGCGGTAATGCTTCTTCGTCTTCGAATATCGAACATCTTGAGGTCATTCTCGTAATGAACTTTTCTTCAAGCGTAGACGTATCCACCTTTTCATAAAAATTCCACGGCGTAACCTCGCCTTCGATCTTTTGTTCGCACCATCCGAATTTGTCGCCTTTGAGCGGCCCGACGTAATAAGGTCTGCGGAAATTGAGCAGGGCAATGATTTTTTCCTTGTTTTCTACAAGTTCGGGATAATACTTGCCTTGTTTTTCAAGTATATAAATCAGTTCTCTCTCGTTGAACTGATAAGGGATATATGCGTTCAATACGGAATTAATCAAAGGCAAGAAATCTTCTTTTGCGATTTCACGGATACAGTACTCTTTTTCTTCGCTGTCGGGCATTTTTTCAAGGATTTGCTTGACACGCTTGCAGAGATCTTCCGCGTTGACCCTGTCCTTAAACCAGCCTTTGCTCCTGTCTCCTATATATCTGACATAATTTACTTCTTTGTTCCTCGTGAAAAAATCTTTGTATTCTTCTTTCGTCATATTCGAAGCAAATACATTTTTCAAAGCTTTCAAATCCTTGGCATGTTTTTCGTAACGATCTACCATCGCCTCGCTTATCGTCTTTTTACCTCGAAGTATTTCGTCATACATTACCGCCATGTAAACTTCTTTTAAACTGTAAAAGACGTCGTCTTTATCCTGCACTGCGGCAAGATAATCCGCTTCGTTTTCTTCATAATCCGAACTTGCGAAACTGAAAGTGACGTCTCTGCCGTTTTCGTCCTGTATTTTCTCTATCGTTTCTTTCGATAAGTCATCTTTTGGAGCAACGATTTCCGCAAGTCCGACTTTATAGCCAAGTACAGCTCCCGCAAATACTTTTATGTATTTTTTATATCCGCTGTCTTCAAACAATTCTATCGCTTTTTCCCGACGTGCGCTTCGCGACATCGTTTTGTCTTTGAGTATTTCCGCCAACTTCTCCGTCTTGTCAAGATAGTGCAAATCGTTGCCTTTATCTTCTATTATTTTGAAAAAACTACACAAAGCACTTTCAAGATCAGAACACGCCGCGTCCATACTCTGACCTTCAACGAGAAAATGCCCTCTGTATTTTACGATATGGTGCAATGCAAGATAAATCATCCTCGGATCCGCTTTCTCATCTGAAGTCATAAGCGTGTGCCTCAAATGATAGATCGTTGGATTTTGCTTGTAGAATTCTTTATCTGTAATATCTCCGTCGAACAGATTATATCTGTTCGTTCTGAAAAAATCTCCATCACCGCGTTGCAAAGAACTGTCTTTCAATCTGACAAAAAAACCGTTGTCGATTTTTTCAATCATTGATCCGAGAAGCCGTTGCAATAGTTTTATTCTTTCTTTTTTGCGAGCAAGCCTTCTGCGGGAACTCCTGAACATCCTGCGCTGTTCTGCAGTCTGTGCATTGTCAAACAATACCGATCCCCACGCGTGCTTTCCGTTGACTTTTACAACCTTATAGTCACTGTTTATAACGGCATAGCCGACCGAACCGGTACCGAGATCCAATCCAAGAGCGTATTGTTTGTTGATTTTAGGCATAATTATTGACGTCCCCCTTTTTGTGTGTTATCATATAAATGTAGTATCCATACGAAATTACAATGTCAAGTTAAAATAAATACTACACTACCCGCCCATGATTTTTGGGCTGTCGCCTACAGAGGCGACTTTTTTTGCATGTTATTGCAAAAACAATATCGATTTTGATTATATCATATTTTTTTCAGGAATTAAATAGGTTTGTCGGATTTTATAAAAATACCAGGTAAAACTCACAACTTGAAATCTATGATTCCTGCTCGTCGGTTTGTCGGATTGAGCCATATTGACAAGTTCTGCTTCTATCGCAGCGCGATATAGTGTTTTCTAAAACCGTATCTCGATTTCAGTCCAGGCTTGTCCATAAGCTCTTTTGCCGTCACCGGGTAACCTTGCATAATTCCGAAAAGCGCAGAAGCCTGCGCATTGATATGATTCTGACGTTCGTGCGTTTAGAGCACATCGCAGACTGCGTTCATGATAATGTTGAGCATAAACGCAATAAACGCATTGTGCTTCCCTTGACTCGTTGATAATTTTATCGCCTTGTAATACTCTTTTCCGGTGGTCTTTAATTATGCTTTCGAGTGGAATATATAAGTGCACTTCTCAATAAAATACAAGCTCGCATTTTGAAATTTTACAAACACGGACGCGAAAAATATGTAAAGGACGGAATATATCCGTCCCGTTGTTTCAGCAATCTTTTGCGCAGGTTATATCCGACTTTTCGGCGACAACGGATGCCTCGTATTTCATCGGTATCCGCAGATTGAGTCTTTGGATCACAAGCAGTTTGCAACCGTCACCGCAATCAGTCGTTACGAGTGTTGGCTCACTTTTGCAACACATTTCAACGTCGCCTATCCGTGCGTCAATGCGAACGGACAAAGGCGCGCTTACTTCTGCCTGCTCTTCAAACGATTTAACGCATACGGCAAGATCTTCACATCCGCATCCTTTCATTTCCGCCATCTCAAATCTTGTCCGTTGCGAGCGGATTTACGTCGACAGGCGCAATGTTGCATTCGGTGCATATATCGCTTGCCGAAGCGCCAAGGCAGTCGACAAACGCCTCCCCGACAGTCGCGCTTGCGCCGAATTCCACAGGCACAGCAACGCAGATATTCTGTGAAAGCGTGAAAGAACAAGTGCCGTTCTTCATGCCCGAACATATCTGTCTGCCGGGTACAACGACCGCTTCGCCGCAACATTTCGTCACGGTCGCTCCCGCGTTTACAAACGGGGTGACAGTTACGGGCACGCAAACGGTTGCCGCCTGGTAGCCCGTGGTAGGGCAAGTCTGATTTTCCATGATTCCGTCCATTGTATACTCCTTTGTCGCATTTGCGACGCCACATAATATGCTTTGAAGCGCCCGATGCGTTCCTTTTCCCGGACACGACTCAAGTTGTCAGCGCACGTCTACCGTTTTTCCGCGCTCTCTTTTATCGCCCTATCCCGTTCGCATAAAAATGTGCAAAATGCTTTGACAATGCGGCAGGTTTATGATAATATAATCGTTGCAATCAACGCATACGGAGCTTCGACCAATGGAGAAATACCCAAGAGGTCGAAGGGGCTCCCCTGCTAAGGGAGTAGTACGGGATACCGTAGCGAGGGTTCAAATCCCTCTTTCTCCGCCATCGCAAAGCTCGGCGTTTTGCATAAAAAATGAGCGACTTTTCGTCGCTCTTTTTTCTTATTCATTTTCGTCTTCGTTCCCCTGGGACGATCTCGCTTTGCGGGCTTCCCGGCGGCGCTCTTTGGCAAGCTCGCGCTCCTTTTCAAACTGCTTCATCATCAGATCCACCATATTGCAGGCGGTCTCTGCGGCGACCCCGTCAGAAAGGACGACTTCGGTCTCCTTGTGTCTGATTATCGACGACGTGCCGCTGCCGCGTCTGAAATCCTTGAGCAGATCGTTTTCAAGATTATACGAGGCGACCGCCGCGCCGTGGCGTATCCTGAATTTGACAATGGACTTGCCCGCAGTCTTGACGTTGAGGCTCATTTTGTTTTGTTTTTCGATCGCGTCGGGTTTGGACATCGCGTATGCCCTGACCTTTTCGAGATACTCGCGTTGTTCGTCCGAAAGTCCGTTGTAAGCATCTGAAAACGTCAGTTCGCCCGACGAGAACGTAACGCCTTCGGCTTCTCCCGCCGAAGCGGTCTTTATCTTCAGTTTGTTTGTGCCGATAAGCACCATTGCGACGATAATGAGCGCCGCGAGCACACATTCTATCACTATTCCCGCTATGAATCCTGCCATGGTCTTAAGCCTCCCTCTTTTTTACTATCATGACGACGAGTCCCGCCGCAAGCGCCAGCACCACGACCGCGCCGACAACGACGCCGATTATCCAGCCCGTATAATCCGTCGGAGTCACGACGAAGAAATCGGACAGCCCGTATGTGGAGAACACGAGGTAATCCCCGTCTCTTTCCGCATTCAGATCGGTGAGTTTGCCGTCGCTGTCGTAACCGTACACGCGCAGATTGTCATAATCGCGGTATTTTTCGTCCACGACTGTCTGACAGTGACCTTCCCTTGTGTCTGAATTTGTTTTTCTCCGTCCGTAACGGATATGTTGACGGTCTGAAGTTTTGTGAAATCCTTGATCTTTGCGTCCTCTTTGGCGTCCATAATTACGAGGACGGCTGCGGGATCTATTCCGCCTTCTCCCGTATCCACGCTTGCATAAGCGTCTTGGAACGCTCTCGTTTTTATCGTGAAGGCGGTTGAAAAATCACGTTTTTTGAAAGTTATAATTTGAGATGCCTTTTATCCCCGCTTTTCTTTTTGCATAAAAAGCGGACAGCCCGCAGGCTGCCCGCTGTTGTCTCTCCCTGACAGAATCAGATCTTTCCTTCTTCTTTATTTTCTTCTTCCTTCTTCTCTTCCGCATGAGGAACGGCTTTTGCGTTCCCTCCGAAAAACGCTATCGCGCCGAAGACGACGTACACCACTATCTTTGCAATATTGGTCAACTGCAACAAAATGCTGTAAACCTGATATCCTGCCGAAGTATAATAGTTGTCCGCCATACCGCCGAAATTGTTATACAGTGACAAAAACATCGAAATCGCGGTAAAAATGAGCGTTACGATGAACGCCTGCTTTGCAGTCTTTTTGAGTTCTTCGTCGTCCGATTTCACTATGGTATAACCGCCGACCACGGCATACGCGATAAAACTGAGATATCCGCTTGCCCAGATGAGCAGAGCTTTCCATCTTCTCGACCAACCTTCTTTCATAATTTCTCCTCCTTGTTTTGCATATTTTTGATATTATACGATCTTAAAACGACCCGTTTTTAGCCTTCACGGCGGTTTTTTGCCTGTCTTCAGCTCTCAACAGATCCGTCCTTCGCGGATTATCTGTCTTCATTATATCAACCGCGGGAATTTGTGTCAATACCGGATAAAATCCCTTTGTTTTGACATTATATGCAAAAAACGAGGGCTGGCGTTAATCCTGACGCAGATTATCAAAGCCGCGCGCGGTCACCCTCTCCTCTTTTTCTATGCCGGCTATCTTTGCCAGAACGTCTTTGTCCGCCGGGCAAAAATCGTAATCTTTTATTTCGAAAGGGGTTATCCACTTTATATCGACGTGCTCGAGTCTGCGAGGAACGCCGCGCGTTATCCTTGCGCAAAAAACAGTAAGTCGCACTGTCAGATCGGGATATTCGTGGACGACGGACAAGAATACTTCTCCGACGTCGACTTCAACATCCAGCTCCTCCCTGCACTCTCTTTTGAGCGCCTGTTCCTTCGTCTCTCCCTTTTCCACTTTTCCGCCGACGAATTCCCAAAGCAAAGCCCTCTTCTTGCCGGGCGGACGACGGCATATCATAAATTTTCCGTTTTCAAAAATAAGAGCCGCTACGACGTCAGTCATCATATCACCTTCCTTTAACGTAAAAACACTCGCAGGTATCCGCCGCCACGCAACCGAGAACGCCCGTGAGGCAGGTATCGAGATCGAGATGTATCTTGCAGTAATCTCTCACGTCGCGGCTGTTCTTTGGCGCGCCCTTGCGGGGATAGAACAATATCTCGCTCTTTCCTCCCGTCAGGTACCAGGTCGGAGTGTGCCCGAAAAAAACGCACTTCCCGCCCTCGGGCAACACGTCCGGCTCCTTGAACGCGCGGTCGTATATCATTGTGTTGATCGAATTGCTTCCCGGAGAAGTCAGCTTTCCCGTCTCGACCGACAATCCAGCGTGAACGCAGATAAAATCGTCCGTCTCGATATAATACGGCAGATCGTCAAGCTGTCCCACAGTATCCCAATCGAGAAGCTCTCCGTCGGCGAAAAACCCTTTCAGTTTGTCGAGAACGAGCTCGTAGTCGTCCGACTCTCGTATCAGGTTGTGATAAAAGTTGAGAAAGACGTGCTCGTGATTGCCGAGTACGACTCTGACGTTTGGCAGAGAAAACAACAGTTTGAGAAGCCGAATGCCGTCAGCGCCTTTGTCGACGATATCTCCCGCGACGTACAAGACGTCGGCGTCCGAAAAACTTATCTTATCCATAAGCCTGCAAAACAGGTCGTAATTGCCGTGGATATCCGATATGCAATATTCCATAAGCCGTTTTCCCTTTCCGGATATACTCTCCTAATCGAGGAAAGTCCGCATCTTCTGAATTTCTTTTATCGGTCCGTAGTAACGCGACGGTATGCCGGCTCCCGAATCGAGAACGCCGCCGAGGAAGCGGAAGAACGCATATTTCTTAATGTTCGGACACTGATATTTTGACACAGTTTTTATCACTTCTTCGCTATACGGTTTGCCTGTGTCGTACTCGCAGTCGTCGAGCACGATCTCCTTGTCCTTGCCGTCGTAGACGAAAGTCACGCGCACTTCCCCGTCCACGGTCTTCGCTTCGCCGCCGCTGACGACAGCTTTTTCCACGTCCCGGAACGCGAGCGTGATCTCTCTGCCCTTCGGAAGCAGCGAAAGGTCTCCGTGCGACGAAAGTCTGACGATGAGTCGCTTGTCCGATCTCCCGACAGAGATCGACGTCGTGCAGAACGCTCCCTTTTCGTAGTCGAGACTGTCGCCATCGTCCTCGTAGAGTTCGAACCCGCCGTCTCCCGCATAGATCCATATCTCGAGAGGTTTGTCGGGCGCGAGCGAATTGTTGAGCGCGTCCTTATAAAGCGGAATGACGCTTCCTTCTTTCGCGAACACGGGAAAATCCTCGACGTCGCGGTATATCTCGTAAGTACCTCCCGCGTACTTCCTGCCCGTGAAAATATCCGTATAAATCTCGTTCTCGGGCACCCACAGCGCCGTATGCGCGAGCTTTGTCTTCGGGTCCGTCCTGCGCGTTATCGGCGCGACGACGAGCTGCGTGCCGAACGCGTATTGGTTTTTCGCCTTGTACGCCTCTTTGCAATCGTAAGAATAGTACATCGGCTCGCAGAGCGCGCGTCCTTCGGTCGCCGTCAGTCTGTTCATCGAATAGAGATAGGGTATCAGTCTGTGCCTCAACCTGAGATAGTCGATCGCGGACCGCTCCGTCGCCTTGCTCGTATTCCACGGTTCCTTGCCCATAAATTCGTTGCTCGTCGAATGAAGCCTGTTGATCGGACTGAATACGCCAAGTTGCAGCCATCTGAGATAAAGCTCGTCGTCCTTGTACCCTCTGTGATGACCGCCTATGTCGTGGCTCCACCAGGTATATCCGACGTTGGTCGCACAAGCCGTCATGTACGGCTGGAAATCGAGCGTTCTCCACGTCATGGCGCTGTCGCCGCTGAAACCGAGCGGATACCTGTGGCTGCCTATACCCGCATAACGCGACAGTATCACCGCTCTCTTGCCCTCGTCGCGCATATCCAGCGTATGGTAATGATTGAGCGCCCAGAGAGGATCGAGCCCTTTGACGTCGCTGTTCCTGCCCTGTTGCCAGTCTATCCACCAGAAGCGCACGCCCTCGTGCTGATAGGGTCGGTGCAGCACGTCGAAGTATGCCTGAAGATATTTTTCGCTTTTAAGCGAGAACGGCACGGGGGCACGCGAAGCGGGATCGACGCCGCATATCCCGCAGACCTCTTTGTAGCGATCCTCGAAAAATCTGACTCCCTGCGCGGGGTGCAGATTGAGCGTGACCTTAAATCCGTTGACGTTGAGGTAGTCGAGCATCGCGCGGTAATCCGGGAAAAGCTCCGTGTTCCAGCTATAACCCGTCCACCCCGGCATGGACGCGTATACCACTCTGTCTATGGCGTTGTCCGTCGGCACCGCTTTCGCATCTTTGCCGAAGCGTCGGATAACGTCGACCCAATGCCAGTCCATATCTATCGTCGCGACGGTAACGGGTATCTTTTTGTCAATGAACTTGCGCATAAGTCCGACGTATTCGTCCTGCGTATATGCCTTGTATCTGCTCCACCAGTTGCCCAGCACGAATCTGGGCAGGAGCGGAGTGAAGCCTGTAATCCGGTAAAGCGCGCGTATCGCCTCCCTGTAATCGTTGCCGAAAGCTAAATAATATTTGTCGCTGCACTTGCCTCTCTGCTCTATCTTGTCGTCTTTAAGCACGAGAGATCGCGAGTCGTCGAGCACCGCTACCCCGTTTTTCGACACGACGCTCTTGCCGAGCCTCGCCTTGCCGTCCGTCATATCGAGGGTACGGCGCGTGCCCGGCAAAACGCCTCTCGAAAAATTCCTGACGACCCTACCGTCTTTGAGCTTTATCGCCGTTATTTTCTTTGACGAAGCGTTGAAATAAAACTCCGCTTCGCGAGTTGCTATCACCGTGATCCTGCCTTGCTTTTTCACGTCGAACTTCACGGAAAGCGGCTTCCTGTACCAGACGCACTGCGTCGGAAGATCGCACGTTTCGCCCGTTTCGACTCTTATCAGTCTGTTCTCGAGGACGCTTATCCTCCAGCCGTCTCCGCACACGGTATATTCCCGTGGTACCGCCGCCTCCGTCTTAACGCAAAATCTCTTCATACTTAACCTTCCTCGTTTATCAAGTCGGGATGCTCCCCAAGTAATAATATAACCCGAACGGAATACATAATCAATATCTTTTGCGAAATACCCGATTTTTAAGTCCGCAAACGACGCGGTGCGCGATGCGGTCAATGTCGCTGAAGCGCCCTCGGTATTGACAACCGCGCTTTTTCATAGTAATTTATAGGTACGGGAGTCTTTTATGACGATTGTTGACATGAAGTGCAGATCGTGCGCCGCGACGCTCAAAGCGTGCGACGGCTATATGGTCTGCGAATACTGCGGCTCTGTGTATTTCAGGCTGGAAAAAAGCTCGGTCCCCGAAGGCGTCGACGCGCTTTCTCTCGGCGAATTCATAAAAGCCGCAGACGAAAATCTCGAAACGTATTGCATAAACCGCGCTCAAGGCACTATCTCGGACGCGGACGCCGACCTTGTCGGGAACAAACTCAAAGCCGCGGAAAGAGCGCTTGCAAACGCAGAATTCTTCAAGGTGAAAGACTTTCTCAAAGGCGTTCCCGACGACCTGTTCGCCGCCGAAAGATTGAGGCTTCTCGCCGCGGTAAACGCGAAAAGCGAGACCGAACTCGCGATGTTTGCCGGCGATCTGTCCGCTTTCGACGACTACGCGAAACTGACCGCCTGTTGCGACGCGCAGACCAAAGACATATACGATACGATACGCAAAAAGTGCCTCGACAACGCAAAACTGCTCTCCGCAGTCGCGAAAGGCGACGAACTGATACGGATCGAGAATTACGCCGAGGCTCTCGACTATGCGAAAACGCTGACGTCGCGTCACCCGTTTTCTTCCCGCGTCCGCGCGCTCCTGATAAAAGCGTCCTGTTTCGCCGTCGACGGCTACGACCCGACAGACGATCTGAAACGTCTCGAAGCCTGCCCCGACGCGGCGATCGCGTTGGCGGTGTCGGACAAGGACGTCTACGGCGTGCCGATAAATCTCGACCCGTCGGTCAGAGATTATTGCCGCAAATTTTACTCCTCAAAGAGAAGAACGGGCGGATTTTTCGCAAAATACCTGCTCAAACCCCTGCTCGTACTGATAGCCGTCGGAGCGCTGATCGGGATATGGCAGCTCATATCTTATCTGTTCGGATAGACGTCTGACGACCCGCGGCACGCTCCGCCATTTCTCCTCGTCCTCGTCGGACGGGGGATTTTTTTTGCCGTTTTTGCTTGTCCCGCGCAGATATTACGTTTTGTTCGCATTCTCCCTCTTGCGAACATTTATTCGCAATGTTATAATTGTTCTGACGAAAACGGAGGAATAATGCAGGATATTTGCGAAGACCTGCTCAAAGGTCTCAACGAAGAACAAAAAACCGCGGTCTCGTCGACCGAAGGCTACGTCCGCGTCGTCGCGGGCGCGGGAAGCGGAAAAACGCGAGTGCTTACCACCCGCTACGTCTATATTGCAAAAGTACTGGGCGTGGCTCCGTCGCGCATACTTTCGGTCACCTTTACCAACAAGGCGGCGAAAGAGATGAAAAAACGCATCCTGCGCTATATGCCCGACGAGGACGGCGGCTGGATACTTACCTTTCACGGTGCCTGCAACAAAATCCTCAAAGAGGAGATCCACCGCCTGCATTACCCGTCAAACTTCCTGATCATGGACGAGGAAGACCAGAAATCCCTGCTCAAAAAGATATACGAAGAAAACGGATTGACGCTCAAGGACCACAACTTCAAAAGCTGTCTCGACGCGATCGGAGTATACAAAGGCAAAAACGGCTACGTCCCCTATTTCAGCGACCCGACGGGTCAGACCGCGGCGCCGGGACTGCCGCGCGCGGACGAAAAAGGCTCTCTTGATTTCATAACCAAAAAATACCTCGAGCTTCAACGCAAAAATTACTTTCTCGACTTTGACGATCTCGTGTTCTTCACTCTGCAGATATTCTACGACTTCGACGACGCGCGCGAAAAATGGCAAAGACAGTTCGAATATATTCAGGTTGACGAGTTTCAGGACGTCTCAAAACCCGAATACACCCTCGTCGAAATGCTCTCTCTCCTCAACAAAAATATGTTCGTCGTCGGCGATCCCGATCAGACGATATACACCTGGAGAGGCGCGGACATCAGACTTTTTCTCGACTTCGACAAGGCGTTCGGCGGGGTAAAGACGATCGTCCTCGGCAAGAATTACCGCTCGACGCCCGAGATCCTCGCCGTCGGCAACTCCCTGATACGCCACAATACGCAGAGAATAAAAAAAGACCTCGTCGCAGTCAGAAAAAACGGGGTAAAAACGCGTTACTTCCACGCGGCTACCCGTCAGCAGGAATGTGAATTCATCGCGGGCGAGATAACCGCGCTGCACGAAAAAGGCGTCCCGCTCGGCGACATCGCCGTACTCTACCGCAGCAACTATATGTCCCGCTCCGTCGAAGACGCTTTCCTCAAATACGGCGTGCCCTACACCGTCTACAACGGGGTCGAATTTTACAAGAGAAAGGAGATAAAGGACGCGGTCGCATATCTGCGTATGTTCGTTTACAAGGACGATCTGTCTTTCTCGCGCATAGTCAACGTGCCCGCGCGGGGCATAGGCAAAAAGCGACTTGCCGCGATCTCCGCGCTCGCGCAGAACGAAAACCTGACGCTTTATCAGGCTTTCTCAAAGCTCGCCGACTCCGCGCTGTTCGCAGGTACGGGCGCAAAAAAACTGCTCAACGTCATAGAGGAAGGTTGCATCCGCGCGCAGGCGGCAGACGTCGACGTCTCCGACCTTCTCGACTTCGCTCTCAAAAAAAGCGGATACGAAGAATATCTGATGTTGTGCGGGGATCAGAACAGGCTCGACAACGTCAACGAACTCAAAGCCGCGATAAAAGACTTTGTGGACGAAGCCGGCGAACACGTCACTCCCGAAGAATATCTGAACGCAGTCGCGCTCATATCCAACTCCGACTCCGAGGACAAGGAACAGAGCGTGAAGCTGATGACCGTGCACACCGCAAAAGGGCTGGAATTTCCCTGCGTCTTCGTCTGCTCTCTCAACGAAGGACTGTTCCCGTCGCAGAAGATAGAAAACAAACAACAGATGGAAGAAGAAAGGAGAGTCGCTTACGTCGCGTTCACGAGAGCCAAAGACAGACTTTATCTGACCGACTCCGACGGGTTCGACTTGCAGACGAAAGGTCGTCTGATGCCCTCCCGTTTCATCTTCAACATCGACGAATCCCTGATCGACAAAAGCGGAGTGATGACCGACGAGTATCTGCACGCGGCGCTCGAATACATACGCGCGAGCGAATACGCTCTGAATCATCCGTCCGTGCCCGACTTCCGCACCTATCTCGGCGGAGACAGGGTGCGCCATCCCGTGTTCGGAGACGGTACGGTAACGGGCAGACAAAGCGGTTGCTACGTCGTGAAATTCGACAACGGCAACGTCCGCACCATATCCGAAGGAAGCGGCGTACTCAAACCTATCTGACGTTTTATCTACACGGGCAGGAAAATTTTGCAAACGCTATTGTCTGACGACAAAAAAAGAAAAGGCGCCGTTAAGACGCCTTTTTTTGTCGCTTATTGAAATCCGTTTCGCGGCAGTATGTCCGCTCTGTTATTCCGAAAGAAGCTCTACCAGCTTTTTTGCCGCCGTCTCGGTATCCTCGGGACTGCCGAAAGTGGAGAATCTGAAATATCCTTCGCCGCACGAGCCGAAGCCTTCGCCGGGAGTGCCGACTATCTGCGCCTTTTCGAGAAGGAAATCGAAGAACTCCCAGCTGCTCATGCCTTTGGGACATTGCATCCAGACATAAGGAGCGTTTTTGCCGCCGCAATACCATATCCCGAGCTTGTCGAGCGCGTCGGTGAGGTATTTCGCGTTGCGCTTGTAAACGGCGATATTCGCCTTTATCTGCCTTTGACCTTCTTCGGTAAAGACTGCCGCGGCGCCCTTCTGAAGAATGTAAGAAACGCCGTTCGTCTTCGTCGTGCGGTTTCTGACCCACATCGCGTTGAGGTTCATCCCCTCTCTTTCAAGCTCTTTGGGTATCACCGTGTAGCCGCAGCGCGTGCCCGTGAAACCCGCCGTCTTGGACAGCGAACATATCTCGATCGCGCACGTTCTCGCGCCTTCTATCTCGAAGATGCTGTGCGGGAGACCGTCGTCCTCGATAAACGCTTCGTATGCTGCGTCGAAGAGTATCACCGCGCCTTTCTCGTTGGCGAAGTCCACCCATTTTTTGAGCTTTTCCCTGGTAAAGACCGCTCCCGTCGGGTTGTTGGGAGAACAGATATAAAAAAGGCTCGCCCTGATATTCTCGTCGGGTACGGGCAAAAATCCGTCCTCTCTGCCCGAAGCGAGATGCTGTATTTTCCTGCCCGCCATCACGTTGGCGTCGACGTATGCGGGATATGCCGGCTCTATCACGAGCGCGTCGGACGACTTGTCGAAAAGGTCGAGAATGTCGCCCAGCTCGTCGCTGGCACCGCTTGAAACAAAGACCTCGTCAACGTCGATTTCTACACCCCTGTGTTGATAATAGCCTGCAACCGCGCTCTTGAAAAAGTGCGCGCCGCACTCCGGCATATAGCCGTGGAAGGTCTCCTTTTTCGCCTGATCGTCGACCGCTTCGTGAAGCGCCTTTATGACTTCGTCGCAAAGCGGAAGAGATACGTCGCCTATGCCGAGACGGTAGAGTTTTGCCCCGTCGTGACTTTCGACGTAAGCCCTCGTCTTTTGAGCTATCCTGTAAAAAAGATAGGAATCCTTGAGTTGCGAATAGTTGTGATTGGGCGTCAACATTTTATCTCTCCTTCAAAGACGGTGCGCGCGGGGCCCGTCATTGTCACTCTGCCGTTTTCCTCTCTTATGCGGAGCACTCCTCCGTCGAGAGTCACGTCGACATCCGCGCCGCCGTCGCAAAGTCCTTTCTTTATCGCCGCGGCGACGCTCGCGCACGTTCCCGTGCCGCACGCCATGGTTATGCCGCTGCCTCTCTCCCAGACGCGCATACGCAGTCTGTTGTCGCCCGTCACGCTGACGAATTCGACGTTTACGCCGCCCGGGAAGCGTCTGTGCTTTTCGATCATAGGTCCGACCGTATCGACGGGAGCCTTGTCCGCGTCGTCGACGAAGATCACCGCGTGCGGATTGCCGACGTCTACGGGTATGAATTTTATGCCGCCCGCAACGTCGAGGGTCTCCTCTTCTCCGACCCTGACCTCGCCCATATCCACCGCGACGCTGTCGACCTCTCCGTCCCTGACGTTGAGGCGGAGACGTCTGACGCCCGAAAGCGTCTCCACGTCGAGCTCCGTCTTTTTGGTATATCCTTTGTCATAGACGAATTTGCCCACGCAGCGTATTCCGTTGCCGCACATCTTCGCCTCGCTTCCGTCCGCGTTGAAAATGCGCATTCTGAAATCCGCGACGTCGGAAAGGCTTATCAGAACGAGCCCGTCCCCGCCTATACCGAAATGGCGGTCGGACAGCTTTACGCTCAAAGCCTCGGGGTCCTTCGGCGCGCCGTACACATAGATATAGTCGTTGCCGAGCCCCTCCATTTTTGTGAATTTCATATTTTCTCCTATTTTGCGTCTATCGTGGATACGTTGAGCGTGATCTCCTCAAGCACGTCGAGGAGCGCCCTGACCGTATCGAGCGCGGTGAGCACGGTGACGTTGTTCTCTATCGCGCATTGTCTTATCGCGGAGCCGTCGCTTATCCTGTTTTCGCTGCTCACGTCGCGGGTGTTTATGACATAAGTCACATAACCCTGTCGTATCGAGTCGAGTATGTCGGTCGATCCGTCGCTGATCTTCTTCATCACGCGCGTCTTGATCCCATGACCTTTGAGGAACTTCGCGGTGCCCTCCGTCGCCTCGATATTAAAGCCGAGGTTGTAGAACCTGCGTATCAACGGGAGCGCCTCTTCCTTGTCGTCGTCGGCTATGGTTGCGAGCACCGTGCCGTAATTCTGCACCTTGACGCCAGAAGCCTGCAACGCCTTGTAAAGCGCGCGGGTCAGGCTCTTGTCGTAACCTATCGCCTCGCCCGTCGATTTCATCTCGGGAGACAGATATGAATCCATACCGCGCAGTTTGGAGAACGAGAACGCAGGCGCCTTGGCGTAACAGCGCTTCTTTTCCTCCGGGTACACGCAGTTTATGCCCTGTTCTTTGAGACTCTTGCCGAGTATCGCGAGAGTCGCTATGTCCGCGAGATCGTATCCCGTCGCTTTGGACAGGAAAGGCACCGTACGCGAAGAACGCGGATTGACCTCTATGATAAAGACGTTTTCGTCCTTGTCCACGATGAATTGGATGTTGTAAAGTCCGATTATGCCTATGCCTCTGCCCAGCTTCTGCGTATAGTCGAGAATGACGTCCTTGACCTTTTGCGAGATCGAGAACGAGGGGTAGACGCTTATCGAGTCGCCGGAGTGCACGCCCGTGCGTTCGACGAGCTCCATTATGCCGGGCACGAACACGTCCTTGCCGTCGCATACCGCGTCGACTTCGACCTCCTTGCCCTTGATGTATTTGTCGACGAGCACGGGTTTGTCCTCGTCTATTTCGACTGCGGTCTTGAGATAGTGGCGCAGCTGTTCTTCGCCCGCGACTATTCTCATCGCTCTGCCGCCGAGCACGAAGCTGGGACGGACGAGCACGGGATAGCCTATCTCTTCCGCCGCCCTGATGCCGTCTTCAATCTTTGTGACTGCTCTGCCCTTCGGCTGCGGGATATTGAGCTCGACGAGCAATTTTTCAAACGCGTCGCGGTTTTCCGCCTTTTCTATCGCGTCGCGGTCCGTACCGATTATTTTGACGCCGCGCTCGTAAAGAGGCTCCGCGAGGTTGATCGCCGTCTGACCTCCGAGAGACGCGATCACGCCTATCGGCTTTTCAAGCTCTATCACGTTCATGACGTCCTCGACGCAGAGAGGCTCGAAGTACAGCTTGTCCGACGTAGTGTAGTCGGTGGAAACCGTCTCGGGGTTGTTATTTATGATTATTGCCTCAAATCCCGCCTTTTTAATCGTCTTTACCGCGTGAACGGTGGAATAGTCGAATTCCACGCCCTGTCCTATACGGATGGGTCCGCTGCCGAGCACGACGACTTTCTTCTTGTCCGAAACGACGGATTCGTTCTCCTGTTCGTAAGTGGAATAGAAATAAGGAATATAGCTTTCGAATTCCGACGCGCAGCTGTCTATCATCTTGTAGACGGGACGTATGCCGTTTTGCTCGCGCACCTTTCTGACCTCGGCTTCGCTCGTGCCGGCATACTTTGCGACCGACTTGTCGGAGAAACCGAATTTTTTCGCTTCGAGGACGGCTTTTGCAGTCGCGCCCGTCTTTGCGAGAGATCTTTCTATTTCGACGATATGCCTGATCTTGTGCAGGAAGAAGTCGTCGATCGCGGTGACCGCGTTGATCTCCTCCTCCGTCGCGTCGAGACGGAATAGCTGCGCGATCGCGTATATCCTGTCGTCCGTGCCTATTCTGACGTAATCGAGAAGGGCTTGTTTGTCCATATCGTCAAACTTCGCCATATAGACGTGATTGACGCCCGTTTCGAGCGAACGCACCGCTTTGAGCAGACTCTCCTCAAAAGTCCTGCCGACGCTCATGACCTCGCCCGTTGCCTTCATCTGCGTGCCCAGCTTGTTGTTGGCGTCCGCGAATTTGTCAAACGGGAAACGCGGCATCTTGCTGACGACGTAGTCGAGAGAAGGCTCGAAAGAAGCGGGGGTGTTGGCAAGCATGATCTCGTCGAGGTTCATGCCCACGCCTATCTTTGCCGAGACGCGCGCTATAGGGTAGCCGCTCGCCTTGGAAGCAAGCGCGGAAGAACGCGAAACTCTGGGATTAACTTCTATCAGATAGTATTGGAAGGACTTGGGATCAAGCGCGAACTGCACGTTGCAACCGCCCTTGATCTCAAGCGCGCGGATTATCTTGAGCGCGCTGTCGCGGAGCATATGATATTCCCTGTTGGTCAATGTCTGCGACGGGCAGACAACGATCGAGTCTCCCGTGTGTATGCCGACGGGGTCGAGGTTTTCCATATTGCATATCGTGATAGCTGTGTCGTTGGCGTCGCGCATGACCTCGTACTCTATCTCCTTGAAGCCCTTTATGCTCTTTTCGACGAGCACCTGGTGAGTCGGAGAAAGCGCAAGCGCGTTTTTGATTATCTCGAGGAACTCCTCCTCGTTATCCGCAAAACCGCCGCCCGTTCCTCCGAGAGTAAACGCGGGGCGAAGCACGACGGGATAACCTATCTTCTCGACCGCCGCGAGTCCTTCTTCTATCGAATTGGCGATCTCGGACGGCAATACGGGTTCCCCGAGAGACTGACACAGCTCTTTGAACAGCTCCCTGTCTTCCGCCCTCTCGATGCTCTTGCTGTTCGTGCCGAGAAGCTCGACGCGGCACTCTCTCAATATTCCCTTTTTCTCAAGCTGCATCGCGAGGTTGAGTCCCGTCTGTCCGCCTATGCCGGGGATTATCGCGTCGGGGCGCTCGTAACGTATTATCTTGGCGATATATTCGAGAGTGAGCGGCTCCATGTATACCTTGTCCGCGATCGAGGTGTCCGTCATTATGGTCGCGGGATTGGAGTTGCAAAGCACGACTTCGTAGCCCTCTTCCTTGAGCGCGAGACACGCCTGCGTGCCCGCATAATCGAATTCCGCCGCCTGTCCTATGACGATGGGTCCGGATCCTATGACGAGTATTTTCTTCAGGTCGGTTCTTTTAGGCATGGTGCTTTCCCTCCTTCATTATCTTTATGAATTTGTCGAAAAGATACGCGCTGTCCTGCGGTCCCGGGCAGCTTTCGGGGTGGTACTGCACGCTGAAGACGCCGTCTTCCTCGCATTCGAGCCCTTCGACGGTATCGTCGAGAATGTTGACGTGAGTGATTTTAAGAGGCGTGCCCTTGAGACTCTCCTTGTCAACGGCGTAGGAGTGGTTCTGCGACGTGATCTCTATCTTTCCGTCCGCAAGCCTGCGCACGGGATGGTTGCCGCCGCGATGCCCGAATTTGAGCTTGTAGGTCTTCGCGCCGTAAGAAAGCGCGATGAGCTGATGTCCGAGGCAAATCCCGAATATCGGATATTTGCCTTTAAGCTCCCTGATGAGCTGAACAACGCAACCCACGTCGGTGGGGTCTCCCGGTCCGTTGCTGAAAAACACGCCGTCCGGAGCAAGCACGTCGATCTGCTCCGCAGTCGTATTGTACGGAACGACGGTCACGTTGCAGCCGCGCTTGACGAGCGACCTCACGATATTGTGCTTTATGCCGCAGTCCACTGCGACGACGTCGAATTCCGCACCCTTCGCCTTCTGCTTCCACGGTTTCTTGCAGCTGACCTTGCTCACCGCGTCGGTCGGCACGGACGATTTCGCAAGTATATCGAGCGCCTTTTCCTTCGGCATATCCGCTGCGGTTATCAACACCTTGCGGCTGCCGAAATCGCGTATCGAACGCGTGAGCTTTCTCGTATCCACGCCCGAAATGCCCGTGATGCCGTACTTTATCATCACGTCTTCGAGCGAGCTCGTACTGCCGAAGTTGGACGGGCGGTCGTTGTACTCCCTGACTATCAGTCCGCCGATCGTCGGCGTCTTGGTCTCGTAATCCCAATCGGTCATGCCGTAATTGCCGATGAGCGGATAGGTCATGACTACCGACTGGTAAGTATAGGAAGGGTCGGATACGATTTCCTGATATCCGACCATCGAAGTATTGAATACGATTTCCGTTACGCGCTCCGACCTGTCGCCGAAAGCGTAACCGTAGTATTCGGAGCCGTCCTCCAAAACAAGTTTTCTGTCAAACTCTCTCAATTTTTCTCTCTCCTGTGCTTGTTGTCGTGAGCCGCGCTTACGAAACCTTTGAAAAGCGGGTGCGGCTTGTTTGGTCTGCTCTTGAATTCGGGATGAAACTGAACTCCGACGAAGAACGGGTGATCTTTTATCTCAACCGTTTCCACAAGTCTGCCGTCGGGAGAAATTCCCCCGATCACAAGCCCGCAAGCGGTCAATGCGTCTCTGAAATCGTTGTTGAACTCATAACGGTGACGGTGCCTTTCCGCTATCTCGTCCGCGCCATAACATTCGCGCAGTCTGGTGCCTTCGGCTACCCTGCAAGGATAACTGCCCAGCCTCAACGTGCCGCCCTTGTCCTTTTCCTCGCTCTGACCGGGCATGAAGTCGATTACTTTGTATTTGCAGCCCTTGTCGAACTCTCCCGAATTTGCGTTTTTGAACAGCGCGACGTTTCTCGCGAATTCTATCACGGCGATCTGCATACCGAGGCATATCCCGAGATAAGGTACTCCGTTCTCGCGCGCGTACTTCGCCGCGAGTATCATGCCTTCTATGCCTCTGCCGCCGAAGCCGCCGGGCACTATTATTCCGTCCACGTTAGATAATACGCTTTTATAGTTGCTTTCGTCAAGCGACTCGCTGTCAATCCATTCGATATCTACAAAAGCGTTGAATCCGTACCCCGCGTGTTTGAGCGCTTCGGAGACCGAGAGATAGGCGTCGTGCAACTTAACGTACTTGCCGACCAGCCCTATCCTGACGGTATGCTTCCTGTCCTTTATGCTCCTGACCATATCTTCCCATTCCCCGAGATCGGGAGCGGGAGCGTCTATGCCCAATTCTCTGCACACCACGCCCGAAAAGTTTTGCCTTTCGAGCATGAGCGGCGCTTCGTACAGCACGGGAATGGTCATATTCTCTATAACGCAATCGGGCTTGACGTTGCAGAACATCGAGATCTTGCGAAAGATCTCCGGTTCGAGAGGCTCGTCGCAACGCAGTACGATCACGTCGGGATTTATGCCCATACCCTGCAACTCCTTGACGGAATGTTGCGTGGGCTTGGATTTGTGCTCGTCGCTTCCGCGCAGGAAGGGCACGAGCGTGACGTGGATAAACAGACTGTTTTCTCTGCCGACCTCGAGCGAGATCTGCCTGACCGCCTCAATGAAAGGCTGCGACTCTATGTCGCCTATCGTGCCGCCTATCTCCGTGATGACGACGTCCGCGTTCGTCTTCTTGCCGACGCGGTAGACGAATTCCTTTATTTCGTTGGTGACGTGAGGTATGACCTGAACGGTGGAGCCGAGATACTCTCCCCTGCGTTCCTTGTTGAGCACGCGCCAATATACTTTGCCGGTAGTAAGGTTGGAATATTTGTTGAGATCCTCGTCGATGAACCTCTCGTAATGCCCGAGGTCGAGATCGGTCTCCGCGCCGTCCTCGGTGACGTACACTTCGCCGTGCTGATACGGGCTCATCGTGCCCGGGTCGACGTTGATGTAAGGATCCAGCTTCTGCGCCGCAACCTTGAGTCCTCTCGCTTTGAGCAATCTGCCCAGAGACGCCGCGGTTATCCCCTTGCCGAGTCCTGATACCACTCCTCCCGTAACGAAAACGTATTTTGTCATACCTGCTCCTTGCCGCGAATTATTCCCATTCCACCGTCGCGGGCGGCTTTGAGGTCACGTCGTAGACGACTCTGCCTATCGTCCTGACCTCGTTGGTTATCCTGCTGCTCGCCCTTTCGAGCACTTCGTAAGGAAGGCGCGTCCAGTCCGCCGTCATAAAGTCGTCGGTGGTGACGGCGCGCAGAGCCACAGTGTAGCCGTAAGTCCTCGCGTCGCCCATAACGCCCACGCTCCTCGTGTCGGTGAGCACAGCAAAATACTGATTTGTCGTACGCTCCAGCCCCGCGTTCACGACCTCCTCTCTGAAGATCGCGTCCGCCTCGCGCAGCGTATCGAGTTTTTCCTTTGTTATCTCTCCTATGACCCTGATCGCGAGACCCGGTCCCGGGAAAGGTTGCCTCCATACAAGATCCGCGGGAATCCCGAGCTCCGTACCCACGGCGCGCACCTCGTCCTTGAACAGCTCGCGGAGAGGCTCTATTATCTCGTCGAAATCTATGACGCTGGGCAGTCCGCCGACGTTGTGATGGCTCTTTATCGTCGACGCGTCGCCCGTGCCGCTCTCGATAACGTCGGGATAGATCGTGCCCTGAACGAGATAGTTGACCTTGCCGATCTTCTTCGCCTCGCGTTCGAAAACTCGTATGAATTCCTCGCCGATTATCTTGCGCTTTTTCTCCGGCTCCGTAACTCCCTTGAGCTTTTCGAGGAAGAGATCTTCTGCGTCCACTCTTATTATGTTCATATCGAAGCGCTTTTTGAAAGTGCGCTCGACCATGTCGCCTTCGTCCTTGCGCAACAGACCGTGATCGACGAAAACGCATGTCAGATCGGATCCTATCGCCTTATGCAGCAGCACCGCCGCGACCGACGAATCCACTCCGCCCGACAGCGCGCAGAGCACCTTTTTGCCCGCGAGCTGTTTTTTGTACTTCTCAATCGCCTCTTTTGCGAAATCGGACATCTTCCAGTCTCCCGAACAGCCGCATATCGCAAACAGGAAGTTGTGAAGCATTCTCTTGCCGTAAACCGTATGAGTGACCTCGGGATGGAACTGCACCGCATATACGCTCTTGCCGTCGCTCATCGCCGCGCACGGACAATGCTCCGTCGTAGCGGTTACCCTGAAACCTTCGGGCACCTTTTTGATGTAGTCGGTGTGACTCATCCAGCATATACTTTTTTCGGGTACGCCTTCAAACAAGGGGTCGTCTTTGACCGAAAGCTCTATCTTGCCGTATTCTCCGAGAGAGCCCGCGCTGCATATCTCGCCGCCCGACAGCCACGCAGTGAGCTGCGCGCCGTAGCATATCCCCAGCACGGGGATCCCGAGTTTGAGTACCGCCGCTTCGCAACGGGGCGACTTTTCGTCGTATACGCTGTTGGGTCCTCCGGTGAAAATAATGCCCTTGTAGCCCGCCGCGGCGATCTGCTCCGCAGTGATCTTGTTGTAGGGTTTGATCTCCGCGTATACGTTCTGCTCGCGCACTCTGCGCGCAATGAGCTGATTGTACTGTCCGCCGAAATCGAGTACCAGAATTTTTTCCATATATATGCCTCTCAAATATATTTTTTACGGTATCATTTCCCGCTGTCGCCGTAGTTGGAAAGCACTCTCGCCGAAGGATCGGACACTTCGCAGCCTTTCCAGCTCCTGTTTGGCATCCAGAAGTCCTTTATCATCTCCGCCTGACCGGGATAATATTTTTCGAACAACTCTCTGTACAGCAGGGATTCTTTGGTGAACGGGCGCGCGTGCGTGTACCGCGCGCGTCTTTCTTCATATTCTTTATCCGAATAATACCCGTTTGCGTATTCCTTCAGATAGTCGACCATCGAGTGCCCGACCGCGTCGGAAAACGCCGCTTTTTCTCTCATCAGTATATCCCGCGGCAACAGCCCGTCGTCTTCGAAAGCCTTGCGGAGCAGGTATTTGCCCTTGCCGTAGACGTTCATCTTTATCGCGGGATCGAGACTCATCACATACTCGACGAAATCGAGATCGCCGAACGGCACCCTCGCTTCGAGCGAGTTGACGGATATGCACCTGTCCGCGCGCAGCACGTCGTACATATAAAGCTCCCCGACCCTCTTTTGCGCTTCCTTCTGAAACTCGTCCGCACTCGGCGCAAAGTCGGTATATTTGTAGCCGAACAGCTCGTCCGAGATCTCTCCCGTGAGTATGACCCTGACGTCCGTCTTCTCGTGTATCGCCTTGCAGACGAGATACATGCCTATGCTCGCGCGTATCGTGGTTATGTCGTAGGTGCCCAGCACCTTTACCACCGTTTCGAGAGCGTTGAGCACGGTGTCTCTGTCGATTATCACTTCGGTGTGCTCGCTGCAGATATAGTCCGCGACTTCGCGGGCGTAACGCAGATCTATCGCGTCGCCGCTCATGCCTATCGAAAAGGTCTTTATCTTTCCCAGCTTCCTTGCGGCAACCGCGCATACGAGCGACGAGTCGAGTCCTCCGCTCAGGAGAAAGCCCACCTTTGCGTCGGATACGAGCCTCTTTTCTATGCCCGCTATCAGTTTTTCTCTGATCTTCGGGCAAGCGGCGGACGCGTCGTCCGGAGAGACCTTCGCGACCTTCGTCATGTCTCTGTACGAAACGAACTTTTCCCCGTCGTAATAGTGACCGGGCGGAAACGGCATTATCCTGTCCGTAAGCCCGACAAGGTTTATCGCCTCGCTTGCGAACATTATCGCGCCGGACGGGTCGTAACCGTAAAACAACGGTCTTATCCCGATCGGATCGCGCGCCGCGACGAATCTGTCCCTTTCGGAATCGTATATCACGCAGGCAAATTCCGCGTCCAGCATAGCGAACATATCCGTTCCGTGCTCCCTGAAGAGAGGCAGGAGCACCTCACAGTCCGAATCGCTCGCGAAAGCGTATCTGCCTTCGAGTTCCTTTCTGAACTTGTCGAACCCGTATATCTCGCCGTTGCAGACGACGTAGTCTCCGCCGAGAAAAAAGGGTTGCATCCCTTCGGGCGTAAGTCCCATTATCGCAAGTCTGTGAAAACCCATCAGTCCCGCGCCCGTATCGACTATCCTGCTGTCGTCGGGACCTCTCGACGTCGTGCGCGAAAATCCTTCTTCAAACTTGTCGCGCGGCGCGTCTTTGCGGCAATATGCCATTATCGAACACATAACTTCTCCCCCTTTTTACCTGACTCCGAAGAGCAATTCTCCGTAGGTCGGGAACGGCCAGTATTCCGTTGCCATCTTCGTCTCCGCTTCGTCTGCGACTGCGCGGAGCGCGCTCATGCAGGGGAGGATCCTGTCCCTGATATAGTTCGCCTCGGATATTATATCACAAAAATCCTTGACGTGAACGACGGCTTCTTTAAGTTCCTCTGTAAACGCCGCCGTCCTGTCTACCAATACAGACAGCTTTTTCACAATCCCGTGTTCGTAATCGCAACTTATGTCGGGCGACAAATTTTTCTTTGAAATTGCCGTTTCACAAATTTTGCAAACGTATTTTTCCACCGCAGGAACGATCTGTTTCTCCGCCATGTCAACCATCGTCTCCGCTTCGATCAGTACCGCCTTGCAGTAGTTGTCCAGCATGATGTCGCATCTCGACCTGAGCTCCGACTCCGAATATACGCCCTGCGAAACGAGCATCTTCACGTTCTTTTCGTCGAGCAGATGCGGCATACAGTCGGGGGTGGTGCGGTAGTTGGAAAGCCCTCTTCTCTCCGCCTCTTTTATCCACGCTTCGTCATAGCCGTTGCCGTTGAAGATTATTCTCTTGTGATCCTTGATCGTCTTTTTGATCATAAGGTGAAGCGCGGTGTTGAAGTCCTCGACTCCTTCAAGCCTGTCGGCATACTGTTTGAGTGATTCCGCAACCGCCGCGTTGAGCATGATGTTTGCGCACGCTATGCTGTTGGAAGAACCCAGCATCCTGAACTCGAACTTGTTGCCTGTGAACGCAAACGGAGAAGTCCTGTTCCTGTCCGTAGTGTCCTTGGGGAACAGAGGCAAAACGTCAACGCCCAGCTTGAGCTGCGTCTTCTTTTTTCCGCTGTACGGCTTGTCGTTTTCGATAGCTTCGAGCACCGCGGTGAGCTCGTCTCCGAGGAATACGGAGAGCACTGCGGGCGGCGCTTCGTTTGCGCCGAGTCTGTGGTCGTTGCCTGCCGTCGCGACCGCGATGCGCAGCAGATCCTGGTAGTCGTCCACCGCTTTGAGCACCGCGCAGAGGAAAAGCAGGAACTGCGCGTTTTCATAAGGCGTTTCGCCCGGAGTCAGCAGGTTTACCCCTTTGTCCGTAGCCATCGACCAGTTGTTGTGCTTGCCGCTTCCGTTCACGCCCGCGAAAGGCTTTTCGTGAAGCAGACAAACGAGACCGTGGCGCGACGCGACCTTTTGCATGATCTCCATGGTCAGCTGGTTGTGGTCCGTCGCTATATTCGTCGTCGAATATATCGGCGCAAGCTCGTGCTGCGCGGGAGCGACTTCGTTGTGTTCCGTCTTTGCGAGCACGCCCAGCTTCCACAACTCCTCGTTGAGATCAGCCATATATTCCTCTACCCTCGGCTTTATCACGCCGAAATAGTGATCGTCCAGCTCCTGTCCCTTGGGCGCCTTTGCTCCGAAAAGCGTGCGTCCCGTATATATCAGATCCTTGCGTTTGTCGTAAAGCGCCTTGTCTATAAGGAAGTATTCCTGTTCCGGACCCACGGACGTGCGCACGCACTTGACGTTCGTGTTGCCGAACAGTCTGAGTATTCTCATCGCCTGTCTGTTGAGCGCTTCCATCGAGCGCAGAAGCGGGGTCTTCTTGTCGAGCGCCTCGCCACCGTAAGAGCAGAACGCCGTGGGTATGCAAAGCGTCTTGCCCTTTATAAACGCGAACGAAGTCGGATCCCACGCGGTGTAGCCTCTCGCCTCGAACGTCGCGCGCAGACCGCCCGAAGGGAAGCTCGAAGCATCCGGCTCGCCCTTTATCAGTTCTTTGCCCGAAAACTCCATGATGACTCTGCCGTCGGGAGCGGGAGTGATGAAGCTGTCATGCTTCTCCGCGGTTATGCCTGTCAGAGGCTGAAACCAATGGGTGTAATGCGTCGCGCCGTGAGCGATCGCCCAGTCCTTCATGGCACCCGCGACCGCGTTGGCGACGGATATGTCGAGGGAAGCTCCCCTGTCTATCGTCTTTTTGAGAGACCTGTACACGTCGGCGGAGAGCGTCGCTCTCATGACCCTGTCGTCAAAGACCATACTGCCGAAATAGTCGGATACCGTTTGCATAATTTTTATCTCCTTTTTATTAAAAAAGGGCAATGGCGCCTATGTTTTTACCATAGACGCCATTGCCCGATTTGATTTATGTTTTGGATTATACAAAACCCGTAAAGGTTTGTCAACGGATTTAAGCAAATTCACAAAAAAATTTTTTTGTCCGTTTTCTGCCCTTTTTTTTGGTAATTTTATGTTGACTAATTCTTTTTTTGCGTGCTATAATCTGTCAAACGGGCAAAGGCGTTCGTTTTTGAGGATAATTGTCCTTAAAAACGCGCCTTTGCCTTTTTTTATACCGAAAGAGAGGTTTTTATTATGATCAGAAAAGAAGGTCAGGTCAGGATCCCGTCGGGCTGCGCGGTCTCCGCGGTCATTTCCCGCGAAAAGAATTTGATGAGCGGAGAAAAAATCGTCGCGAGCATGGTGCCTATGCACGAGCGCTCCAACGGACTCGGCGGCGGCTTTGCCGCTTACGGCATCTACCCCGATATGGCGGAGTTTTACGCCTTTCATATGTTTTTCGACGACAGAGAAAGTCAGAAAGAATGCGAAGCATATCTCAAAGAGGGCTTCGAGATCGTCAGAGCGGAACCCATACCCGTGCGCAAGATCCCCGCTATCACGGACGAACCCATAATATTCAGATACTTTCTTTCTCCTTTGCGCTCGCGCATAGCGGACGCGCAGGTGGACGAAAGAGAATTCGTAGCGCGTGCGACGATGCATATCAACGTCTTCATAAAAGGCGCGTACGTCGTGTCGGGAGGCAAGAACACGGGCGTATTCAAGGCGGTCGGCTTCCCCGAAGACGTGGGAGAATTTTACCGCCTCGACGAATATTCGGCATACTGCTGGACAGCGCACGGCAGATACCCGACCAATACTCCCGGCTGGTGGGGCGGCGCGCACCCCTTCGGACTGCTCGACTACACGGTCGTGCACAACGGTGAGATCTCCTCTTACGACGCTAACCGCAGAAACGTCGAAGCGTACGGCTACAAATGCACCCTTCAGACGGACACCGAGGTGTTCACCTACATCGCGGACTATCTTCTCCGCCGCAAAAAACTTACGCTCGAGGAGACGGCAAACGTGATCGCGGCGCCGTTCTGGAGCACGATCGAAAGCAAGCCCGCAGAAGAACGCGAAAGACTGACTTATCTGCGCAACGTGTTTTCGGGATTCCTCGTGACGGGGCCATTTTCTATAATACTCGGCTTCGAAGGCGGACTCATGGCGCTCAACGACCGTCTCAAGCTCCGCTCCATGGTCGTAGCCGAAAAGGACGACAAGGTCTTTATCGCGAGCGAAGAAGCTGCAATACGAGTGCTTGAACCGGACGCCGTCAACGTGCGGGCGCCCGAAGGCGGCGAACCCGTCATAGTCAGAGTAAAGGAGGACTGACCGCTATGTGGAAAAACTATATATATCCGACTTACGAAGTCGTCAGAAATCAGAACAGATGCACTGACTGCGGACTGTGCGCCCGCGAATGTTCTTACGGCGTGCACTACCGTTCCGACAAAGGCGTGCTGCTTGCGGACGACTCGAAATGCGTCAACTGCCAGCGCTGCGTCGCCACTTGTCCGACCCACGCGCTCAAGATCGTGAAAAGCAACTGCGATTTCAGAGAAAACGCGAATTGGAGCGGAGACGCCATTAAAGAGATCATGAAACAGGCGGCAAGCGGCGGCGTGTTGCTCTCGTCCATGGGCAATCCCCAACCCTATCCCGTCTATTGGGACAAACTTCTGATAAACGCTTCGCAGGTCACAAACCCGCCCATAGATCCTCTCCGCGAGCCGATGGAAACGCGCGTGTTCCTCGGCAAGAAACCTTCCGAAATAGCGCGGGACGAACACGGGCGCTTGATTTGTGATCTTCCTCCCCTTCTCACCGCGGAACTTCCCATACTCTTTTCGGCAATGAGTTACGGCTCGATAAGTTACAACGCCCACTCCGCACTGGCTAACGCGGCGACGAGGCTCGGGACGTTTTACAATACGGGCGAAGGCGGACTGCACGAAAACTTTTACCGTTACGGCGCCAACACGATAGTTCAGGTCGCTTCGGGCAGATTCGGCGTGCACAAGGACTACCTCGAAGCGGGCGCGGCGATAGAGATAAAGATGGGTCAGGGCGCGAAACCGGGCATCGGCGGACACCTGCCCGGCTCCAAAATAGTAGGCGACGTCTCGCGCACGAGAATGATTCCCGAAGGCTCGGACGCTATCTCCCCCGCACCTCATCACGACATCTATTCGATCGAAGATCTGCGGCAGCTCGTATTCTCTCTGAAAGAGGCGACGGAATACAAAAAGCCCGTCATCGTCAAGATCGCCGCCGTGCACAATATCGCCGCAATAGCCAGCGGTATCGCGAGAAGCGGCGCCGACATAATCGCCATCGACGGTTTCAGAGGCGGCACCGGCGCGGCTCCGACGAGGATAAGAGACAACGTGGGCATACCCGTCGAACTCGCTCTCGCCGCCGTGGATACCAGGCTGCGCGAAGAAGGCATACGCAACGACGTCTCACTCGTCGTCGGCGGCAGTATCCGCAATTCTACCGACGTCGTAAAGGCGATCGCGCTTGGCGCGGACGCGTGCTATATCGCGACAGCCGCTCTGATAGCCATGGGCTGTCACCTCTGCCGCAACTGCCAGAGCGGAAAATGCAACTGGGGTATCGCCACGCAGAAGCCCGAACTCGTCAAACGCCTCAATCCCGACGAAGCCGCGGACAGACTCATCAATCTGCTTACCGCGTGGAAACACGAGATCATGGAGATCATGGGCGGTATGGGCATAAATTCGATCGAAGCGCTCAAAGGCAACAGGCTGATGCTCCGCGGCATAGGTCTTACGCAAAAAGAGCTCTCCATACTCGGAGTCGCGCACGCGGGAGAATGATTCTGCGACTTCAATATCATAGTCAAATCAAAGGAGGTATGTTATAATGATAATACTGAATGCGCGCGCGACGGACAACGCGGCGCTCAACGAAAGCGTGAGAGCGGCGAAAGACGGCTGTGAAATAATCGGCTGTATAGGCGAAAGATTTATCGGCGCGGGACTTTCGGACAGAACGATAAGCATAAAAGGAATTCCCGGCAACGCGCTCGGCGCCTACCTCAACGGCGCGAAGATAATCGTGGACGGCAACGCACAGGACGCGGTCGGCGACACGATGAACGCGGGCGAGATCGTCGTGCGTGGCAATACCGGCGACGCGGCGGGATACGCGATGCGCGGCGGCAAGATATACGTCAGAGGCAACGCGGGTTACCGCACGGGCATACACATGAAGGAGTACGGCTCCCGCTTCCCCGTCATCGTGATCGGGGGCAGGTGCGGCAGTTTCCTCGGAGAATACCAGGCGGGCGGACTGATAGTCGTGCTCGGTCTGCACGACGACGGCAAACGCATAGTCGGCAACTTCCCCTGCGCGGGTATGCACGGGGGCAAGGTCCTCCTGCGAGGCAACGCGGACGGCGTCGTCTTCCCCGACAAGGTCACCGCGAGACCCGCAACGGCGGAAGATATGGCTCCCGCGACCGGTTATATCAACGAATTCTGCGCCGCATTCGGCATAGACGAAAACGAGGTGCTCCGCTCCCCGTTCACCGTCGTGACCCCCGACAGCGCAAACCCTTACAAAAGGATGTATGTAGAAAACTAACAGAGGTGATACCATGAAATACACGGCAAACGAAGTCTTGCAGTACGTCAGAGAAGAAGACGTCAAATTCGTACGTCTCGCGTTCTGCGACGTCTTCGGCGTTCAGAAAAACATCTCCGTAATGCCGTCCGAGCTCGGGCGCGCGTTCAAAACGGGGATAGCCATCGACGCTTCCGCGATAGCGGGATTCGGCGACGTCGCGCACAGCGATCTCTTTCTGCATCCCGACCCGTCCACTCTTTCCGTCCTTCCGTGGAGACCGGAGCACGGCAAGGTGGTCAGAATGTTCTGCTCGGTGCTCTGCCCCGACGGGACTCCGTTCGTCAACGACGCGCGCGGAATACTGATAAAGGCGATCGAACGTGCGAAACAGGCGGGATATTCTTTCAACTTCGGCGCCGAAATGGAGTTTTATCTGTTCAGACTCGACGAAAACGGCTTGCCGACGAAGATACCTTACGACAACGCCGGATATATGGACGTGGCGCCTCTCGACCGCGGCGAAAACATACGCAGAGAGATATGCCTCACCCTCGAGCAGATGGGCATCCTGCCAGAAAGCTCGCACCACGAAGAAGGCCCCGGACAAAACGAGATCGACTTCAGATATTCGGACGCCCTGACCGCCGCGGACAATGCGGTGACCTTCCGTTCCGTGGTCAGCACGATAGCCGCGAGAAACGGACTCTGGGCGGACTTCGGGGCAAAGCCCCTCGCGGACGCGCCCGGCAACGGACTGCATATCAACGTATCCGTCGCGGGAGGAGATCACGACGAGCTCATTCCGAAGGTGATCGCCGGTATCCTCGACAAGGTGCGCGACGTCACTCTGTTCCTCAATCCGACAGAAGAATCCTACGCGCGACTCGGCAACAACAAGGCTCCGCGCTATCTAACATGGTCGAGGCAAAACCGCTCCCAACTCATAAGGATCCCGGCGGCGGTCGGAGAATACAGGCGTGCCGAGCTGCGCTCTCCTGACGCGGCGGCGAACCCCTATCTCGCATTCGCCCTGCTCATTTATGCGGGACTTCACGGGATAGAAAACGGCTTGCCTCTGCCCGAACCCGCAGACGTCAACCTCTACACCGCCGAAAAATCGGTGCTTGACAAATACGCGACGCTGCCTTCTTCTCTCAAAGAGGCGGTCGACGTCGCAAAGGACAGCGCTTTCGTAAAAGCCTGTCTGCCGCATGAGATCGTGCAGGCGTACTGCCGACTTGCCTGACAAACCGCATCGGAGGAGCAAATGGACTTCAGAGAACGCGTTTACAGCGTACTTACCGTATCCGACGGAGAGAGATTTTTCACCTCTCTTTCCTCTTTGCTCCCCGAAAATACCTTTTACCCCGTCGTACGCGCCGGCGACGCCGCGGCAGCCAAACGCGCGCTGCTCGAAAGAGACTTTGACGTCGTACTCGTCAACGGCACAAAAGCGGACGACCGCGCGAGCAAACTCGCCGTCGACGTCTGCACCTCGAAAAACGGAATCGCGCTTCTTTTCGTAAAGCGAGAATCCTATGCCGAAATATACTCCAAAGTCGCGGACTTCGGCGTGCTAGTACTGCCCGTTCCGTCCTCGCCGCAGACCGTCGTACAGGCTCTCGACTGGGCGCGCGCGATGAGAGAACGCCTGCGCGGATACGAAAAGACGGCGCAGACCGTCAGTCAGAAGATGGAGGAGATCCGCGCCGTAAACCGCGCGAAATGGCTGTTGATAGAAGTGCTAAAAATGACCGAAGCCGACGCGCACAGATACATAGAAAAACAGGCGATGGACAGATGCGTCTCAAAACTCGAAGTCGCAAAAGGGATAATAAACACTTACAAATGATCTTTTCGTGACAATATCCCGCCCTTTTCCGGGCGGGTTTTCTTTTTTCTCTCCCTTGCCGACAAAATGCGCGCTATCGTTTGCGCGCGCGGATTTATAGTGTTATCATATTGTTTGCCGCAAAATGACAGGAGGTGGAGAAAATGCGCTTCAAGTACGGTTGCCGCGACGGCGTCCCGATAATGCTGGGATACCTGACCGTATCTTTCACGTTCGGCGTGAGTTGCGTCGCCAAAGGGTTTGCCTGGTGGATGCCGCTTTTGTGTTCCGTGACCAACTTCACGGGCACGGGACAGTTTGCCGGAATGGACCTTATCGCGAGCGCGGGAAGCGTGGCGGAGCTTGTCGCGACTATGCTCGTGATCAACGCGCGCTATGCCCTCATGGGCGTTTCTCTGTCTCAAAAACTGGGCGGCAAAACAAGACTGTGGCAGCGATTTTTCATCGCTTTCGGGCTGACGGACGAAAACTACGCGGTCTCGATGAGACAGCCCCGCGACGTATCTTTCCAATACTTCCTCGGCGTTTCGGTCACCGCCTACTCGGGCTGGGTGGCGGGCACTCTGCTCGGCGCGCTGGCGGGCAACGTGCTCCCGCAAAGTCTTTTGAGCGCGTTCGGCATAGCGCTGTACGCGATGTTCATAGCGATCGTCATACCGCCGTGCCGCACCTCGAAAGCCGTTTCGACGGTGGTGCTCACCGCTATCGCAATGAGCTGCCTTTTCTATTACGTCCCCGGTCTCAACTCTCTGTCGTCGGGTTGGTCGATAATAATCTGCGGGGTGGCTTCGGCTTTTATCGGCGCGGTATTCTTCCCCGTCAAGCCCGAAAACGGAGACTCCGACAAACCGAAAGACGGCGTAATCTTCGGTTCCGCGACCCGGGATAACAGTCTCAAAGACGGTGCGGACGTCTGCGACGGCAAAACGCAGGACGCTGTCTTACCGCAGGCGGGAGGCAGACGATGAACGTACTCGAAGTCGTATGGAAAATAGCTCTGATGGCGGCGCTGACCTATCTTTGCAGAGTCGTGACGCTCGTACTCGTCCGCAAAAAGATAACCAACGTCCGCGTGCTGTCGTTTTTTGAATATCTGCCGTACGGGGTGCTCTCGGCAATGGTGTTCCCCGCCGTGTTCTACTCGTCCGCAAGCGTCGTATCGGCAATCGTCGGCACCGTTGTCGCGGCAGTCCTCTCGTTTTTCCGCAGAGGGCTTCTGACCGTGTCTCTCTCGGCTACCGCGGCGGTATTTGTGACGGAGCTTATCATGAGCGCGGTCTGACGCTTATACTTTTTACATAAAAAACGACGGACCCTTTCGGATCCGTCTTCTTTTTTATCGCAATTGTTATTTGTAATCTTCTTCGGACACCATATCCGCGCCGGGCGCCCATTTCGCGACGCTGGCAATACCCGCCTTGCAACTTGCCTTGCTGGCATAACCTTCTTCGGAAATGCACAGGAGATTGCCGTTGTTCGCTTTGAGGCGGTAACGGAATTTGCCCTGCTTATCGAGATAAATTTCGTATTTGGGATTCGTCAGGGTTTCGTAACCGCGCGCGAGGGTCTGATCTTCGATCTTGTCGACGGTGCAGAACTTGCGGACGGAATCTATGCCCGCCTTGCAGCTTTTGAGATCCGAGTAAACGCCTTCGCAAACCGCCACGGTCTCCTTGTTGGGAGCTTTGAGCCTGAAATTGAAATTGCCTTTGGGCGTCTTTGAATAGACGAAGGTACCTTTGAGTTCGTATGACATAAAATTCTTCTCCTTTATCTGTCCGACCGCAGTCGGATGAGTTTTTAGACGAAGCGCAAAGCGCTCTCCTCAAACCTTTCCACAACCGTTTTTATTATAACCGCAAATCGCCTCAATGTCAACCACGCAGCCCGGGCAATGCTTCAGGAGACAGCGATTTTGCGTGAATTTTACATTTTAGGATATATTCGTTTTCGTCTCTCTCCTCCGTTGAGGTTATCCTCAAAAACGATCTGCATGGCGTCGAGCTCTCCCTGAACAACTCCTATCGACGGCAATGTGAAACGGTATCTGCGGGAGCGGTCCGAAGGATTTCTCAACATCAGGATATACTTGTCTCCGTTGCAAGCGAAGTAGCCGTAAACTTCTCCTCTTTCCGGTCTGCCGCCGAAGAAACGCGATCTCCCGAGAACGTCCGCATTCCTCTTTGCGAAACCGAGTTCTCTTTCCGCTGCCCGCCACTTTTCGTCCGTCATCATTTCGGGCGAAAAATACAGCTCCGCGAGACCGCTGCCGCGCATCATACAGCATTTCATATACAGAGAAAATTCTTCGTCCGTGTAGGTTATAGGCTTGTTTGCCTTCCTTGCGCTTTCGCTTGCAAAGTTTCTGGCGGCATAAGTGGGCTCGTGATTGTAAAGATGCGAAGCGGGAAACTGATACTGCCTTTTGACAAACAGATCGCGATATCTGCCGTCTCTGTAATTCAGACATCTTTGCATATCTCCGCCCTTCCCCGCAAAGCCCATATCCGAAGCGTTGTTCATCCAGACGTAATCCGCCTGAATGAGAAACCACGGCGAGCAGTGGGCGTAAGAAGTCACGTTGAGGCAGACGTCGGGTCTGACTTTTCTGATCTTCGCAAAGCCTTGCATCCAATTTTTCCACAGCCTCGTATAAAACGCGAGCGCGTCTCCTTTCGCAGGCGCGTGTCCGTGGTCCTTTCCTCTGCAAGGCGCGTAGGCAAACCCGTCTATCTTGAAATAATCCACGTCGTACAGCGTGCAGAACCGTGCCATTCTCGAACAGAGCGCATCGATATAGCGCGGATCCGCCGTGCAGACGTCCCTCGACCTTTCGTTGACGTGATAACCGATGCCCGCGAGGAGTTTCGCGTATTCGTAAGTCTGCCTCGTATATCCTCCGCGAGGTCCGAACCATACCCCGAACTTTGAGCCGAGGCTTTTCGCGAGAGCGGATTCATGCGAAAACCCTCCCGCGAATTTGTCGTTGAATTCCCAGAAAAGAGGCTTGTGGTATTCGGTCCAGCCGTCGTCCACGACGTAACAGTCGAGAGGAGGCAGTCCCGCCTTTTCCGCCCCCTGCGCGATCAGCGAAAACGATTTTTCTATCCTTTCGCGGGAAATGTCCAGCTTGTTGTCGTACCAGCTGTTGTACTGCACCCTGAACTTCGGTTTTCTCACGACTTTGAAAAGGTAGGTGAAAAAGCTCTCCCTGACGCTTTCGTAATCCGCCGCCGCGGCGGAGCCGACGATCGCGTCGGGAAGTGAAAGAGTGCACACTCCGTCTTCGCACGCGTCCGGTTCCCCGTCGTTGTGATACGTCAGACAGACTACTCCTCTCGCCGCGCCGTTGTCGCCCACGGGACTCTCCAACCCGAAAAACATATCCGAAAGATAAACGGGCTGCCCGAGACGAGCGACCTTTGCGGGAACAAACGTGCGTCCGGCAAGCGGAGCCGACCAGCAAAAAACGCCCTTGTCCGCGACCTCTTTTTCAACGCACACGTCAAGAACCGAGATGCCGACGGGATAACGAAGCGTGAGCTTCTTGCGCAATACTCCGTCTTTGTCCGAATAGCTCTCTGCGACTTCGAATTCTCCCAGCGTGAACGAGACACCGTCCGACGTCGCCCGCGCCTTGAAATCCGCGGCGCGGAGTTTTCGCACAAAACCGTTTCCTTGCGTATATACGAAGGAAAACTCTTCTTTCACTTTCACGGTTTTTCCCGTGATCGCGTTGACGTACCTCGCCGCGACGAACCTGCCGTCTTCTATCCCGATCTCTTTTGCGACGCTCCCGCTTTCAAACCGCAGTTTTTCCATACCGCCTCTCCGCTTTTTATTTTATTGTAATACCTTCTTCGAAAAAAAGCCATAGATAATATCTTCCTGTGCGTATAAAAAATGAAACGCCCCGAAGGGCGTCTGTCCGAAGATCCGCGTCAATCGAATTTGCCGAAGAATTCGCGGGCAACCTCTTTGCCTCCCTGCTTTGCGATCCTGCCGTCCGCGACGACAACCGCCCTGTCGCACAAAGCGTCGGCGCAACGGACGTCGTGTGTCACCGTGATCACGGTGTTGCCCGTAACGGAGTGAAGTCTGTTTACGAGCCCGACAAGCCTTTCGAGATTTTCGTAGTCCTGCCCCACCGTCGGCTCGTCGAGTATGAGCACTTTTGGCGCAGTCGCGCATACGGCGGCAACGGTGACGAGTCTTTTTTGTCCTTCCGACAACGATTGAGGATGCCTGCCTGCAATTTTTTCAAGCCCGAAAAGCCGCATCACGGAACGGGCAAATACTTTGTCTTTCGCGCCGAAAAGTATCTCCTTTTCCACGGTAGGCATAAACAGTTGATAATTGGGATTCTGATATACGATCCCGACGCTCTCGAACCACCTCTTGCCGGCGCGTCTGCCGACCTTTGCGTCGATCCGTTGTTCCACGCTACCCGAAGTCGGCTTGTTCAGTCTCGCAAGCGTCCTGACGAGAGTAGTCTTTCCGCAACCGTTTTCCCCGAGCACGAGCAGTCTTTCTCCCTTGCGCACGTCGAGGTCGACTCCCGAAAGTATTTTCCTTCCCTCTGCCGAGAAGCTCACGTCCCGCATTTTGAGCAGGATTTCGTCGGAAAGGACGGGGGTACAGACGTCGGGTATGATTTTCGCGCGGTTTTTCGCGTACTCCTCCTTGTCCTCTATCTTTTGGATCCTTCCGCGGTGCATATGCCATATACTGTCGGCATAGCGCGCCACTTTGTCGACCCTGTGCTCTATGATCAGAACGGCATATCCTTCGGATTTCAGTTTCTTGAGTGCGATTGCAAGAAGTTCGGCGCCCTCTCCGTCGAGATTGGCGAGCGGTTCGTCGAGTATGATAATCTTTTGTCCCATCGCGAGTGTACACGCCGTGACAAGTCTTTGTTTCTGCCCTCCCGAGAGCGTACGCGTATGCCACTTGCCGCCGAGACTCATCCTTTCGCACGCCGTCTCTATGCTGCGCTTTATCCTCTCTCTCGTCATGCCGAGGTTTTCACAGCCGAACGCGATCTCGTCCTCTACCGTATCCTGAATTATCTGCGCGTCGGCGTTCTGCAGAACGACGCCCGCTTGGCGACATATTTCAGACATGGTCATTTTGCTTGCGTCCTCGCCGGCGACGTATACCTTGCCGGAGATCTCACCCGCGACGACGTGCGGGATTATGCCGCACACAACGGACATCAACGTGCTCTTTCCCGAACCGGAGCTGCCCGAAAGCAAAGCGATCTCTCCGAAGCCGAGCTCGAAATCCACTCCGTCGAGAGCAAGCTCGTCGCTTGCGTCGTACTTGAAACAAAGATTTTGCGTCTTTACAGCATACATACAACCACCGCCGTCACCGATCCCGCCGCGAGAAGAAGCGCGAACGCGGCGTCTCTCAAACGGAATTTTATTTCTTTGTATACGGTATAATTTTTATCGCTCGCGTCAAACCCCCTCGTCTCAACGCTCAACGCGAGAGTGTCGGAGATGTTGACGAGCCTTACCACGAGAGGGACGAGAAACGCCCTGTGAAAGATCCTCGGATCCAACGCGTTGCCCGCTCCTCGCGTTCTCATCGCCTCGCGCACCCTTGCAGTCTCTTTTTTGAGCAAAGGAAAAAATCCCAGAGCTATCATCATGCCGAGAGTGATCATTCTCGGAGCGCGTAATCCCGAAAGATTCCTGACCGCCAGCACGGGCTCGAGCGCAAGCCCGGGTATGACCGCGACCGAGACTGCAAGTATCCTGTTCGCCGCCGCGAAAGTCGCAGCGGTGTCATTCGAAAGCGCATAGGTCACACCGCAGAACAAAGCGCTCATTATCGCCGCAAAAGGTATCACGGCAAGACAGCAGCGCCAATATCCGAACACGAGAAGAAGAAGCCAGACTCCTGCGACGTACGCGGCAGACACGACCGTCTTTGCCGTCACGAGCCCCGTGACGAGCACGATCACGCTCGCTATTATGCTCAAAAGCGGATAGACCGGATTTTTAGCCTTGACTGAAGTCATTTTTTGAGCACCCCCGCTTTTTTGAGTTCTTTGGCGATTTTCAGCCCGACGAGCGTCCCGACCACGGCGACCGCACAGACCGCCGCAGTCATTCCTACCGCCGCCCACGGCGCGTTTTCCGCAACCGCCGTCATTCCCACGTCGTTGATTATCTTGTTATAAACGTAATTGAAAGGAAGCGAGAGCGGATTGTACAATGCGACCGCAAAGAATACCGCTTTGTCCGACTTGTAGCCTCTGAATATGACCAGCACCAGAACTTCGAGTAAAAGCCCGACTATAAGGTTGTTGATAAACATTGCGGGAGACATAAACAGTTGTATCACACCCGTAAAAAGCGCAACGAGCAACATACAGCCCGCCTTTCTGACCTTTGCCACGGCAATGGCAGGAAACACGGCAAGCTGCAATCCCGTAACGAGTTGAGCTATGCCGAACACTGTCGTGAGGAGCGGCACGACAAGCATCATGACCGAACAAGTCAGCAGCGTGATCGCGGACATGACCGCGAGAAAAACGACGTCCTTTATCTTGTACGCCTCGAATATCCCGCGTTTCTTACAGACGGCGGACTCCTCTTTTTCATACGCGTCGTCAGTCTTTGTCAAAGCAGCGTCGTCTCCGATTTTTTTCCTGCCCGTGTCCGTCATCTCGCTTTTATCTTCTCCGTAATGTTCCCCGAGAAACTCTTTCTTTTCTTCTTCGGTCATCTTTTCACCTCCGTTATTCTGCCTTTTTCTATCCTGTACACTCTGTCGGCGACAGCCATCGTGGACTCTCTGTGCGAAACGAGAATTATCGCCTTGTCCTTTTTCTGTTCCGCAAGCGACTTGAGGATAATGCCTTCGTTTATGCTGTCCACGTTGCTCGTAGGCTCGTCGAGGAGTATAAGCCCGCTGCCGCGCAGAAATGCTCTCGCAAGCCCGATCCTCTGTTTTTCTCCTGCGCTCAGATTGTCTCCGAGAGCGCCCGCCTTCGTCTTGTAACCGTCCGGCGTATCGACTATGAAATCGTGGACGGAAGCCTGCCTGCAAGCCTTGACGATCTCCTCCTCGGTCGCGTCCTCTTTTGCTATTTTCAGATTTTCCTCTATCGTCTCGTCAAAAAGGTATGTGGTCTGACTGACCATCGTCACGTTGCCAAGAAGACTGTCCGAATTTATCTCGTCGATGTCTTTGCCCGAATACAGTATCTTTCCGCCGTCCTTGCTCCAGAACCTCATAAGAAGTTTGAGAAGCGTGGATTTTCCGCAGCCGCTTTCCCCGACTATACCGACGATCTCCCCTCGTTTTGCCGTCATGCAGATGTCTTCGAGGACTTTATTCCCGTCCTCGTAACCGAAAGACAGATCCTCGACCCGCAGATCGTCGAAGTTGAAATCGACTCCGTTTTCCACTCTTTCCACGACGGGTTTTTCTTTGAGCAACGCGAGCACTCTGTCGCCGCTCGCAAAAGTCTGCGTAAGGTTTCCGGGAAGCGCGGAGATGGCTATCACGGGACCGAAGCTGCCGAATATCGCGACGACGCCTATCACCGCCTTGCCTATCGTGATCTCTCCCGCCGCCGTAAGCGCGATCGCGACCGCCGTCGCAACAAGCGTCATAAGCGAAACGGTAAACTCGGTCGTCGCCGTCGCTCCCGCGATCTTGTTTTTGAGGTCGCGCGTATAGAGAAGCAGCTCGTCCGATCTTTCGTTGACCTCTTTTCTCCTCGCGTCGCCGGCGTTGTTGAGAACTATATCCTTTATTCCTTTTATGCTGTCGAGAAAATAAGCATTGAACGCCGCGAAACACCCGCGGTACCTGACGCCGCTGTCCTTCATCACAGAAGAAGACAGAAGCGGAGCCACGATACCCACCGCAACAAAGCCTGCGAGCGCGACGAGCGAAAGATACCAGCTTGACGTCAATCCGACGAAGACGAACACCGCCGTCGAAACCGTCAACGCAATACACACGGGCGAAACCGTATGCGCATAAAATACCTCGAGCGTCTCGATATCCGACGTAAGCATTGCGATTATACTGCCCTTCTTCTTGCCTTCGAGTTTCGCGGGACACAGTCTGCGAAGCGCGGAGAATATCTTGTCGCGCAAAACCGCGAGAAGTCTGAAAGCTATATAATGATTGCAATACTGCTCGACGAAACGCAACGCGCCGCGCAGCACTCCGAGACCTATCGCAAGTCCCGCGATCCAGCCGTAAGACAGCGCGATCTGCTCTCCGAGCGCCTTCGCCACTCCTGCCGCGCCGAGCACCGTGACCCCCATAGAGCAGACGAACCCGAGACTGCCGTTTATCACCGCAAACGCCATGACATACGCAAGCGAGCCGAGCAACAGTATCAGACTCGCCATTATTTTGCCGCCGCTCATTCTGCTTTTGACTCTTTTCATCTTGCGCCTCCTTCGGCGTATTCGAGATAGCCGCGTTCGAGACTTTTCTGCGTTTTGTAAAGCGCTGCATACTCTCCGTCTTTAGCGCAAAGTTCTCCGTGGTCGCCGCATTCCGCCACTCTGCCGTCTTTGAGATAATATATCCTGTCCGCTCCCGTCACGTTTTCCAACCTGTGAGAGATGACGACGACTATCGCCCTTTCCGAAAGAGCGCGGACGTTTTGCATTATTATCGCTTCGCTGTCCGCATCGATATTCGATGTCGCCTCGTCAAAGACGTAAATATCTTTGTCCGCAACGAGATTCACCGCCAGAGCAAGCCTCTGCTTCTGACCGCCGGATATGTTGCCGGCGTCTTCGGTGACTATCTTGTCGAGTCCTCCGTTTTCAAGGATAAAGCGTTTGAGATTGACCTTTGCGAGAGCCTCGTATATCTCGTCGTCGGTAGCGTCTTTCTTTGCGAGAAGGAAATTGTCCCTGACGCTTTCGTTGAATATGTATGTGTTGTAACTCACCACCGCGAGGCGGGAATAATAACTCTCTCTGCTAAACGACGAAAAATCCTTTTCTCCGACGGTAACTCTGCCCTTCTTGGGACGAAGCGCGCCCGTTACGAGACCGACAACGGTCGACTTTCCGCTCCCGCTCTCCCCGACTATCGCCGTAATTCCTTTGCCGAAAGTCATGTTCACGTCTTTGAGCACGTCCCTGTTGCCGTCGTATGAAAAGTATACGCCTGCAAGCCTCACATCGCCCTCTCCGACCTCGCCTTCCCCCCATTCGGGAGGCTTTGCGTCGAGAAGCGCTTTGATTTTTTTGCCCGCGCTCGCTCCGTTCATCGCAACGTGGAACGCGCTGCCGAGAGCCCTCAACGGGAGGAAAAACTCAACCGCAACCAGCACGAGGAAAAGCGCTTCAAAAGGAGACATCCTCCCCTGTACCGTTCCCGTGACCGCAAGCGCTATGCCTGCACCCGCCCCTCCGAAAGCAACGAGGTCCATTATCGTCGTGCTCGCAAGCTGCATCACGAGCACTTTCATCGTGATTTTGCGGAATTCTTCCGCTTTTGCGTTCATTCTGTCGTGATAGCGGGCGTCCGCTCTGAATATCTTGAGCTCTTTGAGTCCCTGCACGCTGTCGAGAAATCCGTCTCCCATCGACGTATACTTGCTCCAATATTTTGCAAATATCCTCTTTGCGTACTTGCTGACCGCAACTATCGAAAGAGGTATCAGCGGAACGCAGGCGAGAAGCGCGAGCGATGTCTTCACATCGACGAACGCACCGATGACGAACAGTATCACGGGCGCAATCAGAGAAAAGAAAAACTGCGGGAGATAGGTCGAATAGTAAAGATCGAGCTGTTCGATCCCTTCCATGCTCACCTGCGTAAGCCCTGCCATGCTCATCTCCTCGGTCGTGCGCACTCCCAACTCGACGATCTTGTCGTAAGTGCGTTGCCTCAACTGCTTTTTCACCCTTGCTCCCAAGCTCGCCTTTATCCTGCTCGCCGCTATGCCCGCGGGCACGCGCAACGCGACTCCTGCAACGGCGAGAATGCCGGGGAGAACGTATCCTTTCGCTTCCGCGCCGCTTGCGGCAAGCGATAACAGCACGCATACGCATGCCGTTATGCCGACATTGAGAAGCATTGCGACAACCGTTATCGCAACTGCCGCCGCAACGTATTTCCCGCTTCCCTTTGCAAGTCTGAACAAATCTTTATCCAACATCTTATCTGCCTTCTTCCTGCTGTCAGCCGACCAATCTGGCTTTTTGCAAGTCTGCCTTTACCGTAAATTCAACGGTCTTGTTCATCAACCTGACGACGCAACGCAAACCTACGCTTTGCCCGATCCCGTCGCGGGAGATCGCAAAAGTGTAACCCTGAAGATCTCCTTCGTCCGACTCCTTTCCTTTTACATATCCTTCTTCCTGTGCCATCTCGACGGACCCGAGCATCCCGTTTTTACATAAAAACGTAAACTCGTAATCATTTCCTTCTTTGCTTATCCTGACATAATCGGCACAATTTGCCCCGATCATGCTCTCTCCCATCGCGGACGTGCCGCCGATCTCGTAAGGAAGCTCGAAAACCCCGCTTTCCTGCGAATCCACGTCGTATATTTCGCCGAAATATCTGCCGTATTCGTCCTGTCCCGTATATTCGGTCTTATCTTCGCCGCACGCGGTAAGCACCGCCGCGCAAACAATGACGGTCAATACTGCGATCAATACTTTCTTCATTCCGCTTCCTCCTTTGAAACCGCATTTATTTTCTTTTTCCGTTTGCTTTTGCTTCACGCCTTTTTAGCGCCATCGTCTCGAAGACGTGCGCCCATGCGACGCGAGGAGAATAAAACATCATTCTCGGACCCGAAAAGCGCATGACTTCCTTTATCCTTTCCTTCATTGCGGGCTTGTAACAATGTATCCTGCAATTGGAACAAAACGGTTTGTCGTCGCCGAAAGGACACTTCTTCCTCCTCTCTTCGACGTATCTGCAAAGTTCTTCGCAATCTTTGCAAAGCTCTCCCTTTTTCGAACCGTGCTTTTTGCGGCAATAAAGCCCGATCATAAGTTTTACCGTTTTCAGATCGTCCTTCTGCATATTCCGCTCCTTTAGTTAGCAGCCGCTAACCGCATAGGATAAAATAACGCGCCTTTGAGGCGCAAGTCGCGGTGCGTATAGTCAACGAACGCCCGCTTTTGCCTTTTTCTTCGCAAATAATTGTATCACACCGCTTATTGTTCTTCATTGTGTTAGCATAGGCTAACATGTGTTTTTTTATTATTTCTTCTCATTAATCAATATTATGCGGCTGAATTCGCATTGTTTACCGCATATTTCTCTTGCGTCGCATAGATTTGTCCGTTTATTGAGTTACCTTGTGCTTATCGCAATTTGAGCAAAACGTATCTTGACCAGCACGCGCGTTTATCCTATAATAAAAAAGAAGACGCAAGGAGGACAAATCATGCAGGAAAAATACAAACCTCTGTTTACGCCGTGGAAAATACGCGACGTCGAGATCAAAAACCGCATAGTGCTCTGCCCTATGGGCGGCACGTCGCTGTTCGGTTGGATGGAACCGAATCATTTTGACAAAGTTGCGGCGGATTTCTTTATGGAAAGGGCGAAACACGACGTGGGGCTCATCATTCCCGGCATAGCTCCGCTCAAAGATACGATCGGCGGCAGATGGCTGTACAAGAATAAAAGGATGTTCCGTCAGCTCAAGGAGTATATGACCGAATTCCACAAGACCGGCGCAAAGATGTTCATCCAGCTTACCGCGGGCTTCGGCAGATCATTCGCGATAACGGACATGCTCGTGCCCATGCTTAAAAACAAGGTGCTCGGAGCGCTGGCAAAACCCTTTGTCGATATAAGCTATATCTGCGCTTCGCCGAGCGAGCTTCCCTCCCGCTGGGCGGAGGACGTGACCTGCCGCGCTCTTACCAAAAAGGAGATCGAGGATATGATCTTCGCGTTTGCAGAGACCGCGAGGCTGTGCAAAGAAGCGGGAGTCGACGGAGTTGAAGTGCACGCCGTGCACGAGGGGTATCTGCTCGATCAGTTCACTCTGCCGTACACGAACAAGCGCACGGACGAATACGGCGGCAGCTTTGAAAACCGCTACCGTTTCCCCGTCGAAGTGGTAAAAGCGATAAAACAGGCTTGCGGAGAAAATTATCCCGTTTCTCTGCGCTACTCGGTTTTGAGCAAGACAAAAGATTTCTGCGTCGGCGCAATGCCCGGCGAAGTGTACGACGAGATTGGCAGAGATATGGCGGAAAGCGAACGCGCCGCCAAATATCTCCAGGACGCGGGCTACGATATGCTCAATGCGGACAACGGCACCTACGACGCGTGGTATTGGGCGCACCCGCCTGCTTATATGCCGAAAAACTGCAACCTCGACGACGTCGCGCATATCAAAAAATTCGTCGACATCCCCGTGGTATGCGCGGGAAGAATGGAACCGGATACCGCCGCGGAAGCGATATCCGAAGGCAGGATAGACGCAATGGGCGTCGCACGGCAATTCCTCGCGGACGGAGAATGGGTCACAAAACTCAAAGACGACCGTCTCGACGACATACGTCCTTGCATTTGCTGCCACAACGCCTGTTTCGCAATGGCGCATTACAAGGGCGTCGCAAACGACGAGACGTTCGACGACGCTTCTCACATGGCGAGATGCGCGCTCAATCCGCAGACGATGCAGGGGCACAAATACGACATAATCCCCGCAAAGAAGCAAAAGACCGTCGCGGTTATCGGCGGAGGCATCGGCGGTATGGAGACCGCGAGAATCGCAACGCTCCGCGGACATAAAGTAACGATATACGAAAAGAGCGACAAGCTCGGCGGCGTATTCGTCGCCGCAGCGGCTCCCGCCTTCAAGGAAAAGGACAAGGCTCTGATAAAGTGGTACACAAAACAGATCAACGATCTGAATATCCCCGTCAGATTCAACTGCGAGATAAAAGACGTCAACGCCCTCGAAGAAGACGAGGTCGTCGTCGCAACTGGCGCGGTCGCACGCAAGATGAACATAAAAGGCATCGAACGCGCGATCGAAGCGGTCGAATATCTGAACGGCGCGCAAGTCGGCAACGACGTGGTCGTGATAGGCGGCGGACTGACGGGTTGCGAGATCGCCTACGATCTGTTCCTCAAAGGCAAAAACCCGTCTATCGTCGAAATGAAGAACGACCTTATCGCCGTGCGCGGGGTTTGTCTTGCAAACTCCTCTTACCTGCGCGACTTCTTCAGATATGAGAAAGTCCCCGTGTACCTCGAAAGCAAGGTCGGGGAGATTTCCGCAAACAGCGTGACCGTCATCGGCGCGGACGGCAAAAAGACGGAGATAAAAGCGGACGACGTGATCGTCTCGGTAGGTTATACTCCTGCGCCCGTCGCGGCGGACGGCAAGCGCGTTTCCGTCGTCGGAGACGCGGACAAAGTCGGCAACCTACGCACCGTGATCTGGCGCGCGTGGGACGTGGCTTTGTCTCTTTGACAAACACGGGCACAAAAATATTTGATTTTCTTTTGCTCCGTGACAATACAAAAAACGAACGGATCTACCGTTCGTTTTTTATTGCTCTTGCTCAAAAAAAGCATAAAAAAGAGCCTTTCGGCTCCTTGCTTTACTGTTTGCTTTCGATGTACTTCACGACGTCTCCGACCGTCTTGAAAGTAAGCACGACGTCTTCTTCTATCTCAATGCCGAATTCCTCTTCCGCCGCCATCACGAGTTCTACCGTATCGAGCGAATCAGCCTTGAGATCTTCCTGCAATCTGGTTTCCGCATTTATACCGTCCGCAGACACGCCCATCTGTTTGGCAATGATTTCCTTTACTTTTTCGAGTACCATAAAATTTTTACCTCCGTTTTTACGGCGACGCGATACGCCCGCCGTCTTGTTTAGTATACCTCTTTTCGGCATAATTTGCAACAACTTTGAATGCGGCGTGTCCACCCCCGGTCAAATTGCCGCAAAGTTGTCTCGAAATGCGTGTTTTTCTCCGCTTTGATTACTATTCTCTAAACGCACGAGACGAAGACGCTCGCGTCGCCTCCCGCCACGGCGATCGTGTAACCTTTCAGGAATGTATGAAATGTTACGCCGTCGGAAAAATCTCCGCCTTCTCTGACTTCGGAAAGTCTGATTCCGTCGCCGCGCAACTTGCATTTCGCCTCGTATGCCGTCCAGTTTATGATGTCTTTCATAGGCGCGGGCACTTCTCTGTCCGACCTTTCAACGTCTATTCCCACGGGAGAGGAAGCCAGTGCAAGCACGGCAACGTCGTCCGTATGCGCGACGGAAACGCGGTAATTCTCGCAATAGGGCGCCCCGCTCTCCTTCTTTTTCAGTTCTCCGATCAACGGTTTTCCCGTTGCAGACAGCACTTTGTCCGCGCGCTTCGCAAGCTCCAGAGTTCCCGATCCGTCAAACGAAAGAAAAATCAGCATAATTCGTTGTTCCTGCCGTAAAGACAGTTGATATAGTGGAAATATCCCTTGTCTACCCTGTTCATCGCGTCGCGCGTCGCCCTGAACATCCAGTTTCCGTCCGCAACGCCGGGAGTGTTCATACGGCAGTCTCCGCCGTAACCGCACAGATCCTGGAAGGGTACCACGGCAAGCCTGCAACAGCTCGAAATAAGCCTTCTGATAAATATCTTCGTTGCCTTGCAATCGTAGCCTCCGCCGCCGAAATCCTTGCGGTCGCATTCGATATAACGCAGCATATAGTCGAGGATGTTTTCCTTGAGTCCGTACATCCAGCCGAGAGTCGTGTTGTTGTCGTGCGTCGCGGTATAGCCGACGCAGTTGCGACTGAAATTGTGCGGAAGATGTATGCTGTCCCCGTCCTCGAAGCCGAATTGCATGACGCGCATACACGGCAGTCCGAGTTTTACAAGCAGATCGTTGACCTTTTCGTCTATTATGCCGAGGTCCTCCGCGATAAAGCCGTCCTTGTCGTGTTTTTTGAACACCTTTTTGAACAGTTCCTCGCCCACGCCTTCGCACCACTCGCCGTTTTTTGCGGTCTTTTCACCATAATCTACCGCCCAATATTCGGAGAAAGCTCTGAAATGGTCGATGCGAAGTACGTCGTAAAGTTCCGCCATGCGGTCAAAGCGCTTCATCCACCACGAAAAACCGTCCTTCCTCATGTGGTCGTAATCGTAAAGGGGATTGCCCCAGAGCTGCCCCTCTTCGCTGAAATAATCGGGCGGGACCCCCGCGACCTTTTTCGGCATCATGTTTTCGTCGAGAAGAAAAGCCGACGGCTCTCCCCAGACGTCCGCGCTGTCCATACTGACGTACATAGGCATATCGCCGATAAACCTCATGCCTTTGTCATTGACGCGCTTTTTAGCGTCCTTCCATTGCTCGTCGAAAAGATATTGCTCGAAGACGAAATAGTAGTAGGCGTCCGCGTTTTCCGCGACGTAAGCGCGTTTCGCGCCCTCGCTCATCTTCTTGTGGCAATCCTGCCAATTCCACCACGGAGCGCCGTTGTAGCTCCGTTTGAGGGTCATAAACAGCGCGTATTCCCTGACCCACGGAGCGCTCTTTTCGTATTGTGCGAGTTTGTCAGCGATCCTGCCCTTCGCGTTGTCGTAAGCCTTTTGGAGCATTGCGCGCTTCACCAAGATACACTTGCCGTAATCGACCGCGTAAGGATTGCTCTCCTCGCAGGCGCGCCTGTCCTCCTCCGTTATATACCCCTGTCTCGCGAGCGTTTCGGGATCTATATACAGATAGTTGCCCGCAAACGCGCTGACTCCCGAATAAGGCGAGTTGCCCAGCCCGATCGTCGTCACGGGGAGGATCTGCCAATAATGGAATCCGCACGACAGCGCGAATTCGCAAAAATCGTCAATCTCTCTGCCCAGACCGCCTATGCCGTATGCGGAAGGCAAAGAGGAAACGTTGAGTAAAATACCGCTTGATCTTTTTAACATTCCTTGATTTTCCTTTGAGAATTTGCCGATATGTATCGACTTTTGCAACTGTTTTAATTATATCACACGAAAAAACGCCTATCAATACCGAAATAAAAAAAATTACCCTTTATTTTGCGATAAAGGGTAGATTTTTCTCTATGTCAGGCGTTAGCCCTCTTTTGCAGACAACGCTCGAAGAAGTCGTTGACCTGATCCATAAACTCGTCGTCAATGGCGAAAACGGTTTCCTTCGTGCTGTATTCGTACCTTATGTCCACGTTGTATTGGAAGGTATTGTACTTCGGCGTCTTGACGATTTCAGAAGTCTTTCCGACAAGGTCCGCATTGACCTGCTTTTCAGCTTCCCTCGGACGGCTCATGGTATGCCCCCTGTCCTCGAAGAGCAAGAATTCCGCCTGCGGATTGGTTATCTCGTCCCTGTGCACCATTATGGAACAGGAATACGGCACCGTCATGTCGTCCTTGCTGTGAGATATGAGCACGGGTCCTTTGTACTTGTTTATGCCCGAAACTCCCGTGCCTCCCGCGTCTTTGCCAAACTTCACCCTTTCGACGAGCGCGTTCCACGGTTTGAGAAGTTTCGCGAGTTTGCCGACGTACCTCTGCGCATGAAAATACATCGTATCCCATGTGTTGTTGAAGCCGCTCAAAGTCGCTACGCCCGCAAGCTCGTCGTGTCCGTAATTGAGCACGTTTGCGCTCGCGTAACCCGACCAGCTGTGTCCGTATACGAGCACGGGCATATCCTTGAAACGCGACTGCGACTTGATGAATTCGAGCGCGTTGTGAAGGTCTATTTTGGACTGATTAAGTCCGTAAATGCTCTTTCCTTCGCTCGTACAGGTCCCCGTCATATCAAACGTGAACACGTCGTATCCCTTGCGCACGAAATACTGCGTGCGGTTGAGGTATCCGTCCATATTGCAGCCTATGCCGTGGCAAACGAGCACGAGGGCCTTGCCTTTTTTGCCATCCTTCGAGGTGTACAGATATGCGCCCAGCTTGTTCTTGCCCGAGTAAAAATCCATCTTCTGACGGTTCATTACGTCCTTGTAATCGTCATAAGTCACGGTATTGCACATCGGGGTAACGCGCGTGCCGAACACCGCCTCGTAGATCACGCGGGCGGCTATGTACGGGATTATCATCGTCCAGCCCAGCAGGACGAACACCGTGAAAAACGCGACCTTCATCAAAACGGTCGTCGCGCCCTTCTTTCTTCTTTTTTTAGCAAGAGTCTTTTCGTCCACTTTGCACCTCCGATATAAATTATACCACGTTTGTCTAACTGTTGCAATACGCTTTGGTAATATCTGCCTATATATGATTACGACAAAAAGAGGTTTTTCGTGCTTTTTGCCCATATCGGAATCAAATGCGCCGCTTGCGCTCTTATGCGTCGACTCTTTCGTTTCCTTGCGCCGAAAAGACTCCGTTTTCACTTTCGGGCAAGATCTCCGGATTTTCCGGCACGAAACTTTCCTCTAAAGTTGAGAGTACAAAAAAATACGCCTTACGCAAATGCGTAAAGCGTTATTTTTGTTTCAGAAGAAATTACTTCTTTTCGGACTTGTTCGCCGGGGTCTCTTTTACGAGTTCGACGACCGCCGTTTCCGCGCCGTCACCGCGTCTCTGTCCGAGTTTGATCACTCTGGTGTAGCCGCCCTTCTGTCCGCAATCGTTTGCGCGCTTTGCGTAGAAAGGAGCGTACTCTCTGAACAGCTTTTCGACGAGAGGATGTTTGACAGCCTTGAGGCGCTTGTTGTAATCGCCCTTGCTCTCCTTCTCCTCCTGGATCGGCTTCATATCTCTCAATTTAGCCATCATCGTGCGTCTTGCAGCGAGCTTTCTGACGCCGTCGACGGTCGTGTCGACAGAAACGGTCTCGCCTTTAGCGTTGACTTTATCCTTTTTGACTACCACTACATCTTCATAAGTATTGATAGCCAGCGTGATCATCTTTTCAGCGTATTTCTGAACTTCTTTAGCTCTGCCGACGGTCGTTTCGAGACGTCCGTACCAAAGCAATTCCGAAGCCTGACTGCGAATCATAGCCATTCTTTGTTCGCTGGTTCTTCCCAATTTTCTCATTGCTTTATATCTCCTTATTCGTCCTTACTGCGCAGGTCAAAGCCCAGTTCTCTGATCTTCTTGATAACTTCGTCAAGAGACTTCTTGCCGAGGTTTCTGACCTTGAGCATTTCCTCTTCGGTCTTCTTGGTAAGATCCTGAACGGTGTGTATGCCCGCTCTCTTCAAGCAATTGTAGGAACGTACGGACAAGTCCAAATCCTCGATGCTTGTTTCAAGTTTCTTGTGAGTTTTCTCGTCGTCCTGCGAGATGAGGATCTCTCTGCCCTTCATTGTGTCGACGAGGTTTACGAACAGGTTGACGTGATCTTCCATTATCTTCGCGGAAAGGCTTATCACTTCTCTCGGAGAGAAGGTGCCGTTGGTCGCAACGTTGATGGTCAACTTGTCGTAGTTGATGTTTTGTCCCAGACGAGTGCTCTCGACTGCGTAACTCGCGCTCTCCACGGGGGTGAAGATGGAGTCGACGGGGATATATCCGAGGGGCTGGGTCTCGTCCTTATTTTCGTTTGCGGAAACGTAACCTCTGCCTACGCCGATCGTGATCTCCATTCTCAAAGACGCGCCTTCGTCGAGCGAGCAGATATACATATCGGGATTGAGGATCTCGATCTCCGAGCCGTGCTGTATATCGCCTGCGGTCACAACGCCTGCGGTGGTCTTTTCGATGGTAACGACCTGTCTGAAATCCTTGTCTTCGGTATGAGCCTTGACAGCGAGTCCCTTGATGTTGAGGATGATCTCGGTGACGTCCTCTTTAACTCCGGGAATAGAGCTGAATTCGTGCCTTACGCCCTCGATCTTGATACCGACGGGAGCCGCGCCCGGAAGCGCGCTGAGAAGGATCCTTCTCAGGCAGTTGCCCAGAGTGGTACCGAATCCGCGTTCGAGCGGCTCGACGATAAACTGCATTTCTCTGCCTTCGTTTGTCTCTACGCACTCGATTCTCGGTTTCTGAATTTCTATCATATATACCTCCTGCTATGCGCCGTCGATTATTTGGAATACAACTCGACGATAAGATGCTCTTCGATTTTCTGCTCCACGTCGCTTCTCTCGGGCAGCTCGACAACCTTGCCGGTCAGGGTCGCGTTGTCAAACTCGAGCCACTTGGGAAGGCCGATGGAATTTGCCGCTTTGAGCTCTTCGAAAATCTTTTTGTCTTTCTTGTTTTCCTTGACTGCGATGACGTCGCCCTTCTTTACGAGATAGGAAGGAATGTTGACGTTTTCGCCGTTGACGGTGATGAGACCGTGGTTGACAATCTGTCTCGCCTGAGCTCTGCTGGAAGCGAGGCTGAGGCGGAATACTACGTTGTCGAGTCTTCTTTCGAGAAGGATGAGCATATTGTCACCGGTGATGCCTCTCATGGTCTCCGCCTTGTCGAAGTAACCCTTGAACTGCTTTTCGCAAAGTCCGTAAATTCTCTTGGTCTTCTGCTTCTCGCGGAGCTGGATGGAATAGCCGGAAGCCTTCTTTCTCGAGGTGCCGTGCTGACCGGGAGCGGTGGGACGCTTTGCGAGCGGGCACTTCTCCGAAACGCACTTTGCGCCCTTGAGGAACAATTTTACACCCTCGCGTCTGCACTGACGACAATCGGGTCCTGTATATTTAGCCATGTTGTTCTACCTCCTGATTACAGCCTTCTGCGCTTGGGCGGACGGCATCCGTTGTGAGGAATGGGAGAAACGTCTTTTATCATCGTAACTTCCAGACCTGCTACCTGGAGCGCTCTGATCGCGGATTCGCGGCCCGTGCCCGGGCCCTTGACGTAGACTTCTACGCTGCGGAGACCGCTATCGTAAGCGACTTTTGCGGCATCCTCGCTGACCATCTGCGCTGCGAAAGCGGTGGACTTCTTGGAGCCTCTCAGATTGAGTTTACCACTACTGGACCAGGAAATCGCGTTTCCCTGAAGGTCCGTGATAGTAACGATCGTGTTGTTGAAGGAAGCGTGAATATGTGCTGCGCCCTTTTCTACACGACGCTTGTTGACGGCACGCTTTTTAGTAGCGGCCTTTTTAGCAACTGCCATTTTTCTTTACCTCCTTACTTCTTCTTGCTGCGGCTGACCGTCTTCTTCGGTCCTTTGCGGGTACGAGCGTTCTGCTTGGTGTTCTGACCTCTGACGGGCAGACCCTTGCGGTGACGTATACCTCTGTAACAACCGATTTCAGTAAGTCTTTTGATGTTGAGCTTGACTTCACGCTTCAACTCGCCCTCAACGGTAAGGTTGTGGTCGATGTATTCACGTATTTTGCTGATTTCGTCTTCGGTCAGATCCTTGACTCTGGTGTCGGGATTGATACCCGTAGCTTTGAGAACCAGGTTGGATGTAACTCTGCCTATACCGTAGATATAGGTGAGACCGATTTCCACTCTTTTTTCGCGCGGTAAGTCCACGCCGGCAATACGAGCCATTAAACTACCTCCAAAGTGTTTGTTGTATATTAGACGATTTGAGGAAGACAAGTCCTATTGAAAGTGTGACGAAGACTTGTCCAGCCGCTCCCCTCACGAATAATCACATAATTTTGCTATGGTATTATAGCACACCAAATATTGAAATAGCAAATAAAATTTACTACTTTTTAAGACAAAGACGCGCGCAGAAAGAAATTTTTTCTCTCCACGCAACCTCTTTTTCTCTTTTATTCAGAGTGATTAGCCCTGTCTTTGCTTGTGCTTCTTGTATTTGGAGCAGATGATCATGACTTTGCCGTCTCTTTTGATCACTCTGCATTTGTCGCACATGGGTTTAACAGAAGGTCTGACTTTCATTTTTTTATCCTCCGATCTCTTAATTCTTATTGCGCCATACGATGCGACCTTTCGTCAGGTCGTACGGACTTAATTCGACTTTCACGGTATCTCCCTCGAGAATCTTGATATAATTCTTGCGGAGCTTGCCCGACAGGTATGCGACAATCTCGTGATTGTTCGTCAACCTGACTCTGAAATTCGTATTGGGCAGTACTTCGATTACTACGCCTTCGGCTTCGATGCAATCTTCTTTCGACATTGTTACCTCTCCTGTTTCGCGTATTTTTTCAACTCTGCGCGCAGCGCTTTGTCTGTTAATTTGCCTTCCTCGAGCTTCTTTGCAAGATCTTCTCTTTCGTCCGTCCTCGCGAGATGTCTGAACCTCTTGAGCTTGGGTCCGTCCAGCTTTTTCAGTCTTCCGTCGGATACGAGGCAGAAGTCCTCGCCGACTATTTTGACGACCAGATAGGCTGTGCCCGCGTCGTGGCCGGCTTTGGATATTGCAACGTCGCCTGTCTTTAAGTTTTCGTATTTCATATCACAGCGACAGGATATCTACTCCGTCCTCGGTGATCGCGAGTGTGTTTTCGTAATGCGCCGACGGTCTTCCGTCCGCGGTCACTACCGTCCATCCGTCGTCCAGCAGGCGCACGTCGTACGTCCCCGCGTTCACCATAGGCTCTACGGCTATCGTCATATTCGATCTGAGCCTCAAGCCGTGTCCCGCCTTCCCGTAATTGGGTACTTCGGGATCTTCGTGCATATCTGTTCCGATACCGTGTCCGACGAGCGCCCTGACGACCGAGAAGCCGTTTGCCTCAACGTAGGACTGTATCGCGTGCCCGAGATCTCCCAGCCTTACTCCCTCTCTGAGTATCTTTACTCCTTCAAAGAAGCTCTGCTTTGTGACCTCTATGAGCCTTTTCTTTTCTTCGGATACCTTTCCTACCGCGAACGTCCTTGCGGCGTCGCCGTTGTATCCCTTGTAAATCGAGCCGATGTCAACGCTGACTATCTGTCCTTCCTCGATGTATCTCCTCGGCGAAGGTATGCCGTGTACGACCTCTTCGTCTATCGAGATGCACGCGGATGCGGGATAGCCGTCGTATCCCAGAAACGAAGGGATCGCGTTGCATCCGGTGATGTAATCGTGCGCTATCTTGTCGAGTTGCTTGGTCGTCATGCCCGGCTTGATCTTTTCTTCGAGAAGATCGAGCGTTTCTCTGACGATCTGATTGGCTTTGCGCATCAACTCGATTTCCTGCGCGGTTTTAACGGTTACCATCGATTACCTTTATTATTTCGTCCGTGACTTCCGCCACGTCCTTCATACCGTCCACGTCTTTGAGCACTCCCTTTGCGGAATAATACTCGATGAGCGGAGCGGTCTGCTTTTCGTAAACCTCGAGTCTCGCCTTGACGGTCTCCTCTTTGTCGTCGTCCCTCTGATAGAGCTTTGCGCCGCATTTGTCGCAAACGTCGGAAGGATGAGTGGAAACATGATAGCTTTCGCCGCATACGCACATACGTCTGCCGGCTATGCGCGCCACCACCGCGTCGCTGTCGACGGCAATATTGATCGCGAGAGTCACGTTTGTGATCTTGTCAAGCGCTTTCGCCTGTTCGATCGTCCTCGGAAACCCGTCGAGAAGATAGCCGTTTTTGCAATCCGCCTCTTTGAGTCTCGCGTCCATGACTTTGACGATCACCTCGTCGGGAACGAGAAGGCCTTTGTCGATATAGCTCTTTGCGAGCTTGCCCAGCTCCGTTCCCTCCTTGATGTTCGCTCTCAATATGTCTCCCGTCGAAATGTGCGGGATACCGTATTTTTCGGATATTCTCTTTGCCTGCGTGCCCTTGCCTGCGCCGGGCGCGCCCAGAAATACGAGGTTTTTCATCATTTCAGGAATCCTTTGTAGTGTCTCATCATTATCTGCGATTCAAGCTGCTTTTCAAGCTCGAGCGCCACGCTGACGATAATCAACATACTCGTCGCGCTGAACGCGTTGCTGAGTCCGACAGACTTGCCGAGCGCCTGGAAGCCGAACGTCGGAACGATGGCTACGAACGCGAGGAAGAGTGCGCCGAAAAGCGTGATGCGGCTGTTTATCTTCGCGAGGTATTCGCTGGTCGGCTTGCCGGGTCTTACGCCCTGGATCGTGCCGCCGTACTGCTGCAGGTTTCTCGCAACGTCTACCGGATTGAACTGGATCTGCGCGTAGAAGTATGCGAAGAATATGATGAAGATGAAAGTGAACAGGTAGTAAACCACAGGAACGCTGCTGTACGGTCCGAGATATTGGTTGTAGAACAACACTACCTTGTTGTCCGCAGGGAAGAACGAAAGTATCATCTGCGGGAACATCAGGAACGCCGAAGCGAAGATGATGGGCATGACGCCGCTTCCGTTGACCTTCATCGGGATGTAGGTGGACTGACCGCCGTACATCTTGTTGCCTTTTACCTGCTTTGCGTAGTTGACCTTGATCCTGCGCTCGCTGCCGTCAATGAAGACGATGAGCAGGAACATGAGGAGCACGAGCAGCAGATAACCGAGAATGTACCAGATGTTTTCTGCGTTTTCGCCGACAGTCTTGAACGCGCTGATGAGCGAAGAAGCAAAGGATGAAATGATACCGATGAATATAACCATCGAAGAACCGTTGCCGATGCCGTATTCGGTTATTCTTTCGCTGAGCCACATTACGAACGTGGAGCCTGCGGTCAGAAGCAATATTATGATAGCACCGCTCACCGCTTCGCTGCCGAAGGTTTCTTCGATAGCGCCCGAGTTGTGGAAGGTTACCACGATACCGATGCCCTGCACAATCGCGAGAAGTATCGCGACGTATCTGGTGATCTGGGTTATCTTTGCGCGACCTTCGTCGCCCTCTTTGCTCATCCTCTCAAGCGGAGGAATTATCAGGGTCAACAGCTGCATAATAATGAAACTGTTGATAAACGGCAGGATGCCGAGTGCAAACAGCGTACCGCTTCCGAGCGAACCGCCCGATACGACGTTCATGATCTGCAACAATGTGTTGTTGTCTCCCGTCACGGCGGATTTGACGACTTCAAAGTCGAGTCCCGGGACAGGGATATAGCAGCCTATTCTGTACACCAGGAGAAGTCCCAGCGTAATGAATATCTTGATCCTCAAACTTTTGTCTTTGAAAGCGTTAACCAGCGTTTGCCACATTACAGCACCTCTACTTTGCCACCTGCTTTTTCAATAGCTTCCGCAGCCGACTTCGTGAATTTGTTTGCGCGGACGGTGAGCTTTTTGGTGAGCTCGCCCTTGCCCAGTACTTTTACGCCATAGTCCTCGACCTTGCTCAGAACGCCGTTCTCGAGGAGTGCCTGTGCGTCTACGACAGCGCCGTCGTCGAACTTATCCTGCAGATCGCAGACGTTGACGATGGAATACTGCTTCTTGAAATAGTTGTTGAAACCTCTTTTGGGGATCCTTCTGACGAGTGGCATCTGACCGCCTTCAAAGCCGGGTCTGACGCCGCCGCCACTTCTCGCCCACTGTCCCTTGTGACCCTTACCGGAAGTCTTTCCGAGACCGGAACCGATACCTCTGCCGAGTCTTCTGGGAGCTTTCTTTGCGCCCTGCGCGGGTGCCATTTCGTGTAATTTCATAGCCTGTCTCCTTATGCCTCTTCGACCTTTACGAGGTGGCTGACAACCTTTATCATGCCTTTCGTGCAGTCGTTGTCGGGTACGACGTTGGAGGTGCCGACTTTCTTGAGTCCGAGCGCCTCGACGGTCGCCTTCTGCTTCTTGGTGCAACTGATCGTGCTCTTTGCGAGAGTTACTTTGATATTAGCCATCTTTTTGCCCTCCTTAACCCAGAATTTCCTCGACGGTCTTGCCGCGCAGCGCAGCTACCTGCTCGATCGTCTTGAGTTTCTTGAGCGCGTCCATCGTCGCTTTTACGCAGTTGATGGGGTTGTTGCTTCCGAGAGATTTGGTGCGGATGTCTTTGATGCCCGATACCTCGAGGATCGCACGGACGGGACCGCCCGCTATAACTCCGGTACCTTCGCTTGCCGGCATGATCACGACTTTCGCGCTGCCGAACTCGCCGATCGCTTCGTGAGGAATGGTCGTGCCCACGAGAGACACCTGAACCATGTTGCGCTTTGCGTCTGCAGTCGCCTTGCGGATAGCTTCGGGGATCTCTGCCGCCTTACCGGTGCCGATACCCAGCATACCCTTGCCGTCGCCTACTACCATAAGCGCTGCGAGTCTCATCGTTCTGCCGCCTTTGACGACCTTGGTAACGCGTCTGACCGCAATCAGCTTGTTGAGCATTTCGTCTCTTTCGCTGTTCTGAAATTTATTTTCCTTCTTAGCCATTTTCGTTCCTCCGATTAGAATTTGAGACCGGCTTCTCTTGCGCCGTCCGCAACCATCTTGACGCGTCCCGTGTAGAGGTAACCGCCTCTATCGAATACGACGTCGGTGATGCCTGCAGCGAGAGCCTTTTCAGCGACCTTGCCGCCGACGTATTTCGCCGCTTCGCACTTGGTCATCTTTTCTACCTCTTTGACTACGTCCTTGTCCAGCGTGGAGCAGGAAACGAGGGTGTTGCCCTTTACGTCGTCAATGATCTGTACGGAGATATTGTTCGTGCTTCTGTACACGTTGAAACGCGGTCTTTCCGCCGTGCCGCTTATCTTGGCGCGGATTCTCTTGTGTCTCTTTTGTCTGATAGCGTTTTTATCAATATTCTTTATCATATCCTACTCCTTATTACTTCGTGCCCTTCTTGCCTTCCTTGCGTGCGATCACCTCGTCGCTGTAACGGATGCCGTATGCGTGATAGGGATCGGGTTTGCGAAGCGATCTGATGTTGGCTGCGATCTGTCCGACCTTTTCGTTGTCGATACCCTTTACGACGATGTCTTTTTCGGAAGGAACTTCAAGCGTGATGCCGTCTTCTTCCGCGACTTCGATATTGTGAGAGTATCCTATGCTCAACACGACCTTGTTGCCCTGCTTGACGACTCTGTAACCGACGCCGTTGACCACAAGACCCTTCTGGAATTCCTTGGTAACGCCCTCGACCATGTTGGCGATGAGCTTGCGGTAAAGACCGTGCTTGGATTTGATTTCTTTTTCGTCGCTGTTTCTCGTGCATACGACGTGACCGTTTTCGACCTTGACGGTGATGCACTTGTCGACCTGTCTCGAAAGAGTGCCCTTGGGTCCCTTTACGGTTACGAGGTTTTCGGGAGAAACCGTTACTTCAACGCCCTGGGGAAGGACGACGGGAAGTCTACCAATTCTCGACATATCTCTATCCTCCTTACCAGACGTACGCCAGCACTTCGCCGCCGACGTGTTGTGCTCTCGCTTCCTTGTCGGTCATAACGCCCTTGGAAGTGGAAACGATCGCAATGCCAAGACCTCCCAGCACTTTGGGAAGTTTGTCCGAAGAAGCGTATACGCGCAGACCGGGTTTGGATATTCTCTTGATACCGGTGATTACGCGCTCCTTCTTCGCGCCGTATTTAAGATTTACTTTCATAACACTTTGAACACCGCTTTCGACAAGCTCGACGCTCTCGAGATACCCCTCTCTGACAAGGATGTCCGCAATGGACTTCTTGATCTTGGAATAGGGAACCTCGACGCTGTCGTGTCTCGCAACGAGACCGTTGCGGATACGGGTGAGCATGTCTGCGATAGGATCAGTTATCATCATAGTCTGTATTTCCTCCGATTACCAGCTGGATTTCTTGACTCCGGGGATCTCGCCCTTGTAAGCGAGCTCTCTGAAGCAAATTCTGCAAATGCCGTACTTTCTCAAAACCGCGTGCGGTCTGCCGCATATCTTGCATCTCGTGTATGCCCTGGTCGAGAACTTGGGAGCCTTTTGCTGCTTGTTTATCATAGCTTTCTTTGCCATTATTGTGTCCTCCTTACTTTACAAAGGGTACGCCGAGAAGCGTGAGAAGTTCTTTTGCTTCCGCGTCCGTCTTTGCGGTCGTTACGAAACAAACGTCAAATCCCCTGATCTTTTCGATCTTGTCGTACTGGATCTCCGGGAAGATGAGCTGTTCCTTAACGCCCATAGCGTAGTTGCCGCGTCCGTCGAACGAATCTGCGGGAACGCCTTTGAAGTCTCTGACTCTGGGGAGCGCGACGGAGATGAGCTTGTCCATGAAGTCGTACATCTTCGCGCCTCTCAAAGTAACTTTGGCTCCGATAACCATGCCCTCTCTGACTTTGAAGTTCGCAACGCTCTTCTTCGCCTTGGTCAGAACGGGTGCCTGACCTGCGATCGCCTTGAGTTCTTCCACAGCCAGCTGGAGGCTCTTGCTGTTGTCCTTTACGTCTCCGAGTCCCATGTTGAGGACGATCTTTTCGAGGCGAGGAACTTCGTTGATATTCTTGTACGCGAATTTCTTTTCAAGAGCGGGTACGACCTCTTTCTTGTAAAGTTCCGCAATTCTGTAAACTCTTTTCTCTTCTGCCACAGTAGGGTCCTCCGTCAGTTATTCTCGGCTTCTGCCGCTTTGTCGGCCTTCTTGGTCGCCTTCTTTGCAGTTTTAGCGCCCTTCTTTGCCGTTGCTTTTGCCTTGGACTTGCTCACGTTGTCGAGGCTCGCGCCGCACTTCTTGCAAACGCGCTCTTTGACGGACTTGCCGTTCTCGTCCTTGACTACGTTGTGAGCAACCTTGGTGGTCTTGCCGCACGCGGGGCAGATGATCATGACGTTGGAAACGTCGATCGCTCTTTCTCTCTCGACGATGCCGCCCTTCTCCTGCGCGTTGCGCGGTTTGACGAAATGCTTTTCGGTCTTGAGTCCTTCGCCTTTGACTACGACTCTGCCGGACTTGGTGTCGACGTTGTCGATCTGACCCGTCTTGCCCTTGTCGCAACCCGCGATAATCTTTACCGCGTCGCCTTTTTTAACGTTCATACTCATTTCGCTGTCCTCCTCAAATAACCTCGGGTGCGAGGGAGATAATCTTCATATAGTTCTTGTCACGAAGCTCTCTCGCGATAGGTCCGAAGATACGCGTACCTCTGGGTTGCTTCTGATTGTCGATTATTACCGCCGCGTTGTCATCGAATCTGATGTAGGAACCGTCCTTTCTTCTGACGCCCTTGCTCGTTCTGACGATGACCGCCTTTACCACTTCACCCTTCTTGACGGTGCCTCCGGGAATAGCGCTCTGTACTGCCGCGACGATGACGTCGCCGATGTTTCCGCTTCTGCGGAAAGATCCGCCCAGCACTCTGATGCACTTGATTTCCTTCGCTCCGGAGTTGTCCGCTACGTTTAATCTGCTTTCCGGTTGTATCATTGTGGTGCCTCCTATTACTTCGCCTTTTCGATGATTTCGACGACTCTCCAGCACTTATCCTTGCTGATCGGTCTGGTCTCCGCTACGAGGACCTTGTCGCCGATACCGCAGGAATTGCTTTCGTCGTGAGCCTTGAGCTTCTTCGTCCTGTTGACGATTTTGCCGTAAAGAGGATGCTTAACACGCTCTCTGATAGCCACAACGACCGTCTTTTCCATCTTGTCGCTTACTACTATACCGACTCTGCTTTTTCTCAAATTTCTTTCCATGTCGTTTATCCTCCTCATTTAGCCGCCTTTTTGGACTTTGCCTTGGTCGGCTCTGCGGATATGCCCAGCTCTCTCTGACGGATGATCGTCATGCACTTTGCAATGTCTTTTCTGCAGGTCCTGATCTGGCTGTTGTTCTCCAGGTTGCCGGACTTGTGCTTGAAACGAAGGTTGAGCAGATCCTGCTTGAGGCTGACGAGCTTTACCTGAAGCTCTTCGTTTGTCATTTCCATAAAATTAGTTGCTTTCATCTTCGTTCACCTCTTCTCCGCTTTCTTCGCCTTTCTTGACGAATTTGCACTTTATCGGGAGTTTGTGCGACGCAAGGCGCAGCGCCTCTCTCGCGATCTCTTCGGTTACGCCCGCCATCTCGAACATGACTCTGCCCGGCTTGACGACCGCTACCCAATATTCTACGCTACCTTTACCGCTACCCATTCTGGTCTCCGCGGGCTTCTTCGTGACAGGCTTGTGGGGGAAGATATCGATCCACACCTGACCGCCTCTCTTGATGTATCTCGTCATTGCGATACGAGCCGCTTCGATCTGATTGGAGGTAATCCAGCTCGGCTCGAGGGCTACGAGTCCGTATTCGCCGTAAGCGATCTTGTTACCCTTGTTAGCCTTGCCGCTGAGTCTGCCGCGATGAACGCGACGTCTCTTTACTCTTTTGGGCATTAACATTATGCGTTACCTCCTTCGTTATTTCCTGCGCCGGTCTTTCCGATGACCTCGCCCTTGTAGACCCATACTTTGATACCGATGATACCGAAAGTGGTGTGTGCCTCCGCAAAGCCGTAATCGATGTCCGCACGGAGCGTCTGAAGAGGAATGGATCCCTCGTGATACTGCTCGCGTTTTGCGATCTCGACGCCGTCGAGTCTGCCGGAAGCCATTGCCTTTACACCCTTTGCGCCCGCTTTGATCGCACGGGTGATCGCCTGCTTCATAACGCGCTTGTAAGACATACGCTTTTCAAGCTGTGCAGCGATGCTTTCCGCAACGAGCTGCGCGTCGGTGTCCGGTCTCTTGACCTCGTATACGTTGACGTTGATCTCCTTTCCGGGGACGACGGAGTTGAGCTCTTTGACGATCTGCTCCACGCCCGTGCCCTGCTTGCCGATGAGAACGCCCGGCTTGCCGGTGTATATATTGACGGTGATTATCTCCGTCTTGGAAGAACGTACTCTCGAGATCGTTACCTTGGAGATCGAACAGGTGTAATACTGCTTCTTGATGAAGTTTCTTATTTTGTTGTCTTCGATAAGATAGTCCGAAAAATTCTTCTTATCCGCGTACCATTGAGCTTCCCAGTCTTTGATAACGCCTACTCTCATTCCGTTGGGACTGACTTTCTGACCCATGTTGCTGACCTCCTTTTACTTCTCCATCACGTCGAGAACGACGGTGATGTGACTGGTGCGTTTGTTGATTCTTGCCGCGCTGCCCTTCGCTCTGGGTCTGATCCTCTTGAGTATCGGACCCGCGTTTGCATAGCACTCTGCGACGTAAAGGTCGCTCTTGCTGAGGCTCAGATTGTTCTCTGCGTTTGCCGCAGCGGAGTTGAGCACTTTGAGGAGAGGCTCGCAAGCCGCTTTCTGCGTGTTGGTGAGGATAGCGACTGCGTCCGTGTACTTCGTGCCGCGGATGATGTCGAGGACGATCCTGACCTTATCGGGAGAGATCCTGACGTACTTCGCAACCGCTCTGGGACGCTTGTCTGCGTTTTCCTGACGGATAGCAGCTTTTTCTCTTATTCTTTTTGCCATTTCTGTCTGCCTCCTCTTACTTCTTTCCGGTGGTCTTCTCGCCGGCGTGACCCTTGAACGTACGGGTCGGAGCGAACTCGCCCAGCTTGCAACCTACCATATCTTCCGTAACGTATACGGGAACGTGTTTTCTGCCGTCGTGAACCGCAATCGTGTGACCAACCATATCGGGGAAGATCGTGGAAGCGCGGGACCAGGTCTTGACGACCTTTTTCTCGTTCTTCTCGTTCATTGCGACGATTCTTTTGATAAGCCTTTCTTCTACGAAAGGTCCTTTCTTTACCGATCTACTCATCTTTCAATCCTCCGTTAGTTGATACGCTTGATTATGAACTTGTTGCTCTTGTTCTTCTTTCTGGTCTTGTAACCCAGAGTGGGAACGCCCCACGGGGTAACAGGACTGGGCATACCGATAGGCGACTTGCCCTCACCACCGCCGTGCGGGTGGTCGCAGGGGTTCATAACCACACCTCTTACGGTCGGCTTGACGCCCATATGACGTTTGCGTCCCGCCTTACCGATGCTGACGATCTCGTGATCGAGATTGCCGACCTGACCGATCGTTGCCTTGCACTTGATGGGGATGTATCTCATCTCGCCGCTGGGCATACGGAGTATCGCGTACTTGCCTTCTTTCGCCATGAGCTGCGCTGCGTTGCCCGCCGCTCTCGCGATCTGACCGCCCTTGCCGGGGTGCATCTCGATGTTGTGTATCATCGTACCTACGGGGATCTTCTCAAGGGGAAGACTGTTGCCCGTCTTGATGTCCGCGTTCTCGCCGCTGACTACGACGTCGCCCTTGTTGAGTCCGACGGGAGCGAGAATGTATCTCTTTTCGCCGTCCGCGTAGTGAAGGAGCGCGATGTTTGCGCTGCGGTTGGGATCGTATTCGATAGAAGCGACCTTTGCGGGTACGTTGTCCTTATTGCGCTTGAAGTCGATGATACGGTATTTGTTGCGGTTTCCGCCGCCGATATGTCTTACCGTGATCCTGCCGTTTGCGTTTCTGCCGCCCGTTTTGTTCTTGCTCTCGAGCAAGCTCCTTTCGGGGGTGGTCGTCGTGATCTCGCTGAAAGCCGAGGTCGTCATGAAACGACGTGCGGGAGAAGTCGGTTTGTATCTCTTTATCATATCCTTATCCTCCTATCAGGTCAAACTCTCGAAGAACTCGATGGGTTTGCTGTCTGCCTTGAGCTGAACGATAGCTTTTTTGAAAGCTGCGGTCTTGCCTTCGTTCCTGCCCATTCTCTTGGTCTTGCCGTCGTAGTTGGAGGTGTTGACCTTTTCAACCTTGACGCCGAAGATGTCCTCGATTGCTACCTTTATCTGCGTTTTTGTCGCCCTTTTGTCGACTTTGAAAGTGTACTTCTTGGACTGGATGCCGTCGAAGCTCTTTTCACTCATGAGAGGGCTGACGATGATGTCGTATTTGTTCATTGCTCAACTACCTCCTCTTCGGTGCAGTACGCTTTTTCGATCGCTTCGACCGCGTCTTTCGTTGCTATGCACTTTGCGTTTGCCGCAAGGTCGTATACGTTGACGAGATCTGCGTTGATGACAGTCAGGTTGGCGATGTTTGCGCTTGCTCTCAAAATGTTTTCGTCATTGCCGGAAACAACGAGAAGAACCTTGGTGTCTATGCCGAAATTCTTGAGGATCGCAGCCATAAGTCTGGTCTTGCCTTCCTTGAGCTCCAGTTCCTTGATCACGATGAAATCGTTGTCTGCGACTTTTGCGCTCAGAGCGCTGACCGTCGCCGCTCTCTTCATCTTCTTGTTGATCTTCTGCGAGAAATCTCTCTGCTTGGGAGCGAAGACTACGCCGCCGCCGGTCCACTGCGGGCTGCGGATAGAACCCTGTCTCGCGCGTCCGGTGCCTTTCTGTCTCCAGGGCTTGATGCCGCCGCCTCTCACTTCGCTGCGGGTAAGCGTGCTCTTGTTGCCCTGTCTCTTGTTTGCCATCTGTGCGACGACGACCTGGTGTACGAGCGGCTCGTTGTATTCCTGACCGAATACCGCGTCGGACAGTTCCATCGTGCCGACTTTCTTCGCACTTATATCAAAAACGTCTACTTTCATTTCGTTTCTCCTTATTGTGCCTTGTAGCTGGTCTTCACGGTAACGATGCCGCCCTTGTTGCCGGGGATCGCGCCCTTGATGAGCAGCAGGTTGCGCTCTTTGTCCACTCTGACTACGGTCAGATTCTGAACGGTAACTCTTTCGTTACCCCAATGTCCGGACATCTTCTTGTTCTTGAAAACTCTCGAAGGAGTCGAGTTTGCGCTCAAAGAACCGACGCCTCTGTGGTAACCGGAACCGTGAGCCATAGGTCCGCAGTGCTGATTCCATCTCTTGATAGCACCCGTGAAGCCCTTACCTTTGGAGATGCCCACAACGTCGACCTTGTCGCCCGCCGCGAACACGTCGCAGGTGATGTTGCTGCCCACTTCGATGCTCTCCGCATTGTCGAGCCTGAGCTCTCTCAAATGTCTCTTGGGTGCAACGCCTGCCTTGTCGAAATGACCCTTGACGGGCTTGGTAACGTTCTTGACCTTGACGTCGCCGAAAGCTACCTGAACTGCGCTGTAACCGTCGTTCTCCTGAGTCTTCTTCTGCACTACGGGGCACGGACCCGCTTCGACTACCGTTACCGGTATTACGGTGCCATCCTCGGTGAAGATCTGGCTCATTCCCAATTTCTTTCCAATGATTGCTTTATTCATAGATAAAGTTCACCTCCGTATTTATTTCGTCCGCGCTTTTTGGGATAACGCGGAACCGTATTGTTGTCTGTGTTGTTAAGATCAGAGCTTGATCTTGATGTCTACGCCTGCCGGCAAAGTGAGCTTCATAAGAGCTTCCATAGCCTTTGCGGTGGGGTTGTAGATGTCGATGAGTCTCTTGTGCGTCCTGAGCTCGAACTGCTCGCGGCTGTCCTTGTACTTGTGTACCGCGCGAAGTATGGTCACGACTTCCTTTTCGGTGGGAAGAGGGATGGGTCCGCTGACCTTTACGCCGCATCTGGTGACGGTGTCGACGATCTTGCTTGCCGCTTCGTCGATGAGATTGTGATCGTAAGCTCTCAATCTGATTCTGATGATTTGTCCTGCCATTTTCTTGTTCTCCTTTTTCCTAACTTTCTTATTCACGCATCCGCGTGTTTCACACCGCGACTTTTATAAAAGGCGTGCAGTTCGCCTTCGTTAGTCGCCCGATTGCCGGACACTTGTCCGCGGAAATTCTCTGCTTTTTGCAGTAACCTCCCGCTTCATCCCGTTTTTCGCGGTGCACGAAGAATTATATAGGTATATTTATATTAAGTCAAATATTTGGCGTTAAAAATTTTTCAAAGAAATGTAAAATTTATGTAAAATCGTATTTTTTAGGCTTTTTGCCGTATTTTTCATAAATTACAGTTGTAAAAACGCGCCCCCGATCACGGGAGCGCGTCTCACGTTTTGCGCTTTTTCAGCTCCTTGCCGCTTCGTTGAGTCTTTCGACGAGATCGTCCACGTCAACGCCGTGAGCGTTTGCCGCGTCCTCTACGGTCTCGTTGTGCGCGAGCGCACAGCCCAGGCAATGCATACCCACGCTGAAAAGTACGTTTGCTATCGCATCGACGTTGCCCTGTTTGAGCGCGTCTGCTATGAGCATATCCTTGGTTATCATATTTACCTCCGTCGGGGGATCTCCCCTTTTATTATTATTTATTTTATCAATATTATATATCGCGTGCCTGCGCTTATACGGCGCGTATCACGCGCATTTTCATTTTATATAATCTTTGACGATATTGCAAGCGTTTTGCCCGCGCTACGCCATGAACAACATATAAAAAACGTATACGAACAGCGCCGCGACTCCCGCGCAGAACAGCGAGAAAAAGAAGGTCTTTATCGGAGACAGCGGAGCCTTGCCCACCGTCCTGCCGTTTCTGCCGTTGACGACGAAGCCGTAATCCTTGCCCTTGTAACGGTACGAGCTCGACCATATCGGAGCGAGGACGTACTTGTACTTCGTCTCGTTGAACACTGGATAGACGTTTATGTAGTCCACCCTGTCCGCGTCCGGATACCTGTTTCTTATCTGCGCTCTTACGCTGTCGATCATCAGACCTTTTGCGACTTCCCAGCTCGCGTCGAGCCCCTGCGAATAGCGTTCCGCCGAATAACCCGACAGATACTCCTCTTCGTATTGGATCGAATTTTTCGTATCGAATCCGCCTATCTTAACGAGTTTCTTCTGATTTATTTTTGTACTCGCTCCAACGAGAACGTCGTCGAAAAACGAATTGATGGAACCTGACACGTTGTACCATCTGACCCTCGTCTCCGTGCGCCTGTTCTTGCCGCTGCCGACCGTGACGGTATACGTTTTGCCCAGCCTTGCGTCGTAATTTGCGTGCACATTGGAATCGAAAGTCCACGACGGGACGTATATCCCGTTCATCTTTGACGTCTTTGCGGTCTTTTTCAGATTGGACGGAGCGAGAAATTTCTTGCCCATCCACTTTTTTAGACTTTCGTGCGCCTTTTTCTCGGAAATCCTGAAAGGCAGTACCGCGTTGGGTTTCAGACCCGGCAACTCGTCGCTTTCCACGACGTTGGGCGCCCCGCAGAAAGGACATACCGTAACCGTCTGATACTTTTCGAGCATCGTCTTGGCTCCGCATACGGGGCATTGTATGCACTTGACCTCTCCCCATACGCTGAAACCCTGCTCGGACAACGAGGTATAATACAATTCCATAGGCGGCGAAGTCGGCGGCACGTCTTTCTCGCAGCCGCAATAATCGCACTTGAGTCTGCCGCAGTCGGGATCGTATTTGAGAAAATTGCCGCAACCCGGGCATTTGAAAGTGTCGCTTTCAACTTCCTTCGCCGCAGAAACGTCTTTTTTCTCCTCTGCGTTCTCTTTTATCTGACTCATGTCTCCCCTCCCGAGATGTGTTTTACTTTATCTTCGCGCCGCAGTCGGGACAGAACTTCGTGCCTGCGGGGACTTCTTTACCGCACTTCGGGCAGGTCTTTGCCGCGAGGCTTGCGCCGCATTCAGGGCAGAACTTCGTGCCCGCGGGAACGGATTTGCCGCACGACGGGCATTTTGCTCCCGCCGCGGAGATCGCCTTGCCGCAATCGGGACAGAACTTGCTGCCCGCCTTTATTTTCGCGCCGCAGTGAGGGCAGGTGGCGCCCGCCGCTCCCGAAGTCGCTCCCGCCATGCCTTCGGCAAACATCTTTCCTATGCCGAGTCCGGCACCGAGACCTATGCCGGCGTTTGCCATTCCTCCGCTCATGCCGGGATTTTTTGCCGCGTCGCGCATCGCGCCTACCGTCTCCATCTGCGCGTATCCCGCCATCGCGTCGCCCATCACGCCGACGGACGTGCGTTTGTCTATCATCTTTTCGACTTCTTCGGGCACGGACAGATTCTCTATGTAAAGTCCTTTTATCTCAATGCCCATCTTGCCGAAATCGTCCTGCATCTTCGCAAGCGCTATCGCGGAAATGTCGTCGTAATGCGCGGCAAGCTCCAGAGCGCTGACTCCCGACTCCGCGATCGAGTTGGTAAGGACGCTGACTATTATCTTTTTGAAATAATTGTCGACGTCGGATACGGTCAGACCGCCCGTCGAACCGAACAACTCGTTCATCGCATAGGTCGGTACGCCGATCGCGAATGAATATACGCCGAAACCGCGCACGCGGACCATGCCGAAATCCTTATCCTTCATCATTACCGGGTTGGACGTACCCCACTTGTTGTCGATAAACTGTTTTGTTGACACGAAATAAAGATCGCCCGTATAAGGACTTTCCCATGCGGTCTTCCAGTTGTAAAGCGCGGTGAGTATCGGAATGTTTTTTATGTCGTCGAGCTCGTACGTCCCCGGACCGAAGACGTCGCAGAGTTTGCCTTCCTTGATGAATATCGCCTTTTGCCCTTCTCTGACGACGAGAGTGGACTTTCTCATGATCTCCTCTCTGCGCTCTAACGGGAATTTCCAGACGATGGCGTTTTTGTCGTCCGTCTCCCACTGAATTACCTTGCGGAACTGTCTTTTAATAAAATCGCCCAATCCCATGATTGCCTCCTCGGGGGCTTTCGCCCCGTATTTCATATTGATTATATTATAAATGCACGCGCGCGCATTGTCAAGGTGCATTTTCGCAGACCTTGCGAATATGCGCGAGGAAATCGCAATATCTAATAATATGACAAAGAAAATTCTTAACGTAATTTTTGCAGCGCTCGCGCTGTCTCCCCTGCTGTGCTTCGCGCAATGCACCGCGGACGCGGAAACCTCCTCTCCCTCCGCGCGGTACGAACTGTCCGTAAAAGCGGACGAATCGGAAAATTCGATAAGCGTAGACATGACCGTCACCGTGAAAAACACGTTCGCAGACAACCTCGACAGCCTCGTTTTCGCGTTTTATCCCGACGCGTTCACCCTGAAAACCCCTCTGCCCGTCGATCCCGCGTTTACCGACGCCGCCTATCCTTACGGTCTCAACGCGGGAAGCTACTCCTTTCTGCAAGCGGGCGGCAGAGACGTAAAGAGAGTCTCTCTCTGCGAAACCCCCTGCCGGATAGAAGCGTTTTTGTCCTCTCCTCTCGGGTACGGGCAAAGCACGGAGATAGTCTTTTCCTACGATCTGACTCTGCCCGTCTGCGCGACGCGTTACGGGTGCAACGACTTTTCGGTAAACCTGACCTGGTTTTACCCCGTTCTGTGCCGATATAAAGACGGGGAATTCGCGTTTGAAGAATACTGTCCGACAGGCGATCCGTTCGCGTTCGACTGCGCGGAGTACGGATTGTCCCTCGATTGTCCGCAGGATTGGCAGGTTTTGTGTTCCGCCCCGCAGACGGAAAAAGACGGTACCGTCCGCAAATACCGTTCTGAACATCTGCGCGATCTCGCAATCTTCATGTCTCCCGAAGCGCAGATAACGACCCTCTCGGGCGACGGCTACACCGTCAACGTGATGCACGACGGCTCGCGGGCTTACGCCGCAAAATATGCGCTCGACGCGCTAACGATCTTTTCTTCCGCGTTCGGAGATCTCCCGTCCGACGAATACTCTCTCGTTTTCACCCCTTTTATGACTGCGGGAGCGGAATTCAGCAATGCCGCAATGATCTCCTCCTCTCTGCCTTTTTCGGAAACGGAAAAGACCGTCGCTCACGAAACCGCACATCAATGGTGGTATTACGCGGTAGGCAGCGATCAGGTATCCGCCCCGTGGCAGGACGAGGCGCTCGCCCAATGGTCGACTCTTCTCTACTTTGAAAAACGGGATATGAGAGGATATGCCGACGCTCTGCGCAAAGGAATGAACGACGCCCTGACCGACTATCTCTCCACGCAGAGCGCGCTCGGCGAAGACGGGCTGTGCGACGTGTCGAGAAAAATCACCGACTACCGCGACGCGACGGATTATTACGTCACAGTCTACTGCAAAGCGGCGCTCGCGGCAGATATATGCGCAAAAAGCGTCACGACAAACGAATTCTGCCGCGCGCTCGCCGTTTACGCAAAGCGATACGCTCTCTCGTTCGCGACCGATGAAGAAATGTTCGCCGCGCTCGACGAAAGCGGAAAAGGGACGGGCAGACTGTTCCGCGCAGCGCTTTTCGCGGCAAAATACCGCTGACCTGACGCGCGGAAAATTTTTACAGCCGCAACGCGGATAAAACGCCGCGCCCGTAACATAATACAAGTAGCCTAAAAAGGAGGAAGAAGTCATGAAGAAAGACAAGCAGAACAAGCAGCACGCAGCACGCGCTACGCAGACCAAAAACTGCGGCAAGATGTGCGGCGGCAAGTGTTGCAACGAAAGCGGACAGAATCAGAACGACTGACGTTTTCTTTAAGGCGGCTCCGCGCTCCGATCGGGTCGCGGAAAGCGTGAGAACGGACTAAACGGTCGGGTTTTCGACACAAAAACGCATTTATGGACAAAACGGTTGACCGAAAAGTGAATATGTCTTTTCTCCGCGACAAAAAAGAAAGGGAGGTATCCGAATTCTCGAATACCTCTCTTCCTTTATTATATGATAAGGGGGAAAATTATGAGCTCTTTTATTTACAGTTTGCATTTTAGCACCGACTTGAAATTTTGTCAACGGTTTTTTCAAAATTTTTTGAAAAAATTTTTTCAAGTCTGTTTTTGCCCTTCCTCGCCGTCCGATTATTAAAATAGTATTAAAAATATGTACATTTTAAGACGACAAACGGACAAAAAGCCTGATAAAGCGTATTATTACAAATCGTTTTTACAGCACTCCTTTCTTTTTGAGGAACTTCTCTATCCTGTCCGTCGCCTTTTTCAGGCTTTCGAGCGAGTAGGCATAGCTTATCCTTATGAAATCCTTGCCCGAATCTCCGAAAGCGCCGCCGGGAACGACCGCGACTTTCTGATCCGCGAGCAATTCTTCGGCAAACTGCTCTCCGTCCAGCCCCGTGACCGATACGCACGGGAAGACGTAAAACGCGCCTTTCGGCTCGAAACATTTGAGTTTCATGTCGTTGAGTCTCCTGACGAGGAATCTGCGCCTGACGTCGTATTGGCTCCTCATCTCCTCTACCGCCGCAAAATTGTCCTCGAAAGCGGTGTTGAGAGCGTTGAGTGCGGCGTACTGCGCCGCGGTGGGAGCGCACATTATCACATATTGATGTATTTTGAGCATCTGCTTTTCGAGCTCTCTCGGCGCGCATACGAAGCCCAGCCTCCAGCCCGTCATCGCAAACGCCTTGCTGAACCCGTTTATATGAACGGTGCGTTCTCTCATCCCGTCCAGCGAAGCTATCGAAACGTGCCTCTCGTCGCCGTAAGTCAACTCTGCGTATATTTCGTCCGATATGACCATGAGATCGTGCTTTTTTATCACTTCCGCTATCGCTTCGAGCTGCGGTTTCGTCATGATCGCGCCGGTGGGATTGTTGGGGAAAGGAAGTATCAGGGCTTTCGTGCGCGGGGTTATCGCCTTTTCGAGCGCCTCCGCGGTGAGCACGAAGTTGTCCTCCGCCCTGCACGCGGCAACGACGGGTACCGCGTCGCAAAGCGCGACTCCCGGCGCGTAAGAAACGTAGGACGGCTCCGGGATTATCACTTCGTCTCCCGCGTTGGCAAGCGTGCGCACCGCAAGGTATATCGCTTCGCTCGCGCCGACGGTCATGAGCACCTCGTCTTTGGGATCGTATTTCAGACCGAAATGCAGATCGACGTACTTTGCGACCGCTTCGCGCAGTTGCAGAAGTCCGCTGTTGGACGTATACTGCGTCACGCCCTTTCTTATACTCTGGACCGCCGCCTCTCTCGCCTCCCACGGGGTGACGAAATCGGGCTCTCCGACGCCCAGCGAGATCACGTCTTTGTACATTGCCGCCACGTCGAAGAATTTTCTTATGCCCGAAGGCTTGATATTTCTGACGACGTCGCTCACATGTTTGTCGTAATTCATACTATCTCTTCTCTCTTTATCTCGTCGCATTTTTCGAGGACAACGCCCTCTGCCTTGTATTTTTTCAGAATAAAGTGGGTTGCCGTGGACGTCACGTCTTTGAGAACGGACAGTCTCTCGGTCACGAAGCGCGAGACCTCGCGCAGATTTTTGCCTTCGACGATGACGGTGAGGTCGTAGCTGCCGCTCATGAGGTATACGTCCTTGACTTCTTCAAACTTGTATATCTCCCTCGCAATCGCGTCGAAGCCGTCGCGCATCTGCGGCGTGACCTTGACCTCTATCAACGCGGTCACGACATCCGAATCCATCTTCTCGGTATTGCAGAGCACGGTGTACTTTGCGATCACGTTGTCCTGCTCCATTGCGGCGATCCTCTCGCTCACCTCGTCTTCGGAAAGCCCGCTCATGGCGGCTATCTGCGCCGTGGTAAAGCGGCTGTCTTCGCGCAATATCGCGATTATCTGCTTGTCTTTCTTATCCATAATTTCACCTCGTCAGATTGTTTCAAGATATTCTTCGTACGTCGTCAGTTTGTCGAACGTCTTTGTACCGTTTATCTCTATTATCCTGTTTGCGACCGTCTGCATAAGCTCCTGGTCGTGAGTCGCGAAGAGCGCGCAGCCCTTGAAGTTGATCATACCCTTGTTGAGCGCGGTTATCGCCTCGAGATCGAGGTGATTGGTCGGCTCGTCGAGTATTATTACGTTGCCCGCGAGAAGCATCGCGCGGGCGAGCATACAGCGCACCTTTTCGCCTCCGCTGAGCACTTTCGCGCACTTTTTGACTTCGTCGCCCGAAAACAGCATTCTGCCCAGCCAGCTTCTCAGATAACTCTCGGTATGGTCTTTCGAGTATCTGTTTATCCATTCGACCAGATTGAGATTGCAACCGTCGAAAAACTCGTCGAAATTCTGCGGGACGTAACTCTGTCTGACCGTCTTGCCCCATTCGTACTTGCCCGCGTCAGGCTCCTCAATACCGTTGATTATGTCAAACAGCATCGACACGGACGTGGATTTATCCGACAAAAACGCTATCTTTTCGCCCTTCTGGACAGTGAAGCTGACGTCCTCGAAAAATCCTTTTTTTGTCAGTCCTTCTACTTTGAGTATCTCCTTGCCGAGATCCTGCTCGAATTCGAAGTTTATATAAGGATACTTTCTCATCGACGGCTTTATATCCTCGAGAGTGAGCTTTTCGAGCTCTTTCTTTCTCGACGTCGCCTGCCTCGACTTTGAAGCGTTGGCGGAGAAACGCGCAATAAATTCCTGGAGCTCCTTGGCTCTCGCTTCCGCCTTCTTGTTCGCTTCCCTCGCCTGACGCGCGAGAAGCTGGTTTGTCTCGTACCAGAAGTCGTAGTTGCCGACGTACATATTGATCTTGCCGTAATCCACGTCGCAGATATGCGTGCATACCTTGTTGAGGAAATGGCGGTTGTGCGAAACGATGATAAGCGTGTTCTTGAAGTCCATAAGGAATTTTTCAAGCCACATTATGCTCTTTGCGTCGAGGTTGTTGGTCGGCTCGTCGAGTATCAGTATGTCGGGGTTGCCGAACAGCGCCTGCGCAAGCAATATCTTGACCTTCTGCTTTCCGTCAAGGTCGCTCATCATCATATCGTGATATTCTTCGCCGAACTTGAGCTCGTTGAGCAACGACGCCGCCTCGCTCTCCGCTTCCCAGCCGCCCAGCTCCGCAAACTCGTTTTCGAGCTCGGAAGCGCGCAGTCCGTCTTCTTCGGAAAAATCCTCTTTCGCATAGAGGGCGTCCTTCTCGTCCATGATGTCGACGAGTCGCTTGTGCCCGAGGAGCACCGTCCTCATAACGGTGCAGTCGTCAAAGTCGTTCTGGTTCTGATGCAGAACGCTTATTCGCTGTCCCTTGCCGATCGAAACGCTGCCGCGCGTGGGTTCCAGCTCTCCCGAAAGAACTTTGAGAAAGGTGGATTTTCCCGCGCCGTTCGCGCCGATCACGCCGTAGCAGTTGCCGTCGGTAAATTTGAGGTTGACGTCCTCGAAAAGTTTTCTGCCGCCAAACTGCAATGTTAAATCGGTTACCTGTATCATTTTGTCTCCTTAAAAAGGTTGTTATCGTTTATATTATACTTCCGAGACGCACTTCCGCAGTCCTGTAAGTCAGTTTGCTCAAACTCATGCTGCGCGTCATAAGAAAGCAAAGAATCACGTCGCCGCTCTCTCCCGCCGCAAAAGTCCTCTTGCTCGTGGTGGAGACGTATTCTTTACCGTCGATCTCGGCACTGTATTCCATTGGTGACGAATCGTCCGCTTTTACCTCGTAGGGGTCAAAGACGAAACTCTCCGAAGCGACTATATTCACGCTGACGAAAACCGCCGCTTTGTCCGTTATCTTGGTGTCCGCGGTCATGATCCCCGTCACGGTGACGATAGCGCCGCCCGCGTCATACTCCTGACCGATGTCGAGCACGACCGTTTCCTGCTCGCAGCTCCTGACCGCAAACATGGTGATTATTACTCCCGCAATAACGAGAAGAGTCAGTATCACAAGCCCTGCAAAGCGCAGTCTCTTGTCTCTCTTTTCCGCGATTTGCGCCGCAGTTTTACCTTTTTTTTCTTCAGATCTCACTTTTTATGCGCTCCGCCGCCGCATTGCATTTTTCGAGCAACGCTCCGTAATCCTCTCCGTAGAGGAGCTCTCCGTTTTCATATACTATCCTGCCGCCCGAAACCGTCATCTTCACGTTGTGTCTGCCGCCGGCATAGACGAGATTGGACTCCGCGTCCGTTATCGGCTGCATATTGGGGGCATGAATATCTATGACCGCCATGTCCGCGAGCGCGCCTTCGTAAAGCCCGTCCGCGCCCGCAAGACCGAATGCCTCCCCGCTCGTCGCTGCCCTGTACACGTCCTTTGCGCGCACCGCGACTGCATCGTTCAGCGAGTATTTTTGCAGACAAGTCGCGAGATAAGTCTCTCTGAACATATCGAGCGCGTTGTTGCTCGCCGCGCCGTCCGTACCGACGCCCAGCTTCAATCCCGCGTCGAGCAGCTTCTTGAGCGGCGCTATCCCGCTTGCCAGCTTGAGATTGCTGCAAGGACAAGTTACGGCGCCCACGTTGAGGCTTTTCATTATCCTGACGTCCTCGTCGTCGACGTGTACGCAATGAAATCCCGTGCCGCCGAGATCGAACACTCCTTTTTCCGCGAGAAGTCTGACGGGCGATATGCCGTATTTCTCCTTGCAGGAAGCGACCTCGTCCTCGGTTTCCGAAAGATGGGTCATTACGGAAAGTCCGAACGCCTTCGAGAGATCCGCGACGGCTTTCAGCGTCTCGTCTCCGCAGGTGTACTGCGCGTGCATCGCGAGAGCGTATCTCACCCTCGGCAAAGCGTCGATCTCTTTTTTGAGCTTTTCGGCGTGCTTGGTTATTTCGTCGTAGCCGCCGTCGAAATCGAATATCCCGCTACCGATATACGCTCCGAAGCCGGTATCCGCAAACGCCTGCGCGACAGCCTTCGTGTGCCCGTACATCTCGCAGCAATACGTCGTGCCTCCCGAGTAGTATTCCGCTACCGCGAGACGGGTGAAATAATAACAATCCTCGTCTGTCAGTTTCGCCTCCGCGGGAAACACCTGTTTGTAAAGCCAGTCCTTGAGCGGCATATCTTCCGCCCTCGAGCGCAGGAAGGTCATCGGCGAATGCGTATGCGCGTTTTTGAAAGAAGGTACGATCAGATCTCCTCCGAGATCTATCTCCCTGTCCCAGTCGCGGTAGTCGAGCGTGGATACGGGAGAAAGCCTCGTTATCCTGTCTCCTTCCGTGCGCAATTCGCCGTGTATTATACCGTCCGGGGTGAGTATCCGGGCATTGTAAAACCTGTACTGCATCTTTCCTCCGCTTTTAGCTTTGTCTGTGAAATTTTCCTGCCCGTGTCCGTAAAACTACTTTATTTGTTGGACGCAAGCACGACTATCTCTCTGATGAGCTCGCTCATCTTGCCTATAACGGCGCGGCTCTCCTTCTGAACGTCGAGATGGCTCAACTTGCCGTTTCCGAGTCCGCACGCCTTGTTGCTTATGAACGAAAGTCCCAGCACCTTTATCCCCATGTGCACCGCAGCTATCGTCTCGATCGCCGTGCTCATACCGACCGCGTCCGCGCCCATAGCTCTCGCCATGCGCACCTCGGCAGGCGTCTCGAAGTTGGGGCCGGGGAATTGGATATACACGCCCTCTTTGAGATCGAGTCCGACTTTCTTTGCCGCCGCCCTCGCCGTTTCGCGCAGCGCGGGGTCGTAAGCCTCGCTCATATCGGGGAATCTGTCACCGTAAGACGGATCGTTCTTTCCGATAAGAGGGGACGGAACGAGAGAAATATGATCGGTTATCATCATAAGGTCTCCCGTGTCGAGATCCTCTCTTATTCCGCCCGAAGCGTTGGTCAGAATGAGCGCCTTGACGCCCATGCGGATCATCAGGCGTATCGGCAGCACGGCTTCCTGCGGAGTGTAACCTTCGTAATAATGCACTCTGCCCTGCATCACCACTACGGGCACGCGGTTGATATATCCGAATACGAATCTGCCGCTGTGCCCCTGCACGGTCGAAGTGGGCATGCCCTGAATATTCTCGAAAGGCACGCTGTATACGCTTTCGATCTGTTCGGCGACCGCGCCCAGACCGCTGCCGAGCACAAGCCCTATCTGTGGTTTGAAATCCACCCTCATTTTGAGGCTCGAATACGCTTTCTCTACTCTCTTCCACATAAGCGACTCACTTGGTAAATACTCTCGAGCCGGGTTTGACGAGCGGCAGTTTGCCCTCTTTGCATATCGGGCATTCGTCGGGCTCGTAAGAGGTGATGTCCATACTTATAAGATTGACGAACTTCACGCCGAAATCCACTTTGCCGTTGCTCCTGTCGACGAGAGAAGCGACAGCGGTGACTTCTCCGCCCGCCTCTTTGACGAGAGCTATGACCTCTTTGACGGAACCGCCCGTCGTGACGACGTCTTCGCATACGACGAATTTTGTGCCTTTTTCTATGGTAAAGCCGCGACGCAGGGTCATGACTCCGTTTTCGCGCTCCGCAAAGATGTTGGGCTTGCCCAGCTGTCTCGCAACTTCGTACCCCATCAGGATACCGCCGATCGCGGGAGAAATGACGACGTCGACCTCGACGCCGCTCTCGGTGAGTTTTTCCGCAAGCGCCTTGCACAGCTGCTCGCTCGCCTTGGGATCGACGAACACCTTTGCGCTCTGCATATAGGTGTCGGAATGTCTGCCCGACGTAAGTCTGAAATGTCCTTTGAGTATCGCGCCCGTGCTGCGATAAACTTCAAGTGCCTGTTCTTTGGTCATCATATAATTGTCCTCCGATTTGATTTCTTTATAAAATTTGCCTGCCCGTGTCCGTCAATCAGTTTAATATCAACGAACCGACAAGATCGTTGACGTCCTGTCCGCTCTCCTCGACGTAAGCCTCGAGATCTTTGACGATGTCGTAAGCCGCGGTCGGATTGATGAAATTCGCCGTGCCGACCTGCACCGCGCGCGCTCCGCATATCATAAATTCGAGCACGTCGGTATAAGTCGTTATTCCTCCCAGCCCTATGATGGGTATCTTTACCGCATTGTAACAGTCCCAGACCATCTTGAGCGCCACGGGTTTGACGCAGGGACCCGACATTCCGCCGTTGTTGTTGGCGAGGATCGGACGCCTCGTCCTGTAATTCACCGCCATACCCGACAGCGTATTGATGAGCGAGATCGCGTCCGCGCCGCCCGCTTCCGCCGCTCTCGCGTTGTCCGCAATGCAGCTCACGTTGGGAGACAGCTTGGTTATAACGGGTTTTTCGCACACGTCTTTGACCGCGCGCGTGACCTGTTCCACGCTCTTTGGCAGAACGCCGAACGCCATACCGCCCTGCTTCACGTTGGGGCAGGATATGTTGAGCTCCACCATATCGGCGTGGCTGTCGTTTATCCTCTCCGCTATCGCCTTGTAATCGTCGAGAGTGGAGCCCGCTATATTCGCTATCACGACGACGTCCTCTTTTGCGAGTCTCTTGTCGTCTTCGGCGAGATAGTGCTCTATGCCGGGATTCTGAAGCCCGACGCTGTTGAGCATACCACCGTAACTTTCGGCAATTCTCGGAGGGGGATTGCCCTCTTTTTTATTGAGAGTGAGACCCTTGGTGCATATACCGCCGAGCGCGGATATCGGGTAAAACTCTCCGTACTCCTTGCCGAAACCGAACGTGCCGCTCGCGGTGATGACGGGGTTTTTGAATTCCACGCCCGCGATTTTTACTTTGAGATTGCTCATAACACCACCTCGTTCAAAAGAAATACAGGGCCGTCCTTGCAGACTCTGACGTAACCCTCGCCGTCCGCGCGCTTCACCTTGCAGTTGCAGACGAGGCACGCGCCTATGCCGCAACCCATGCGCTGTTCGAGCGAAACGTATATCGGAACGTCCACGCCCTCGAAAGTCTTTCTGACCGCCTTGTACATGACCTCGGGTCCGCAGACGAATATCTCGTCGGGTCTGACGGCGTCGAACGCCTCGCGCGCGACCGTCGTAACGAATCCCTTTTTGCCGTAACTGCCGTCGTCCGTGGCGACAGTGACTCCCGCGCATTTCGAAGCGAGCTCCTTTTCGAGCACGACCTTGCCCGCGTTTGCGAAACCGATATAGGAAAAGAATTCCTTGTCCGGATTGGCGGTGACTACCGCGGGAAGCACCGCGACTCCCATTCCTCCGCCGATAAGCATTATCCTCTTGCCTACGGGACGGTATCCGTTGCCGAGAGGAAGAAGCACGTTGAGCTTTTCTCCCGCCTTGACCCCGGAGAGCACCTCCGTTCCTCCGCCGACGACCGCGTAACATACGAGCGCCGTCTTTTTCTTTTCGTCGAAATCGCAGATGCAGAAAGGTCTGCGCAGTATCTTGCTCTTGTCGGGAAGTTTTATATCGAGAAACTGCGCGCCCTCGACTTTTTCGAAATCGTCGAAGGCGAGCGTCATGCTCCATATCCCGTCCGCGACTTGCACGTTCTCTTTTACGGTGGCTATTCTGTCTTTCATCCGATGCACCTTGTGAGATCTTTTTGCATATCGATCGCCGCTTTGAGCGCCGCGTCCTTGTAGTCGAGTCCCGCGTACTGCTCTTTTTTATACGCGCAAAGTATACCGCGCGAAGAATTGACGATACCGCCTATGCCGTCCTTGAAGCATACAGCGAGGTCTTCCGCCTTGCCGCCCTGCGCCCCGTATCCCGGGATCAGGAAGAACAGATGCGGATGAGCCGCTCTTATCCTCGCCGCCTGCTCCTTGTGCGTCGCGCCGACGACCGCTCCGACGGACGAATAACCGTATTTGCCGACGAGGTTTTTGCCCCATTCGTCGACGAGATCCGCCATTGCGTCGTACAGAGTCTCTTTGTCTCCGAGCGCCTTGTCCTGAAGCTCGCCGCTGGCGGGGTTGGACGTCTTGACCAGCACGAATATGCCCTTGTCGTTCTTTTCGCAGTCCGCGACGAAGGGTTTGACGCCGTCGCTGCCCAGATATCCGTTGACGGTCACGAAGTCGCTCTCAAACGGGGTGACTTTGACGCCGCCCGCAAGCTCCGTCGCGCCGATGTACGCCTTGCTGTACGCCGCAGCGGTGCTGCCGATGTCGTTGCGCTTGACGTCCGCTATCGCGATCAGTCCGTTTGCGCGCGCATACGCGAGCGTATCCTTGAAAGCGCGCATACCTGCGACTCCGTACATCTCGTAGTAAGCGACCTGAACTTTGACTGCGGGGATCACGTCCTTGAGCGCGTCGATGAGGTCGAAGTTGAACTTGGTGATATAATTTGCCGCGTCGTCGAGAGTGAGGCACTTTGCCTTCATCTCGTCGGGAAGGTAGTCCACGCAGGTGTCCAGACCTATCACGGACGGGTTGTTCGTTCTCTTGATTGCGTCGATGAGTTTGTCTATTATCATAATTACCTCTTGTATTTGATCTTTCCGTCCACTACCGTGCAGTATACTCTGCCGTATACCTCTCTGCCGTGGAAGGGGGTATTCTTGCCTTTGGAGAAGAATTCGTTTTTGTCTATCCTGTATTTTTCGTCGAGATTTACGAGAGTGATATCCGCAGTCGCTCCTTCGCGCAGCGCTCCGCAGTCTATGCCGACGAGCGCGGCGGGATTTGCGGTCATAAGCTCGCTCAACCTCTCAAGAGAGATCTCTCCCGACCTGACGAGAGTCGTATAAGACAGCGCGAACGAGGTCTCGATCCCGCTTATTCCGTTTGCCGCGCCGATGAGTCCGCCCTCTTTTTCGTGCTTCGCGTGCGGAGCGTGATCGGTGACTATCGCGTCGACGGTGCCGTCCTTTATCGCCTCTATCATAGCGAGCCTGTCGCTCTCCTCGCGCAGCGGAGGATTGACCTTCGCGTCGGCGTTGCCCGAAAGACACAGCTCGTCGGTTGCCGCAAAATAGTGCGGGCAGGTCTCGCAGGTGACTCTGACGCCGCGCGCCTTCGCCTCTCTTATCAGTTGAGCGCTGCCCTTCGTGCTGATATGCGCTATGTGCACGCGCGCGCCGAGCGTTTCCGCCAGCACGATCTCGCGCGCGACCATGACTTCTTCGCTCGCGCGGCTTATGCCCTTGTATCCCGCAAGCGTCGCGTGATAACCTTCGTTCATCACTCCCTCGTTGACGAGAGAGATGTCCTCGCAATGGCTTATGACGAGCATACCGAAGCCGTTTGCGTATTCGAGCGCTATCCTCATGAGCTGCGCGCTCTCAACGGGTCTGCCGTCGTCCGAAAACGCGACCGCGCCCGCCTCTTTGAGCTTGCCCATCTCGGTTATCCTCTCTCCGTTCTCGCCCACGCTGACCGCGGCTATCGGATATACTTTCGCGAGTCCGACTTCCTTCGCCCTGTCCTTGATGTATCTGACGATGTATTTGTTGTCGGTCACGGGGTTCGTGTTGGGCATGCAGCATACGGCGGAAAAACCTCCCGCGACTGCCGCTCTGGAGCCGCTCTCTATATCCTCTTTGTATTCAAAACCCGGCTCGCGCAGATGAACGTGCATATCGACGAACGCGGGAAGCGCGGTAAGTCCGTGCGCGTCCAGCACTTCGCAGTCGCCCTGCGGCAGACTGTCCGCTATCTTTTCTATCTTGTTTCCGCTTATCAGAATATCTTTTTTGTCGCCGTTCACCACGGCGGATCTTATGAGCAGTTTTTTCATATCAGTCCTCCAATACCCATTTAAGAAGCGCCATGCGCGTCGCCACGCCGTTCGTGACCTGGACGTCCTTGTAACAGCACTCGTCCTCGCACAGAGAGTATGAGAACTCCACCCCTCTGTTTACCGGACCGGGATGCATCGCTATCGCGCCCTCGTTGGCGAGCTTCATCCTCTCCGGCGTCACTCCGAAGAACCTCGCGTATTCGCCGTAACTCGGGAACAGACCTTTCTGCTGACGCTCGAGCTGTATGCGCAGGCCCATTATCACGTCGCTGCCTCTGAACGCGTCTTCGAGAGAAGAACAGACCTCGCAACCCAGCCTTTCCGCCGCCTGCGGTATCATGGTCGGCGGTCCGTAGATCCTGACCTTCGCGCCCATAGTCGTCAGAGAAACGATGTTGCTCCTCGCAACGCGGCTGTGCTTTACGTCGCCGATTATCGTGACCGTCAGACCCTCGACTTTTCCGAACTTTTCGCGTATCGTAAACAGGTCGAGAAGCGCCTGGGTCGGATGAGCGTGAAGCCCGTCTCCCGCGTTGATGACGCTGCACCCGACGTTGTCCGCAAGATATTTGGGAGCGCCCGAAGCGGAATGGCGGATGACTATCGCGTCCGTCCCCATCGCCTCGATCGTCTTGCCGGTATCGAGAATGCTCTCGCCCTTTTGTACGCTCGACGTCGAAACGTCGACGACCGTCACGGTCGCGCCGAGATACTTGCAGGCGTCTTCAAACGAGCAACGCGTCCTCGTGCTGTTTTCGTAAAACAACGTCGCGACTGTCTTGCCCTTGAGGAGATCGCTGCTCTTGTTGCCCGACAAAACCAGCTTTTTCATCTCCGCGGCGTCGTCCATAAGCCGGGTAAGCGTTTGCGCGCTCACGCCTTCCATACACAAGAAATCCTTTTTCATTTGTCCTCCGCACGTTATAAAATTCGTTATCTTGTTAATTTTACCATATATGCGCGCAAAAATAAAGGACTTAAGCAAATTAATTAAAATACGCGCGTAAAAAAGAACCGACGCAGTCTGTCGACTGCGTCGGTCCCGTTGTAATCATTTGTCTTTCGCTCCGACGATTACTCCTCGCTGATAACTTCAACGGGGCAGCCTGCCGCGCAAGTGCCGCAGCTGATGCAGGTGTCTGCGTCGATAACGTACTTGTCGTCGCCTTCAGAAATAGCCTCTACGGGGCAGTTTGCCGCGCAGTTACCGCACTTAATGCAACCATCACCGATAACGTATGCCATGTTTTGAAATCTCCTTTTTAGATTTTGTGATTAGATTATACCACACGCCCCCGCGGTTGTAAACACTTTTGAAAAATTTACGGCGGCGTTTTAGTTAGTGACGTCTAACTTCACACGCTCAAACTCGTCCGAAAAAGCTTTTTTTGCAAAGATTTTCACTCTTCGAGCTTTTTAAGCTCCTGTTCGTACTGCTCCTCTTCCTTGTTAGCCTTCTGCTTTTGCGGCGCGCCTATGACCTCGAATTCTCCCACCTCGAAATATTCGTTGACCACACCGTCCTCATTCTGCACCGCAACCTTTATCCTGCGTTTTAACATATCCGTTTCCTCGACCCTGCCGTTGCCCTTTGCCGTGGATACGAGACTCCCGACTTTGGGGAGAAGTTTCGCCGTCTCGACGTAATAATCGTTTTCGTATCTCAGACAACACATCAGCTTGCCGCACATACCGCTGACCTTTGTCGGATTGAGGGATATGTTTTGGTTTTTTGCCATCTTCACGGTCACTTTTTCATAATCCGGAAGATGGGTTATGCAACAGCACGGTCTGCCGCACATGGCAAGCGCGCCTCTCATCTTGATGTCGTCGCGTTCGTATATCTGACGCAGCTCTATCCTCATGTGCATCACGCTCGCGATGTCCTTGACGAGCTCCCTGAAATCCACTCTGCCGTCCGCAGTAAAGCTGAACACTATCTTGGAGCGGTCGAAGGTGTATTCCGCGTCCACCAGCTTCATCTTGAGCCCGTGCTTTGCGATTTTCTTGTTGCACAGCTCCATCGCGGAAGCCTTCATGTTCAGGTTTTCCTGCGCTCTCTTGTCGTCGTCCGGCGTCGCCTTGCGCACGACGGGTTTGAGTTGTCCCTTTATCGCGCCGTCGTCCACCTCTCTGTTGGGAGCGACGACCTTACCGTATTCCTGCCCTCTCACCGTCTCGACTATCGCGTTTTCTCCCGCCTGGAATTTTATCCCTTTGGGATCGAAATAATACGTCTTGGGATTGGACGGAAATCTTATTTCAACTATTTCCGGCATAAATATTTTACCTCCAGAATTCCTATGAAAAGCGTATCCGCGACGGACAACGGATTGCAGTTGCTCTCGCTCATACGCTTGCACTTTATTATCAGATCGAGAATGTTGACGAGAACGGGTCTGTCAAATTGTTCTCTCATACCTTTCAATTCTTCAAAGCCCTCCGCTTCCGCCGCCGTACCCGACGCGAGAAGAAGCCTGAAAACGGTCTCCGCAATGTCCAGATAACCGTCCAGATTGTTCTTGTCAATCTTGAGTCTCGACAGCTGCTCGTCGAGCTTTTTCGTCGACGTCAAATTGCGGATAACAGACACGAGCAGGGAAAATTTTTCTCCGAACTCCGCGTCCGCGTACAGCTTTTGCGCACGCGTCAGATTGCCGAATCCGCAGACGGACGCACGCGTCGCCGCGCGCACGGTATCTTCGTCGGGATCATCGTTCCCCTCGGTCAGCGCGCCGTAGATCTGCCCTGCGGTAAAGCCTTCGAAATACAGCTTTTTGCAACGCGAAAGTATCGTCGGGAGCACGGCTGTCTGCTGGCTTGCGCCCAGCACGAAAACGACGTCTTCGGGCGGTTCTTCGAGAGTCTTGAGAAACTTGTTCTGCGCCTTCTCGTTCATGCCCTGCATATTGCTTATGACGTAGACCTTCATGTCGCCGTCAAAACCCGTGAAATAGCTGTCTTCTATCAGTTGAGAAACGTCGTCGACGGAGATCTTTTCGCTCTCGTTTATCCGGAGAGCGACGTAGGCGCCGTCGTCTATCTTCTCGCAGACGTCGCACTCGTCGCAGCCGCCGTGCGGACAAAGCGCGACCTTCGCCGCCAGCCTGCACAACCCCTTGCGCGCAACGTCGTCGTCCGAAATGATCAGATAACAGTGGTTGAGAGCTTCTCTCGCCTTGTCCTCGCGGACGGCGAGATAGGGTTTCGTCGTCTTGAGAAGTCTTTGCGTTTCGTTCATCATTTCACCGAGGTCCTCTCGCGGAGCAGAGCTATCACGCTGTTCCATACGGTATCCGCGTCCCCGGAAGCGTCCACGCACGCGAATCGTTGAGGGTATCTCCTCGCGACTTCCATGTAGCCTTCGTATACCTTTTCGTGAAATTCGATGCTCTGACTTTCCAGCCTGTCGTTTTTATCCGCGCCCCCCTTTCTCTCAAACGCCTTTTTCGGATGCAGATCGAGAAAAACGGTTACGTCCGGGACTATATCCCCGCAGGTAAGTCTGTTGAGCTCGTCCACAAAGTCTGTCCCGAGCCCTCTCGCGCATCCCTGGTACGCGAAAGTGGAATCTGTAAATCTGTCGCAGACGACGTTTATCCCGTTTTCGAGCGCGGGAGCGACGACTTCGCCGAGAAGCTGCGCGCGCGCCGCCGAATACAAAAGCGCCTCGCACTTGCCGTTCATCCTGTCGTTTTCCTTGGACAGCAGCATCTCTCTTATCTTTTCCGAAATGACGGTGCCGCCCGGCTCGCGCAGGAACAACGCCCGCTGCCCCGTCCTCGCCAGATAATCGCGCAGTCTTTCCACCTGCGTGGTCTTTCCTACGCCTTCGCAACCTTCAAACGTGATAAAACTTCCTTTCATAATTCCTCGTGCGCGCCTTTGCGCGCAATATTATTGTAACACAACGAGTTTGCCGTTTACAAGTCCAAACGTACAACCCGCGTTTTTTGCGATCAGATCGACGTCTTCTTTTGTAAAAATCTCTCCTTTCCTGACGAAAGGAGTGCCGGGAGGATAAAATCCGACCTCGTTCATGCACACCCTTCCTTCTCCTTCCTCGACGGGAACGAACGCGATCCTGCCCGCCGCGTCCGAGCGTTTTCTGTCTCCCGACCCGTACTCCGCAAGCGCTTTTTCGGGCACAAAACCGTCGAGCGTCTCTTTCAGAACGGGGAGCTTGTCCGCATTGAACGGGTTGAGTATAACTATGAGTCTGTCCCCGACCGCCGCTTCGACGTACACTCCCTTGCCCGCGAGATACGCCGAGGCTTGCGCCGCGTCCCGCCCTGCGAAACGCAGTACGAGGCGAGAAATGTCGTCGCTTTTTTCGACTGTATAAGCCGCCCCTGCCGCCGACTTTTCAAACTCTTTCCTCTTTTCGAGTATCTCCGCATAAAATCTTTCGCCGTCTCTCTGCCACAGCGCGCGAGAATAGTCCGCGCTTGCCATCACGAGATAGGAAGGTGACGTCGTATGCCATAGCTGTCTGAAACAGACCGCTTCGTCGTAAAAACGGTCGTCTCGGAGATTGAGAAACGCGCCTCCCGTATAGGTCGCCATCGTCTTGTGCGTACTGCAAAAAGAGACGTCCGCCCTGCCTGCCGCCGCCTGCGGCAACAGTCCGCTGTAAGAAAAATGCGCGCCGTGAGCCGCGTCCGCAACGGTGATTATCCCCGCCTTGCGGCACTCTCGGATAAGCCGCGCGTCGTCCGTCACGTTTCCGAAATAATCGGGCGAGGTATAAAAAACGGCGGATACGTTTTGATTTTTCCCTATATCCGACAAAAAATCGTCGACGCTCGCATAGCCTTTCGGTTGCAGAGAAAGCAGCCTGCAACCGCCGAAAAAGCTCTTGTGCATATCTCCGACGTAGGCAACCTCTCCCCTCTCTTTCGCTATCGACAAAACGATATGCATACAGACCGTGCTGCCCTGTGTAACAAAAAGAGTGCGCGCGCATCCCTGCGCCTTTGCCGCCGCCTCCTCCGCTTGCAATATCGCGCCCGTCGGACAACAGAGGTTGTCCAGCCCTTCGACTTCGGTATAATCGAACGCGCAGGACGCAAAGAGCGCGCCTTTTGCCGCCCCCGCGTGAGAAGGCATACAAAATCTCGCCCGCGCGCCCGTCGCGGAGGCAACAGCGTTATACAGAGGTGCGTCAAGTCTTTCCATTTCTTCAAAAAAAGCGGTCTTGCGACCGCTTTCTCCTTTTATCATTGCTTTTCGATGGGTTTCATTGTCGGGAACAACAGCACGTCGCGTATGCTTGCCGAATCGGTAAAGAGCATTACCATACGGTCGATACCGATGCCGAGACCGCCCGTCGGGGGCATACCGTACATAAGCGCGTTGACGTAATCTTCGTCCATCATCTGCGCCTCGTCGTCGCCCTTTTCTCTCTGCTTTACCTGCGCCATAAACCTTTCCTTCTGGTCTATCGGGTCGTTGAGCTCGCTGAACGCGTTGCCGAATTCCTTTGCCGTAATGAAGAACTCGAATCTCTCCGTGAGTCTGAAATCGGTCGGCTTTCTCTTTGCGAGAGGAGAGACTTCGACGGGATAGTCGTACACGAAAGTGGGTTGCACGAGCTTTTCTTCGACCTTCTGATCGAAGCACTCGTAGAGAAGTTTTCCCCAGCATATATCGTCGTCGAACTCCACGCCCGCCTTTTTCGCCTGCGCTTTGAGCGCCTCGACGTCTTCGGTCGCTTCAAAGTCGATACCGACGTATTCTCTGACCGCGTCTATCATGGTCATCCTCTTCCACGGAGACGCGAGGTCTATCTCCTCGCCCTGATAGGTTATCTTTCTCGAGCCTATCACGGTGTCCGCGACGTGGCAGAATATCTTTTCGGTCAGATCCATCATTCCGCGGAAATCGGTGTACGCCTGATACATCTCGATCATGGTGAACTCGGGATTGTGACGGGTGTCCATACCCTCGTTGCGGAACATCCTGCCAAGCTCGTATACCTTCTCGAACCCGCCGACGATCAGTCTCTTGAGATAGAGCTCCGGCGCGATACGCATATACATATCTATGTCGAGAGTGTTGTGGTGCGTAACGAACGGACGCGCCGAAGCGCCGCCCGCGATCGTGTTGAGAATGGGCGTCTCCACTTCGAGGAAGCCCTGCGCGTCGAGATAAGCGCGCACCGCGCTTATTATACGGCTTCTGGTCACGAAGGTCTTTTTGACTTCGGGATTCGCGATAAGATCGACGTATCTCTGACGGTATCTCAGATCTGTATCCTTGAGACCGTGATATTTCTCGGGAAGCGGCAAAAGGGATTTGCTGAGCAGGTCCACGCTTTTGCAATGGACGGAGATCTCTCCCATTTTGGTCGTGAAAACGACGCCCTTTACGCCGATGATGTCTCCTATATCGGTTTTCTTGAATGCCGCGTAGTTTTCGTCGCCGAGATCGTCGCGACTGACGTAAAGCTGTATGCTCCCGGTGCAGTCGAGAAGATGAGCAAAGCTCGCTTTGCCCATAACTCTTTTGCTTATCATTCTGCCTGCGATCGAGACCGTCTTGCCGTCGTAATCCGCATAGTTTTCCTTTATGACCGAAGCGTATGCGTCCTTGTCGTATCTGACTACTTCGTAGGGATTTTTTCCTTCTTCTATCAGTTTGTCCAGCTTGTCGCGCCTGACCTGGATCACTTCGGCAGTATTCTGTTCTCTTTCTTCCATAGATTCCTTTTTATTTGACGTCTATTATTTTTACTTCGTAACTTTCTCCCTCGTTGTCCTTGACGGATACCGTCTCGCCCTTCTTTCTGCCGAGAATAGCGACGGCGAGCGGGCTCTCGTTGCTGATGAGTCCTTCGCTGATATTCGCCTCGGTGGAACCGACTATGCGGTAAACGAGGTCTTCGTTCATGTCGATATCGTGCAGCGTAACGGTGCTGCCGATGATGATCCTGTTGCCCTTTGCCTTCGCGTCGTCGATGATGACTGCGTTTTCGATCTGCGCTTCAAGGGTGCGAATCTCCGCCTCGATTATACCCTGATCCTCTTTCGCCGCGTCGTATTCCGCGTTCTCGGAGAGATCTCCGTACTCGCGAGCCTGCTTGATCCTTTCCGAAGCCTCGGGTCTTCTTACGTTTTTGAGATAGTCGAGTTTTTCCTGAAGTTCCGCAAGCCCTTCGGCCGTGACGTAAAATTCTTTTGCCATTTATGTTTCCTCCTCTGATAGAGAGTTGTTTTACTGTTTATTTTTCATTCTGTAACTCAGAACGTAAAGACTTTCACTCATTGCGATGTTTTCGACCGCGACGTCGTCGGGAAGATCGAGGTCTATCGGAGCGAAATTCCAGATGCTCTTGACGCCGAGCGCGACCAGCCTCGCCGCAATGTCCGCGGCAACGCCCTTCTGCGTCGCAATGACCGCAATGTCGCAGCCCTTTTCTCTGACGTAATCCGACAGAGTCTCCATACTGTAAACGGGAATGCCGCCCACCGTCTTTTCACGCACGTCGATGTCGAACAGCGCGCGGACGGTAAATCCTTCTCCCGCGAAATTCTTGTATCCCGCAAGCGCCCTGCCGATATTGCCGGCGCCGATAATGATCATATCGTACTTTCTGTCAAGCCCGAGTATCTCTGCGAGATTCTTTTTAAGATTCGCGACGTCATAACCGTATCCGTGCTGACCGAAGCCGCCGAAATTGCAGAAATCCTGCCTCACTTGAGAAGCCGTGACCCCGAGAAGCTGCGCCAGTCTGCCCGACGAAACCTTTGTCACGCCTTCCTGTTCCAGGTGCTCGAGATAGCGGTAATAACGCGGCAAACGCTTGACGACCGCTTCGGATATCACCTTGTTTCCCATGATCTCGCCTCCCTTGTTCGTTATTTTATAAACATTCTCTATTTTATATAATAAACCGCGACTTGTCAATAACTTTTTTGATTTTATGCGTTTGACAAAGCCGCCGTCGTTATGTACAATGATCGGTATGAAGATATGGGCAAAAATCGTGCTGGGAGACAAGATCGTGCGCCAGACAACATACGAAAACCCCCTTCCCATGCGCTATGACAACTACCGCGTCTGGGTAGAAGACGTCTGCCGCCTGTTCGACCTGTCGACCCCCGTGATACTGCCCGCTCATTACAAGAATTTCGCGATGTTTCACAACACGCGTTTCAAACCGGACGACTTTGTGGACGACCTCGGAGCCGACGCGCTCGTCCTCGAAGATTGCAGAGAATAAAACTTGCGGAAGCCGACCGGCTTCCGCTTTTCTTTATTCGGCGTAAAAATAGTCCGCCACGAGCTGCATCGCGGCGTCGTAGTCGGCAAAGACGTAAAATCCTTCCTTTATGCCGCTCTTCATGTTCACCTTGGTCAGTTCCTGCCCGAGATAGTAACGGACGTACCCGTCGACGTATTTGATATATATTTTCAGGTAGTAGTCATAGTCGTTATCGGGATAAGCGTTTTTATCTTTTGACACAGACAGCTTGCCCAATTCGTCCATAAAACTGTCAAGCCTTTCTCCCTCAACGACCTTTATCGCTCCGCCCCTGTTGACGATTTCTACTTTTTCAACGAGATCGGTATCTATGCCGCTTGCCTTCCAGAAACCGCTGCCCGAACTGCATGCCGCAAACCCGAACAGGATGCATGCCGCGAGCACCGCGGCAGTGATGACGAAAATCTTCTTTTTCATTTCAGATCCCTCTTTTCAAACACAGTGTAGTTGACTGCCGTCATGCCCGCAAACCAGACCGCGGTGACAGCCATCATCGTATATATGCTCATTCCCCTGACGGGTGCCCCCGCCGTCGTCAGCCCGCTTGCCCAGTTGAGATTGGTGAACAAACCTATCCACGGGAGGCCCGTATTGTACAACAGAAGCGCGATCGTATCCACAAACAGATAGGTCACGAGAGGTATCGCCAGCGCGCCCGTCTTGTTGACGAACGAGCCTATGAACATCGTAAACTGTATCATCGTCGCAAGTTCGACCGCAAAGAACAGGAACGTGAGCAAAATTGCCGCATAGGGGTTGATTACAGCCACATTTTGATATGCGTCGACAAGTACGACGTCCGTCGCCGTACCCTCAAAGAACAGCGCGCCTCCCGCCATGAACGCCGCCATGAACGCGACTGCGACGGTGAGCCCCGCGACGAATACCGCGCCTTGTTTGGCAAGGAGCAGAACGTATCTCTTTATCGGTCGCGTAAGTTGCATCCTCATCGTGCCGTCGTCTATCTCTCCCGCGAGGGTGCGTGCCGAGATCACTATCGCGAGTATGCAGACGAACGTGAACGACACCTGCGACATCATATTGACGAAGTCTCCCGACGTCATATTGAAAGAGCTTATGCTGCCTATCGCTACGAGGGAGTTGACGTCGATGCCGTGCTCTATGCAATACTCGCATATCGCGATGGAATTTCTCAAAGTCATTTCGGTGGTATCTCCGGGCTTTTGTTTTATCTGCCCGCTCTCCACCTGTTGCAGGTATTCGTCAAGCTGTTGTCTGTAAACCTCGACCAGCTGTCCGGCGTCCGCGCCGCTTCCCGTCAGACCCGAATCGTCCATACCTTCCATCAGATCGCCGATCATCTTGAAGGACAACGTGACCATCAGACACAGCACGAGTATCGCAACGATGAATATCCAAAAACCCTTTGACGAAAATATCTTTTTGCTTTCAAGCGAAAACGCAGTGACAAATCCTTTCATCTCGTGAGCTCCCTGTACATTTCTTCAAGCGTGCGCGACTTGACGGTGAAGCTCTCCACTTCTATCCCGTTTTCGACGAGCTTCCTGTTTATCTTCGCCACGTTGTAGTTTCTGACTTCGACGAAAAGCCTCTCTCCCTGCACTTTCGTGCGGAAACCGTAAGCCGACGTTATCAGAGACGCGGCGCGCTTCGGATCGTCGCATACGACCGTGAGCACCGTCGTTTCCCCGAGTCCTCTCGCTATCTGCTTCTTCGTCTTGACGGCAACCAGCTTTCCTTTGGATATGAACGCGACCCTGTCGCAGAGGGTCTGCATTTCGTTGAGGATATGCGACGAGAAAAGCACCGTCGTGCCGTAGTCGTCCCTCAACCGTCTGATCAGATCCCTGACCTGCGCAATACCGTCGGGATCGAGTCCGTTTATCGGTTCGTCGAGCACGAGAAGCTCGGGCTTGTTCATTATCGCCTGCGCGAGCCCCAGCCTTTGTCTCATGCCCATCGAATATGTGCCTACTCTCGAATTTATCCTTTCGGTAAGTCCGACGATCTCCACGATGTCCTTTATCCTCTGATCGGGCAGTCCCCCTTGAAGGTCGGCGAGATATTTCAGATTCCACCATCCCGATCTCTTGTTGAAGAATACCGGCGTTTCTATCTGCGCGCCCACCTTTGACATGAACGCTTCTTTATCCGCCTTGAAATCCAGCCCGCCGAGAGTGACGCTTCCGCCGTCGGGTATCACGAGCCCGGTCACGACCTTTATGAGCGTGGACTTTCCCGCTCCGTTGGGTCCGAGAAGACCGAATATCTCCCCCTTGCCGACTTCGAGCGACACGCCGTCGAGCGCGACTATGCCGGGCTTCGACTTGTCAAGCCGCGCGGCGCCTTTCCTGAACACTTTGGAGACGCCTTTGATCACGAGATAGGGGTCTATCTCCCTCTCCTCTTCTTCGGGAGCGGGATCTTCGGCGCAGACTTCGGCAAATTCGTCGTCGGGCTGCTCGGGAGCGGGATTCAGTTCGGGAAAAACGTCACCGCCGGACGCGACGGGCGACGTCGTCTTTCCCAATTCGGAAAACTCTTGCATAATATCTCCTTGTTCGTGTTTTGTCCCCGCGCACACATTTTTATACCGTCGGACGATTTTTTCGCCGCGGCAATTGCAAAACCCGCGCGGATATGATAATATAGTTTTTACCACATTATTGTAGCATAATTATATTCTTTTTTCAACAGAGAATTGCATTTTGCGCGAAGGAGGAAATCATGGGTCTTTGCCGTATGTCGGACGAAAGTATCGTCAAGGGCAGCACTTTGATCGACAACGCATTTATAACCGAATATATGGCAGACGCCGACGAAGTCCGGCTCAAAGTCTACATTTTCGGGCTGTATCAGTGCGTCAATCCCGTGTTTGCCGACAATACCGCCGCGCATTTCTGCAACGCGCTTTCGATAACCGAAGAACAGCTCGTCGACGCTTTCGGATACTGGCAGGAACAAGGGCTTGTCACCATACTGTCCGTCGACCCTCTCGAAGTACGCTACAACCGCGTGAAAGGCGAAGACCGGATAAAATATTACAAACCCTCTAAATATCAGGATTTCAACACGCAGCTTCAGGAGATATTCCAGGGACGCGAGATAAGCGAAAACGAATATCTGCGTTACTACGATTTTCTCGAACATACCCGTCTGCCGCAGGAAGTGCTTTTGATGATCGCCGGCTATTGCGTGAACGTCAAAGGCTATACCGTGCGCGAAAAATACGTCCTCGCAGTCGCGCAAAGCTGGTACGAGAGCGGCGTGCGCACCGTCGCCGACGCCGAAGACCGCATTTCCAGCCACGAAGCATGCACCGAAGCGCTCCGCCTGATCTCAAAGGCGCTCGGCAAAAAATCCGCCGTCGACCTTGAGGACAAACAGTATTACGTCAAGTGGACGCAAAGCTGGGGCTTTGACCTCGAAGGCATACTCTTTGCCGCGAAACAATGCAAAAAGCGCGGCGGTATGCAGAGGCTCGACTCCCTTCTCGACGAATACTTCTCTCACAATTGCCTCACGGTCGCGGATATGCAGGCATACAGCGACGAAAAGCAGAATATGTACGACCTCGCGAAAGAGGTCACGCGTATAGTCGGCGTCAGGTACGAAAATCTCGACACGGTCGTCAGCCATTACGTCTGCGTATGGCTCTCGCAGGGCTTCGACAAGGACGCGCTCGTGCTCGTCGCGGAATACTGCTTTGAAAATTCCATACGCTCGCTCAACGGTATGAACGCGGTCGTCGCCAGATTTTACAAGCAAGGTTGCGTGACCGTTCAGAGTATAAACGAATACGTCGGAGAGCTCGTCAACCGAGAAAAAAAGATCAAAGCCGTGCTTGAAGCCGCGGCAAGCAGCCGTATGGTCACGCAAAGCGACCGCGACGCCTATACGCTCTGGCTGGATTGGGGCTTCGACGACGAAGCAATTCTCTACTGCGCCTCTCTCGCACAGGGAAAACCGCAGACGACGGGATATATCACAAAACTGCTGTCGCGTTGCAAAGAAGCAAAGGCATTCGGGCTTGACAAAATGAAAGAGTTGCTCTCTTCCTCTCAACCCTCGGAAAGCAAAGACAAACCCTCGAAGCTCGAGCGCCGCTACACGAAAGAGGAAATGGGATCCCTTTTCGGTGACCTTCAGAATTACGACGATATAGAGATATGAGATACGCAAAGAGATACACGAGAATAATATCCGCACGCTATGCGGCGCTGCGCGAAAGAGAGGAACGCGACCAACAGGCACGTTGCCGCGTCGCGCGCTCGGACGAGGATTTCGCAAAAGCGGAAAGCGCTTTTTCGCAAGCCTCTCTCGATTATGCCCGCGCAAAGGCGAGCGGCGCCGATTGCGAAGCGCAAAAAGCGGCTTTCGAAAAAACAAAAGCCGTCATCGACGAAATATGCGCAAAAAAAGGCTATGACCTCTCTCTGCACGTCCATTGCAAAAATTGCAACGATACGGGTTTTGTCGGCGAAAGGCTGTGCGCCTGCGCCATGCCGCTCTACCTCGCGCTCGTCAAACAGGACAGCGGCATAAAACGCATCCCCAAAGTGACGTTCGACGACAACCGCGCCGCCGACACCGACTGCAGACAGAGCAAGCAACTCTGCGTGCTGTACGACAAAATGCGCGAGTTCTGCGACCGCTTCTCCGATACCAGAGTGAAGTTCATTCTGCTCACGGGACAGTCGGGCGTGGGCAAGACGACCCTTGCGTACGCAGTCGCCAACGCGCTTCTCGAAAAAGGCGTTTCGGTATGTTTCGTCACCGCGTTCGAATTCAACAATCTGATGTTGCGCTATCATACGACCAACGTCTCCGCGAGATCGCAGTATATGGATTTTCTTCTCGACTGCGACATGCTGATAATCGACGACCTCGGCACCGAACCCGTCCTCAAAAGCGTGACCAAAGAATATCTCTACAACGTGGTTGATACGAGACTCGTCAACGGCAAAAAGACGATGGTGACTTCAAACCTCAATCTCGAAGAGCTGATGGCGCGTTACGGAGAGCGCACCGTCTCGAGAATGACCAACAAGACCTACTCGCTCACCAAAGAGCTGCTCGGCGACGACCTGCGCAAATTCAGGTTCTGATTTTTTCTGCCCGTGTTTGTAAAACGCACAAACTCCTGCGATCCGCAGGAGCTTTTTCATTCTCTTTGATCACCGTTTCGCAACATACAAAACCTTCGCCGCAGTCTGTTTGCAATCTTTCAACGGATCTTCGACCCTCTCTTTTGATTGCGACTTCTTGAGTGATATTGCCTTGCGGCGATTGTCGGCAAGTCCGGAAAGAGGGTTCGTCTTGTCGGAGCGCTAAATTTATGGTTTTTCACTTTCTCATCCTTTTTCAGACAAATCAAAATAAAAGAAGAAGACAGACGGCGTTCTTTGAAATGCGCGGACAACGGGCAGTACCCGCCTTGCGAGACAAAAAATACAAGGAATAAAAAAAGACGCAAAATATGCGTCTTCTCTTTTTTGGTGACTCTGTGGGGAATCGAACCCCAGTAGCAGCCGTGAGAGGGCTGAGTCTTAACCGCTGGACCACAGAGCCAAAGCATTATTATAGTATCATAAGGTCTGACATTTGTCTATCGTTTTTTTATCAAATTAAAAATTTTTTCATTTCATTCGTCTTCAACAAGCGCGATTTTTCCTTATCGTTCAATATTCAGACGAGCTTTACGGCTTGCTCCGACGGACATCACGGCGATGAAATCAACTTCTGTTTCTTTGCATAGCGTCTATTTCTTGTTTTATCTCGTCGAAAGTCTGCATCACATAGGAATCGTAAACCGCCCTTTTCTCTTCCTCTCCGCATTTATCGTCGACGTGCATCAACAAAACCATCAACGCGGAAATGCCATCTCTCACCTTGCCGAGAGAGTCGCCGTATTTTACCGCATCGAACGTCGCGAACTGGGGAACGAACGAATCTTTAAGCGGTTTGAGTACAACTGCTTTGAAATCGCGGAGCCACTTTTTTATCGTTTCGGTATCCGCGTCGACGAAGTCCTCCCATTCGAGAGAGGTCTTGAGTACGTTGTTGGATATCACGACTATGTTTGCGTATCTCGAGACCTTGTTGATCATGACGACTTCTCTCGCGTCCATCCTGCCGTCTACGCAGGCGACCTCTACGAGCGAATACTGCAAGAGAGATTCGAACATCCAGCAAAAAAACTCCTTGCAGAATTTTTCGTTGTATCTTCTCATATCCTTTTCAAAGTAAGTACCCAAAACCTCGATCTCTTCCAGCGCTTCGTAATAGAGCTTGAAAATATCGTCCACAACCGACATAAATCCCTCCCGCCGTCACAAAACTTCGCGTTCCGTAACACTGATTTATTTTAACATAACTGCCTTTACATTGCAACATCTGTCCGAAAACATTTTGATAAAACGCCCCGATCGGCGATCAAGCGCAGCCTCGGCGGGATCGAAAACCGTTGACCTATCCGTTATTTTAATTTAGAATATAAATGAGGTATTTATGAACAAAACTTTCAAGATAATAGCGACGTGCGTCGCGCTCGTTCTCATTGCGGCGGCAGTCACCGTGCCCGTAGTGCTCTATACGATGGGCTACATCGACTATGCCGATCCCTCCCCGACCGACAAAGGAGGCTATCTCCTCGTCTATTTCGGAGGCAACGAGCCGGAACAGGAGACGATACGCTTTGCTTTGAGCAAGGACGGTTACGACTTTTATCCCCTCAACGACAACGAACCGATCGTAAAACAGACTCTCGGCACGGGTTGCGCGCGCGACCCGCATATAGTGCGCGGCAGAGACGGCAGATTCTATATGGTCGCAACGGACATGAGAAGCGAGCTCGGCTGGACATCAAACCACTCGATCGTGACCTGGTCTTCGGACGACCTTATCACCTGGGAAAACGAAAGCGTGATCGACGTCGCGGATTACGTCGAAGGCACGAACAGAGCCTGGGCGCCGCAATCGATATGGGATCCGGACAAACAGATGTATATGGTATATTACTCGTCAAGTCAATGGACGGACGAAGCTGCGGGACTGTCGACGAAGACCTGCCTGTGGTACGCCTACACAAAGGACTTCACAAAATTCGAAACGCAGCCGCAGATACTCTTTGAGACTCAAAGCGGCGCGGACTGCATCGACGGCGACATCGTCAGAAAGGACGGCAAATTTTACCTCTACTACAAGGATCAGGGGATCGACAATATCTGTTATGCGGTCTCCGACACTCTCAACGGCGGCTACGTCGCGCCCGAAGACAACGTCGTCAACGTCCGTTATCAGGGAGTGGAAGGCAGCTTCGTATACCGTCTCAACGGCACAAAGACATATCTCATGTTAATGGACAGCTACAAGGACGGTTGTTTCTATCTTCAACAGACGACCGATCTTGTCAACTTCAAACGCGTCAACCCGTCCGATTACAGCTTTGACTTCTCGCCCCGACACGGTGCGGTGCTTCCCGTCACGGACGCAGAATACGAAGCGCTGGCAAATGCCTACAAAAAATAATATCCGCATTTAATAAACACGGATACGAAAAATAAGGGGAAATCATGAGCAGAAAAACAAAAATCGCACTGTGCGCGTCGGTCGCGCTTGTAGTCATTCTCGTTGTCGTCGTACTGCCCGTCTCTCTCTATGCGGCGGGGATAATAGATTATGCGAAAAAGGCGGAGAGCAAGGAAGGCAAATACCTGATGGCGTATTTCACCGGCAACGAGCCGGAAGAAGAACGCGTCCGCTTCGCGGTCAGCGAAGACGGCTACGACTTCTCTCCTCTCAACGGCAACAAGCCCGTGCTCGAACAGACTCTCGGCACGGGAAGCGCGAGAGATCCCTATCTGTTCAGAGCGCAGGACGGAAGCTTTTTCGTGATAGCGACGGATATGAGAAGCGAGCTGGGCTGGGCGTCTAACCACGGATTTATCGTATGGCATAGCGACGACCTTCTCGATTGGGAAGAATCGGGGATAATCGACGTCAGAGAATACGGACTGCCCGACACCGTGCGCGCGTGGGCGCCGCAGGCAATGTGGGACGACAGCAGAGGCGAATATATGATATATTGGGCAAACTGCGAAAACAGCGAAGAAAACGGTTGGAGCGGCACGGTCATGTGGTATGCATATACGTCCGATTTCAGAACGCTGTCGAGCAAGCCCGAAATACTGTTTGCCCCGTCGAGCGGAAAGGACGCTATCGACGGCGACATTATCCAAAAAGACGGAGTGTATTATCTGTACTACAAAGACGAAAACGAAAGCAGGATATGTTACGCGACGTCCGACAGATTGACCGGTCCTTACGAAGAACCAGAAGACCCCGTGGTGAGCGTCTTCTACACCGACGTCGAGGGCAACTTCATTTATGCGATCAACGGCACCGACAGTTACGTCATGATGCTCGACTGTTACAGCAAAGGCAAATTCGTAATGCAGCAAACGCAGGATATGACCTCTTTCAAACGCGTGAATCCCGCGTATTACGACTTTGATTTTTCGCCGCGTCACGGCAGCGTGATGTGGATCACGGACGACGAATACGCCGCCCTCGTAAATAAATTCGGAAAATAACGGAGAGAATCAATGCAACTTTTCGAACAATGCACGGTAGGCAAAATCCGCATGAACAACCGCATAATAAGAAGCGCGACCCACGACGGGCTTGCGGACCCGGTCACGGAAGGTCCGTCCGAAGAACTGATACGTAAATACGTCTATCTCGCGAAAAACGACGTGGGCTGCATAATCCAGGGCTACGCCATCGTCAGTCGCGACGGCAAGTCAAACTACCCGCGCTGTCTCGGTTTCTTTGACCCTGCCTCCGAAGAAGGTTACAAAAGGCTTACCGACGCCGTGCACGAAGCGGGCGCTCCGATAGTCGCCCAGCTCGCGCATTGCGGCAGACAGACGTCGGGCAAAGCAATCGGCACGCGCAAGATAGCGCCTTCCGCAAAAAGGCATCTCCTCTACCCCGACAAGGCGCGGGCAATGACGAAAGAAGACATAGCGAGAGTCGAAAAGGATTTCGTCGACGCGATCGTCAGAGCAAAAAAATGCGGTTTTGACGGCGTCCAGCTCCACCTCGCCCACGGTTATCTGCTGCACGATTTCATATCCGCAAACGGCAACAAACGCAAGGACGAATACGGCGGCAATCTCGAAAACCGTATGCGCATCGTGAAAGAGATAATCGACGCCGCGCGCGAAAAGACGGGCGACTTCCCGATCTGGGTAAAGCTGTCCGCGACGGACAAGAGAAGCAAAGGAATGAGAGTCGGATACGCCGTCGAAGTGGCGAAACTTCTCGAACAATACGGCGTGGACGCGATCGAAGTGTCGTGCGGAAGCGTGCAGGACGGCATGAACACCATGCGCTCGAAGCGCTTCCCGATGGACGCGATCTTCGCGTACAGAGAACCCGTCGCGAGCCTGCCTCGCGCGCTCAACCGCTTCGTGCTCGCGCTCGCAAAGCTTGTGAATCCTCTGATACCTCAACCAAAACCGCTCGAACTATACAATCTCCCCGCGGCGCGCGAACTGAAAAAAAACGTCGGGACCGACCTTATTGTCGTCGGAGGCATCACCTCCCTGGACGAAATGAACGGAATCGTCGGAGAAGGATTTCAAGCTGTATCGATGTGCCGTCCGTTCATCTGCGAGCCAAACTTTGCGAAAAAGCTCAAAGAAGGCGTTTCGACGAAGTCGCAATGCGTGATGTGCAACTGCTGCGGACTCGTTATCGAAAAACAACCCGTGCGCTGTCTGATGGGCAAAGTCACATATCCCGTCGGAAAGGCTGAAAAAATGCAAAAAAGCGAATAAAAACCTGTGACGCGGGAACTTTGGAACCGCTCCGCCTTGCAAGAACAAAAAAATACTTATCCGCATTTTACGGATAAGTATTTTGTTTTCGGGCTTTTCTGCCGTCAGGTCGTTATGATGCCGTCAACCGTTATCATAAGCTGTTTTTCGTCGAGCGCCGCTTCGATCGCCTTATCGATCCAATCCGCGACCGCCTTCGTCTTCTTGCCGTATCCGAACAGCGCGATGACCTCCTTCACGACCGCGTCGCGCGTAAGTCCCACGTTGGTCTCAATCGCGCATTTGACGGCTGCGATTATCTCGTCGGGATATATCTTGGTAATATCTCGCTTGATCTTTTCGTCCGAAGGACGGAAGGTCTCGACGGGCTTGTCAACGTAAAACGCCTTTCCTTCGATCTCTTTCCTGAATCCGTCGAACGCGCCGACGTATTCGGCAAGTTGCGCAATCGCCTTTTTTGCGGTTCCGGGCACGTTGTAGATCGCCGCCAGTTTGTCAAGGAGATAGTGTTCTTCGATCGGCGACTCCCTGTCGATGATTGCGCGGATACGTTCCTTTATCTTATCCTCGCTCGCTATGTCGAGCACGAAATCCGTCCCCGGCTTCGTGAGCGGTTTTACCGTAAACGCCTTGTACGGCACGCGGTATTTCGCAAGGACGTCCTTTACCACCTTTTTGCTCAAAACCTTCTTCTGGGTCAACGCGGTGACGTAATCCTTTATCTTGGTTATCTCCCTGCGCGGATTGTTGTAATAGTTCACGGTCCACAGCTGGTAGACGTTCCACCCCAGCTTGCGCAGAATCTTGGTCTGCATCGTAACCCTGTCTTTTACGCCGCGCAGCTTGCAGCTGTTTTCGCTGTCCGCAAGCACCGCGAGAACGTAACGGTTTTTGTTTTTGGGATCTACGACCGCCACATCTATCTTGAAGTCGGACACGCCGACGTTGTAATCGCAGACTATGCCGCGATCCTTGAGTTCCTTTGCGAGGAGCTCTCCTATACCGCAACCTCTGTCCGCAATGTCTTTTGAGTTGATCGCAAGCATTTCTCTGCCCCTTTCCGCGTATTCAAGGAACGCTTTGAGCCCTTCGACGCCCTTGCTGTTCGTGCGGCTTAGGTCGATCATATGCCCCGAAATGCCGCTGAACACTACCATTTCGTTTCTCGCTCTCGTCACCGCGACGTTGAGACGCTTGTAGCCTCCACTCTGGTTGATCGGGCCGAAATTGAGAGAGAGCTTGCCGTTCTTGTCCGGCGCGTAACCCACGCTGAACAGTATCAGGTCTCTTTCATCGCCCTGCACGTTTTCGAGGTTCTTGACGAAAACCGGTTCCTCCCTGTCGTATGCCGCGGCGTCGAGACCGTTCTCGTGCAGACGCCTGGTCAGTTCGTTTTCTATATAATTCTGTTGCGCGATGTTAAAAGTGACGATGCCTATGCTGTATTTGCGCTCGCTCGGATCCTTGAGTCTTCTTATCACCTCGCTGACGAGCTCGTCGCCTTCTTTCTTGTTGCATTTGAGCCCGCCTCTCTCGTAAATACCGTCGACATAACGGAAGGACACTTTGCTGTTGAGCTCGTTGGGCGACGGGAAAGTGAGAAGCGTATTGCCGTAATACATCGCGTTTGAGAACGCGATCAGGCTTTCGTGCAGAGAACGGTAGTGCCACAGCAAGTGGTTTTCGGGCATTCCGAGCGCGAGACAGTCGTCGAGTATGCTGTCGAGATCTTCGACCTCGTAGTGCTCGTCGTCCTTGTAATCCACGTTGAAGAACGTCGTGGGCGGCAGCTGTTTGGGGTCTCCGACGACAATTACGTTTTTGCCTCTCGCAATACAGCCCACCGCCTTGCAGGTCGGGAGCTGCGACGCCTCGTCGAATATCACGAGATCGAATTTGTCCATGTCTATATCGAGGAATTGCGTGACCGACGTCGGGCTCATAAGCATACACGGACAGCACGACGCGAGAATGTGCGGTATCTTGGAAAACAGTCCGCGCAACGTCGTGCCTTTCATATTCGACTTTTCCGCGCGCAGCAAAAGCACTCTTTCGAGATTGTGCTCGCCTTCGGTATCGGGTCCCGGCACAGCTTCGACCAGCTTTTCGTAAAGCAGTTTTCTCGTCTGTCTTTCGTACTCCTCGCTCAACTCCTTGAAACGCGCGGCGACTTCTTCGAGATTAAGCCCTGAAAACTGACAGAGCACGTCGTCGAGAAGCAGCTCGCTCCTGATAAAGTTGTAATATACGCATTTCTTGAAGCAACTCAACACTTCCATTGCGGAGATCTCGCCGTCCGCGAGAGGCTCGAGCACGAAGTCGAGACCGCTCTTGCGGCACTTTTCGACCATCTCCTGATATTTGCACCAGTTGGGTATAAAGCCGAAATTCTTTTGCAGACTGTTGACGTACTCGACTTTCGCGTTGAGGTCGTTGCCTCCGCTGTAACCGCTCGTGTTGAACACGCGACAGAACGCCGCTTCCGCACGGGCGCAACTCTCGTAGGCGTACATATAGAATTTCGTATAGCTGTTGCTCGCGCCGTATTTCGTCAACGCGGCGCAGCTGTCCTCAAATACGTTGTCGTTGAATTCCGCATAAAGCTGCTTGCCGTTTTCGTAAAGCGCGGCGATCTGATCCGCATAGGAATCCAGCGTCATCCTGTCTCCGCTCTTTATGCCGAATATGTCGGAAAGTTCCTGCGAACGGCGCTCGAAGACGTCGCGCGTCTGCTCGCATTTGAGCAGAAATTCCGCAAAAACGGTGCGCTCTTTTTTGTCGAGCTCGGGCGGAGTGACCTTTTTGACGGCGCGCGAGAAAACTCCCGTCTTCGCCGCGTCCGCTATCTCTCCGATCTCGAGTCCGGACGGATATATGCCATAACGCGAGGTGTATTCCGCGATCATATTGTCCGCCTTGACGCGCGCTTCGATATACGAGTCCACTATGCCGTGCGGGTTCTTGCCCTTGGCCGCGAACGCAAAATATCTCCTGACGCATTCCGAATCGAACGACTTGCATATCCTGTAAAGCGCTTTGAGCTTGGGCGTGGTAAGCGCCACCGTGCGCATATTGAACAGCGGCGTGAGCATACGCGCATACTGACGCAGATGCTTGAGTTCCTGCTCGAAGACTTCGAGTATCGCCGAGCCTTCCTCGTTCCATTTTTCGTCGAACGTGAAACTGCCCATATGGCGGAACGGCGATTTTTCTATGTCACCGCATTCCTTTGCGCGGAGCGCAAGCTCCGTGAGTATCTCGATATACTTGCTGAACGTGGACTCGACGAGCTTTTCGTAAAACATACTGTCGATATGCAGACAGTCGCGCGAATCCTTGTTTTCAAAATACCCCATGATCGCCTGATAAAGCGACACGCCGAGGTATCTCTTGCGGTGGATCGCGTCCAGCTCGCTTTGCAATTTTTCCACGCAGGTGTTGATTTCGTGCAGTTTATCGTCGATGTTTCCGCTCTCTTTCTGCGCGTTGAGCGACAGCGTTTTAACTATCTGCGACAGCACGACGTTCTTGTTCGTCTTATTGCTGTGAAGCTCCAGGCAGAAGTCCCCCAGCCCTATCTGTTGCAGTCTGTTGTGAACGACTGAAAGCGCCGCCATCTTTTCCGCGACGAAGAGTACGCGACGACCGCGCACGATGTTGTTGGCTATGATGTTGGTTATCGTCTGCGACTTGCCCGTGCCCGGAGGACCGTGCAGGACGAAGCTCTTTGACAAGCTGTCGTAGATCGCGCTGTACTGCGAAGAATCCGCCGAGATCGGCAGATACATTCTCTCCTCCGCGGTATACGCTTCGTCGCTGCTTCTCGACGAAAGATCGAATGCGCCTTCGGGAAGCTCGAGCTTGTTGTTGATGAGCGAGCGTATGATCGGATGTTCTCTGAAACGGTCGGACTTGTATTTGACGTCGTACCACAGCTGATAATTCGCAAATGACAGACTCGCGAGGAAGACGTTGGAGAATATCTCCCAGCCCTTTCTGCCCACGACTTCTTTTTTTAGCCTCGCGACGACGGAGAGGATATTCTGCTGGCTGTCGAGCGCGACCTCGGAAAGTCCTCTGATGTCCTGGTTGAACTCCTGATACAGGAATTCGAGAAGCGTGCTGTTGAGCCTGACGTCGTCCGTATTCACGTCGACGGTATACACGGGAGCCGCGACGCCCTTTTTGGACAGCGTAACGGGATAAAGAAGGAGCGGCGCAAACTTGTCTTCACCGTGTTCGTTTTCCTTCCATTTGAGGAAGCCCGCCGCCATATACAGCGTCGTCGTGCCCGTTTCTTCCTGTATCGAAGTCTCCTTTTTTATCAGTCTCTGCAACGTAGCGTCGTGGTTTTTCTGATCGTATACGGTGAGAAGCCTCTTGTTCTTGTATTCGTAGGCGACGTAATCCACAAAGGGTTTGAGATAGGAATTTCTCTCAAATCCCTCGCCCAGCTTGTCCGTACCCTGCACGCCTTCGGACGGACGGCAGTCGACGGTAAACGATCTGACTTCGGTGAGCGCGCCGACGAAATCCTCGAGCGACGGCACGAGAAGTTTTACCGCGGTGCGCGAGACCTTGAAGTTGAGAAGCGCGTTTCTCATATCCATATCGAGCAGACGACGCTCCCACTGCGTGACGCGGTTTATCTCCTTTTGCCCGCCGATCTCGCCTTTGTATTCCTTGAACTGTCTTGGCGCGACGCTCGTCATGTAGTCCGAACTCTGCACAAGGTCGTAGCCCTTGGGACCGTAAACCCTTTCGGGCAACGGGAAGACGTGCATGATGCGCGCGCGTTTGAGATCGACTGCAAAATCGACGCTGTAAGCGCGTTTGAGCGCAGTCATCGCGTTCTTTTCCGCCTTCTCGAAAGCGACCCCGTCGAACAGATCGCTTATGCATATCATCGTAAATTCGTTGACCCCTCTCTCCGACTTCTTGACGAGAGCGTCCACGTCGTCGCTGACGGCGTCCTGCGAACATTCGTCGCTCAGATATACGCCGACGTACCATTTGCCCGCCGCGCGCCCTATCACCGCGTTCTGTCCGTTGGCTTCGATCAAAGAAGCATAGACGAGCGACATCTCGAGAGGCGTCGCTATCCTGCCGGCAAACAGGTCTTTGTGCGACTGTATTATCTCGCTGTCTTCCTGTCTGGGCTCCGCCATATCAAAATGCTCGTCTCCGAGCGTGCTGTAACAAGCGGCAAAATAGTTTCTCACACCGTTTCTGTTGCCGTTGTATCCTACGCAGTGCGCGAGTTTCCAATCCTTGAGTTTGTTGTTTACCTGCGTGATAAGAGTGTTGATCTGCGCGGTCCTTCTGACGAAAGTGGCGAGCACTTCGGGATTCGCGCCGTAATTGCATTTGTCAAAAGCCGTTACGACCACCTTCGCAACCGCTTTGTCGAGCACTGTCTCGCCCGCAAGCACTTCGACCGTGATCTCGCCTTCGACATCGTTGTCAACCGCAACCATGAACAGCGGGGACAGCTTTGCAGTAGCTTCGAATTTAGCGGTGGTGCGCCTGGGCAAAATGCTCTGTTCTATCGAACAAGGCAACAAAAAATCGGGCTGCGAAGATATCCTGACCGTAAGGTTTTCAATATCCGCACCGCTCGTGTTTTTGACGTACAGTCGTTTTATCGGACTCGTATCGTTCTGGATCTGATAATAGCTGACCGCCGCGCCGCATTCGAGAGTTATTTCAACGTCTTTGCGCTGCACGGCTTCGGTAGCCGCGATCTGATTTTCCTGCTCCATAATCTTCTCCTTTTCGAGATCGGGACACTCCTGCCCTCGTCAAAATACGGACTTGCCGTCCGCTCCAAACCAAAATTCCTGAATCACAAATATATTATATCAAATATTTCGCGCGTTGACAATACAATATAAAAAGCGCCCTGTCTTTTCCATACGCCTTATTTGACATCGATTTTACGTTTTGTCCAAAAAAATTTGAGACTGCGGTTTTTTGCAGTCAAAAAGCCAAACTTTTCGCACAAAAAAACGACCCCCGAAAGGGTCGTTTTGTTTTTTTGATCAAAGCGTCGGATTACTCTCTGCCGTGGATAAGCTCATAGCTCAACGCGGTATTGTCGTCTACGCTTTCGGTCGGCTCGATCGTGATGTTGGTCTTGTCAATGCCGTAAAGGAGACAGGTGTGAGCAATGGTAGAAGCTATGCCCGGGAGCGGGAAGGACTTCTGAACGAGACCTACGCCGGCAGCTCCGTTGACTTTGGATTTGTTTGCGCTAAGGTCGGCGGTAGCGAGGACAACTATTCCGAAATGAACGTAATCCTTGCCGTCGGCACCCTTGGAGAAGTAGCCGTTGTATTCATCCTTGCCGAGCTCGCTCTGAACGAGAGAGTTGACTGCGCCGACATACCAGCCTTCGGTAGCGGGCATAAGTTTTGCGGTGTCTCTGCTCTTCCAGTTGTAGATGTCGACGAAACCTTCGAGGTTGAGCGTGCAGTAACCGTTGTCGTTCTTGACCTGTGTCCATCCGCAGAGGATGATGCCGCAGACGACGGAGTTTGCGAATACGGAATTCTTGACGGTAAGAGTTGCGCCGTCGACCGCGCCGGTTTCCGCAGCGAGAAGCGCGTCTGCGCCGTTTCTCATAACGGTGCCTTCAATGGTACAATCCGCACCCTTGAGGTAAACCATCTTCTGGGAGTTCTCGAGTATGCAGTGTTTGACCGTAAGCTTGGGGCGCTTGCTGTTGTCGTTGTTGGTCGCGTCGATGAGCTGTCCGTAACCTTCGCAGTTCTCGAGGACTACCGCCTCATCTTCGCCGTACATTCTGCCGTAAATGAACAGATCCTGGAAAACCGCCTCGTTGTTGTCTCTTACGGTGAAACCGTGATTGCCGCGGTTGTCAACGTTGCCCTTGACGATGCTGTTGACGTTGACGTACTTCGCATTGCCGTAGAAAATGCTGTTGAGTACGTTGCAGGAGGTCTTTCCTTCAGACGTGATGTTGTCCTGGAAAACGACGTTCTTGGAAGCCTTGACAGCCTCGGTCAGACCCGCCCAGTCGGTGACGTTGACGCCGTTCACAGCGTGCATCTTGAGGGTAACGGTGCCGTCAGCCTGGATATTCTCCGCTTCGGGATCCTCGGGCTTGTACTTGAGCGTGAAATCGCCGGTGGCGTTTACCGTGAGGATCGTCTCATTGAGCGTAGCGTTTGTCGCAGTCAGCTCATATTCGCTGCCGGGAAGCGCAACGGACAGATCGACCGTGCCTTCGGTACCGACGTAATAGTTGCCTTCCATGAGCATCGTGAGTTCTTCACATTCGACAACCGTTCTGGTCTTGTCTTTGCACGCAACTGCCGCAAAGCACATCGTGCCGATGATTGCCACTACCAACAATGCCAATACAACTTTTTTCTTCATAATATCCTCCTTAAAGATATCCATCATTTGTCGGTATGCCCGACCTTTGTCTCAAAGTTGAAAACAGATCCGAAAAGAGACAACACTACACATAGCCGTCCAAAGACCTGCTTAACCATTTACAGTATAGCACAATTAACCAAAATGGCAAGCGTTATGCACAATATAGTGGTCTATATTTTACATTTGCCAACCATTTTATACACATTTGTGCATTATTTAGATATAATTATAACAGTTAGAAAACAGAAATACAAAAGCGGAGCCTGCGCTCCGCTGTATGGCGATTTTGAGATCACTTTTTGTCTCCGAGATCCTTCTTGATCTGCGTCGTGGATATTTCCGGCGTGCGCGGCAGATAGACGACCTCGCAATAGTCCTTGAGAAAATCAAACTTGCCCTTCCAATCGTCGCCCATGACGAATACGTCCACCTTGAATTCTTTGACGTCGCTTATTTTCTGTTCCCAGCACGTCTCCTCGATCACGAGATCGACGCAACGGAGCGCTTCGAGCATCTTTTTGCGTTCGGTGAAGGAAAAAACTTTTGTGAAAAATCACTGCTATTCAAACTCTTATGCCTTTGCAATTTTCTTAAGTTTATTTCTCAAAGGAGCAGGCAAAAATCTCAACAATCTGCCTATCTTCGCATTAAACATATATTTGTTTTTCTTGCAGGTCCCGATAAAATCTCCGACAGCTGAAGACCTGAAAGCTTTTACTGAATTATTGTTGCATTTCGTGGGTGCCACAAGATTTGGATTCCGCTTTATCGCATCCGCAAAGTCGTAATCTTTTATTTTTACTCCCGTAAAATTATCAATAACAGCCTGACCTTTTACCGTATTTGCAAGCACTAAAGAAACGCCTTTTTCAAATTCCCATTCTTCTCCGAGTTTCTCTCCTCCCCACAAATCTCCGATAGTAAGATCTGCGGTCCTTTTTTCGGAGGCAAAAACGCAGGAATAGCAAGAGTCCATAAACATTACCTTTTTACTGTATGCCAACATCCACGGATTCTGCCAGGTTTTGAGAGCCTTCGTCCTGCCGTTTTCGAAAACGATCTCGGAAACGTAAAAATCTCCTTTCCCGTCCTTGATACGCATTTTTACTGTCTTGACTTTGTTTTTATATTTTTTCTCTACTCCCCTGACAAAGCTGTCGAACAGTGCCTGTCCGGGAACGCCGTGACAAACCAATTCCACCGTAAAGAGGTTATCGTAATCTTTGCCGAGAAAACTTTTCAAAGCAGCGACCTGGCACGGCGTCCCCGAAAACAGGACCTTGCTCCCGCTTTCAACCCTGTCTTTTATAGAATGCCATATCCCGAGCGTATCGCTTTTTATATATTTTGATTTTTTGAATTTTCCTGCTTCTTCAATATTCGAAGCCTCGGAGTGGACAACCGAGCATCCCGACATTTCAGCCCCGTAAATATAAGTGTTGTCATCGCACACCGCATCCATTATAGCGCTGAATGCCCCTCCGGAAGACGATTCCGCTCTCTTTTTCTCATCATCGAGAATAAGAGCGTATGACTTTTCGCAAGTGTTCTGTTTTAACGATTCGGCATTAATCAAAGGACACGCTTTTTCGCATTTTTTACAATTTATGCATTCCTCTTTGTTCACGACCGGATACGGGATACCACACTCATCCTTTTCATATGTGATACATTTTTTCGGACAAACCTGAGCGCAAACTCCGCACGAACAACAATCTTTTTTATCGGAAGTAATAAAATAATTCATCATCTTCTCCGTTATACTTTTTTTTGCCTTACTTTTATTTTGTTGAAAAGTTTTTCAAAAGGTTTTCTGATCAGATTCTTTTCGTAATCGTTCATTACGAGAACCCAGCATACCAAAGCGTAAACGACGGTATAACCTATGATCTTCAACAACAAATACATCCAACCTTCGGTTTGAATAAGACCGTTGACAAACCAACCGAAAAATGCCACTATTACCAATGCCAAAAATATAGGTAACAAGGATTTGAAAAGCCCGCCGATATTCAGTTGCGCTTTCTTTTTGTAAATTATGTTCAAATATATCACATAACCGAAGAAATAAGCAAAAGCCGTACCGACCGAACAGCCTATCGCGCCGAATTTAGGCACAAGAGCAACCGAAATACACACTCCGATTATAGAGAAGATTATAGTTAGAGATCTCCACTTGTGCTGTTGCTTTGCCTGAAGCACCAGAATGCCCGCGTTTTCGACGTTAGATATAAACGTCGCGCTCAACAAAATGATAGCGATATAAAAAGCGTCGATATTTTCTTGTCCTGCCCACAGAACGACAAACTCTTTGCCGAACACAATAAATCCCGTAAATACGAGCCCGAGCACGAGACACTGTATCCTGCCCACCTTCTTGAAAATTGCGTTGATGGTTACGTCTCCCGCTTCTCCTTTTGCCACCAATACGGAAAACTGCGGATAAAATACGTTGGATACGTTATAAGAAAATTGCATAAACGCGCTTGCAATATAAACCCCTGACGACAACGTCGCCACCAGATTCGTACCCTCCATTATACCCAAAACGGTTTTCCCCGCCTGCCAATTCAATTCGTTTATTATCGTATTTATGAATATAAAGAACGAAAAAGCAAACAGGTTTTTCAAAAGCGACCTGTCGAAGCCGTGAGATTTGAATTTGGTCTTTATTTTGAATTTCACATACAAAAATTGCGTTACTACGACAAGCAGATTTACCGCCATCTGAACGACGACGACCGTAAGAGCGCTGGGCAACTCCATGACAAGCATGATCACCAATACGGGTTGAAGTATTGCCGACACCACTCTCAATCCTTTGCTGAACAAAAATTTTTCTTCCGCTTCGACTATAGCTTTGTTCGTATAAGAAGGAATCGTAATCAGGACGTTTGCGATCAACACGATAAATATCATTTTGCCTTCTGCCAATTCTTCCGGAGAAAGTTTCGGATAAATGTCTCCAAGCAAAAAGTATACTACCACTCCGACAACCAGAACCACCGCGTCAACGATAAAGAACAATATTCGTGCCCAGAAAAGCATATTCTGCATTTTTTCCGTCTCGCCTCTTGCCTTGTACAGACAATAATGGCGTGTGACGGCATTGCTCAAACCGAAATCGAAGATAGCGGCATACGAAACAAATGCTCCCAGCAACTGATATAATCCGTATTCTCCCTGCCCCAAATATTTAAGTAGCAAAGGGACGTACAAGAAATTTGAAATTATATTTATTCCTATAGAAGTATAGGATAAAATGACACCTGCTTTTCTTTGATTCATTTTTTCAAAATCTCCCGTATTACCTCATACGATCTGTCACGTTTTTCATCCAACAATCCGTTTACTTTTTTGTAATCGATCCTTCCGTCAGGAAGAATCTCGTCTTTTATTATTCTATCACACAAATCGAAAGCCTTCAACACGTCGGTCAATCTCGAATTTACGTTGCCCATTTTCAACAATTCGACATAAAACTCTTTGTTGAAATTTATAGAAAAGACCGTCCCGTGAAACGAATTCGTAAAAACTTTTTCCGCATCCATAAAAAGTCTGACAAATTCTCCCGGTCCCGCTCCGAAGATGTTTTTCCCCGCAACAAGGTTGTCCAACGGCGGTTTTATCGAGATAAGTTGCGCGCCTATGCGTTTGGCTTCTTTCTTTGCAACTCTTATAAGCGACTTCGATCTCCCCATCTGATAGACGAGTACATATTTTTTCTTCAATGTTTTCGGAGCCGCAACTTTCTCCCACTCATCCTTTGTCAACAATAAAGTCGGATCAAGCACGACCGTGCTTTCGATACCGAGCTCGTCCGATAAAAGTTTTTTAGCTGTCTCTTCTCTGACGCTTATCTCACCTTTGAAACTTGCGAGAGCCTTTTTCATGGCCTCTTTGCCGTCCTCAACAAGCGAAGTCGCTCCTATACTCGCGGCATAGCTGTTCTTTTTTTCATCGTCGTTGACGAAATCCAAAAAATAACGCATATTACCTTTTATCAATTTGATATTCCAGACCTGATCGCTGCCTACGACAAACTTATCGAATTCACTGTTTGCCTGCGCTATCGTTTCATCTGTATACGCATTACTTAAATCGAAATTTGCATCTTTAAACGCCGCGTTCCTTTTCTTCCCGCCGCTGATATTCACCAGAAATTTCCTGATCGAGGCGTTGATTTTCGATACGATCGGACTTCTACTTTTTATCTTTTTTTCATGATAATCGATTATCTTGCAGTCAACCCCTTCTTTTTTTATGCTCTCTTGCAGAGCATAAGCCTGAAGCGTCGCTCCGTAATTAGAAGTGTTTTGAAAAGTCAATATTCCTATTCTCATAGCTTTTTCTCCTTGTATATATTACAAAATCGATTGCCGCAACGGACATCATATACCAACACAATACGAATTGATCATAAAATGTGTTGCCCGAAAATCCCCACAAAATAAATATCCCTTGAATAAAGCTTGCAAAGAAACAGATTGTTTTCAAGGGGTCGTTTTCATTGCATTGCAGACAACTTATTATCGCCATATAGCTGTTTCTTAACAAAAAAACCGCAAACAGTGCAAACCCGATTATTCCCGTTTCGCATAGTACTTGCAAATATATATTGTGAGTGTCGAGTCCGTATTTTGTGGAGTAACTATCTATCCCTATGCCCAAAATCGGATGAGCTTTGAAATCTTGTATAGCTGCTTCCCACAATTTGTCTCTTCCCGAAAGTCCGCCTTCCAGAAACTTTTCAGACAACTGTGCTCCGATATCTGTAAACAGTAAAACCACTCCTCCGACAAAGCAGCATAAAACGATCGCAAAAGCCGTCTTTTTTATCTGCCTTTTATTGTACAAAATAAGAACGACAAAAAACAGGATCACCGTAAACAGCAACATTCCTCTTTTGTTTGTCTTAATCAAAGCAAACAGTCCCGCAAAAAGCGCAACGAAATAAAATATTTTGTTTTTGAGCGATTTTTCTTTGAGAGCTTTTATTTCGCAAAAACCCACAAACAACGCCATATAAAACGCATTTATACCGATCTGGCTCGTCAATCCCGGCATACCGCTGTAAAGATTTCCCGACGATACGAATTTCCTGTTTTCTGCCAATGCCTCCGGCGACAATAATATTTTGCATATCTTGTCTATTATCTGCGGGAAAAAAGATTGAACGACGGTCGCCAGCGTGAATATCGCAAGGATTACGAATATGACTTTTCCCAAAATTTCAAAAAACTCTTTTTCGAGATTTGAACAAACTACTGCCATCAATCCGAAAACTACTGCGCCGAGACAGAATTTGATCCCTTCGAATCTCGCTTTCCCGTCGGCTATTATTATGGTAACAGCCGCAAAAATAACAAAAAGAATATAGGCATAATAAGTCTTGAAAATTATTATCTTTTTATATTTGACGATCATTGCCGCAAACGAACTCAGTGCGAGCAACGCGAACAATATCATGTGTCCCGTCGACGAATTGGAAGAGAAAAACAAATACAAGACTATGACTGTTGCATAAAATGCATAGCCAAATGTTTTTTTATCGGTTTTTTTAATACTTTGCAATCCTTCCATTTATACCAACTGCGACCTGATAAACAAAAATAATTTTATCAGCAAAATACTTTCTCTTTTCATTGCGAAGAAAATGAGTCTTTTGAATTTGCTCAAGTGCCCTTTGTCTATTCTTTCATACCAATCCGGATACACTTCTTTTGCCTCTTGCAAGACCTTCTTATACCACGATCTCGGAGAACGGGACAGGTATAGTCTTTTGATTTTCGACAAAAAGTCCTCGTTGAGCCAAATAGCAAACAACGCGTCGGGCATTTCGTGTATTTCATCTTTATACATATCGAAAAGCGTTTTCGTTTTCGCAAAATCTTCGTAAGTATCGTAACTCAAATTCTTTTTTGTGTGAACGATAGAATTGGCGTTGTATTGATACAGATAGCCGTTGTATTTTTTGTAATAAACGCATTTTGTGTATTTCAAAGCCCTTCTCACAAACATAGCGTCTTCCCCGGATCTTAATTCGGGAAATCTTACTTTGTTTTCGACGATTAATTTTCTACTGAACAACTTGAACGCACAGCACTCCGCATATATAAACGCCAATTCCGCAGAAACAAATTCGTCTCCTTTGCTTTGGGGAATAGTGCTCAACTGTTGCTTTACATTTTTTCCCTCTTTTGTGTAATCGAAAAAAGCAACGTCGCAATTCGTCTTTTCCGCAACCTCAATAAGGGTTTCCGCATAATCGTAAGACACTTTGTCGTCAGCGTCGATAAAAGTTATATAATCGGCGTCGACATGCTCCAAAGCAACGTTTCGAGCCACACCTGGGCCGCCGTTCTTTTCTGTAGAAAACAACTTTATATCGTAATCGTGCTTTCCTATATGAGATTTCAGAATATCCAAACTGTTGTCCGTAGAACAATCGTTGACAATTATCAATTCAAAATCCTTGACAGTCTGATCGTCAAGATTTTTAAGAAAATCCTCAATATAGCTTGCATTGTTATATACAGGCGTGATTACGGTTAACTTTTTTTTCATTCAATTTCTCCTACAATTTGCTCAAATGGATTGTTCTCCCTCTTCTGTTCATTTCCCGTTGTAAATCGGTTTATTTCAATATCTTCAAAACGATCTTCTTTGTGAGCTCGTTTGAAAACAAAACGTTTCTTATCGCACGTTTGAACCTGTTGTATATCAACAATCTTTTCAAACACTTCTTCCCTTTGAGCGGATATACTTTTACGAAACGTCCGTTGTTCTTATGTCTTACAGAAGGTGCTTTTAATTGGCCATTTTGAGCGCATGCTTCTTCTATGGTATGTTTTTCTTTGTAAATGTTCAGAGCGTCTACAACGGTTCGTCCCTTTTCTGTATTTACAAGTATCATCGAAACGCCGTCGGCATTGTTTATGTTCTGATTGTTTTCCAATCCCCAAAAATCGCTCAACGTAACGTCTCCGACTCTCTGCGGGCAAGCATAAGGACATTCATAACACGCCTGATTGTAGAACAAACAATGCAAAAAGCCTATCATATACATTTCGGCATATTTTTTGTCTTCCTTATTCAACTCATTTTCGAAGACAAGCTCAAAAGAATTGCCGTCTCTGAACGCTTTGAGTTTGTTGTCTCCTATACAGTCGCGCAAAACGTACTGATTTGGAGTGCCGTGGCATACGAGATCGACAAAAAGTATATTCTTGTCGTCTATTTTCAACGTCTCGCAAAATTTTCTCGCGCCCGCAACGAGACAAGGCGTGCCTATAAAACACAGAGGCTTGTCCTTGAGGCGCTTTATTTCGCGGTAAATCCCGCTCATATCGCTCTTAACATATTTCGACCCTTTGAGCTTGTCCGCGTCTTCGGTTTTGTCAACGACGATATGCTTTACTTTGTTGTCTTCGAGCAACGCGCAGCCTATGACCGCGCCGCCTTTTTCAAGATAGTATTTTGCAATGCTCGAGGCAATACCGCCTGACGAGCTTGTCTTGCATTCTTTTTTGTCGACGGCAGCAAAACATTCTATATGTTCGTGCTTTTCGGGCATGGAATTGACCTGGCACACCTTGCTGCAAAGCCCGCACTTTATGCATGATTCTTCGTTGACGACTGCAGTCAGATTGTTGTCCACGATCTCCATGCGGATACAGCTTTTCGGACAAACGTCTGCGCAGGCGTAACACCCAATACACTTTTTCGTTTCATCTGCGATTATCTTCATTTTATTCTCCCAAAGCCTCAACTAAATATTCTTTCGATTTTTCTTTGAGTTTTTCTATTGTATCTCTCACCTTGACATACCTGTCTTCGGCAATCGTTTCGTCAAACTTTGCGTCGCAACCGTCAATCGTGATGTCTCGGTCGGTCAGACTGAGGAAACTCAAAACCTCTTTCCTTCTGTTGTCTTTCAAAGCATTATACGACCAGAACTGCTTGCCGAAAATGATTGAAAACAAAGTCCCGTGATACGAACTCGTTATGACGTAATCGGCAAATTTAATGTGATTCAAAAATTCCTTCGGTCCGCTTGCCAATGCCTTATTCAAGCCGAAACAATAATGCGTCCCGCTTATATGACTGATATATATTTTCAGCCCCGTCTTTTTCGACAGCCTTTTTGCAACGTCGATCAGATCTTTGTTATTATCCAAAGTGTAGAGATAGATATACCTATCTTTGATTATCCTCTCCTTCAAGCTGTCTGAAAACTTGTTTTCATAAAAATCTTTGCCAAACAGCAACGTCGGATCAAGGACGACGGGCACCTCTCTGTCAGAAACGGTTTTTATCATTTCCGCAGTAGCGGAATCCCTGACCGAAATCTTGTCAAATTGATTTATCAACGCCTTTTGCTCTTCGGAAAACATATCTGCCGTCATGTTTTTTCCGGTACTGACCGCATATGCAACTTTTCTGCAAGGAACTCCTTTGAGAAAATACCTATCGTTCAAGCCGTAAACGCCTACGTTCCATATCTGGTCGCTTCCCGCGATCACACAATCGAACTTCTCCGCTTCTTTAACAAAATCGTTATCGTCACCCACCTCTGCCGTCATGATAAGATTCTGATCGATAAACTCCAAAAACTTATTATACTTTGCAGTGCGGTCCTTGTAGATAAAAATCAATGTATACAAGTTTTTCAAAAGGAATTTCAGACCCTTTCTTTTTGTAAGAACTCTGCTTGTTTCCTTCAACGTCTCCGTCTTCAGATTTATGATCTTGTCGTCGTATCCGAGCGACAACAAGAATTGTTGCAAAGCATACGCTTGCAACACAGCACCGTAATTGTGCGACGCATGAAAAGTTACCGTACCGATTTTTGCCATAAATGTTTTTCTCCCGCTTATTGCGCCAACGCTTCAGTTAAAAATCCGACCGACCTTTCTCTTCCGGACGCGATTTTCGCCATTGCTTGTCCATAGCGTTCCGAAGTAATTACCTGTTCGAACTTCTTTTCGCAATCTTCTGCTTCTATGCTTCTGTCTGACAATCCGACCTGTTCGAGAAGCTCTCTCTTTCTCTCGTCTTTTTCCGCTTTGAAAACCCAGAATTGCTTTTCAAATATAATGGAAAATACCGTCCCGTGGAACGAACTCGTAACGACGTATTCGGCAAATCTGATATGATTGAGAAATTCTTTCGGACCCGCTGCCAAAGCCTTTTTCGTCCCGAACATATAATGCGTGCCGCTTACGTTGCTGATATACACGGGCAATCCCGTCTTTTTCGACAACCTGTTTGCAATATCCAGCAATTCCCCGCTGTTCCCGAGAGTGTAAAGATAGATGTATTTTTCTTTTATCAATCTTTCGTCTCCGCACATTTCCGCATACTGCTCTTTGTCGAAAAACATTGTGGGATCCACTACCAACGTAGCGTCCCTGCCCGTTTTTTCTTTGACAAATCTTGCCGTTTCGCTGTCACGAACTGAAATGTGATCTATGTTTTTTATGAAATCTATCTCTTCATCCGTAAAGTCGTCGGAGATCTTCTCGCCGCAACTTACCGCATAAGATATTTTCACTCCCTTTACGTCGGGCAGAAGATATGCGTCTGTGAACTCCTCTATCCCCTTGCTCCATATCTGATCGCTTCCCGTAATTACGCAGTCGTATTCGTCCGCTGCCTTTTCGAATTCTTCAAAAGAGTTTATCTCTTTCGACAAACGCATTTCCTGCGTAATGAATTTTTCAAACTTCTCGTGCTTTTCTTTCCTGTCTTTGCAGATGAAAAACAACGTGTAAATATTTTTCAGGATATATTTTACGTTTTTCCTTTTCGTGAACACTTCGTATATCTCTTTTTGTATCGGCAACCTCAAATTGATGATCTCGCAATCGTAACCAAGCCGTGCGATCTCTTTCTGCAATGCGTACGCCTGCAGACAAGAACCGTAATTGTGAGCCGCGTGCACGGTAACTATCCCGACTTTCTTCATCTATTTCTCCTTTGAAAGACTTTCTATCTCTTCGGGTATGCTTCCTTCGAATTTTCTTGCGATAAGTTTGTCGCTCTGCTTCAACGCCTCGAGATCTTCTATGCCGAGGTTCTTCGGGTTTTTCTTCCCTTCGCTCCAATCGACGTAAAGCAGATTGCCCTTGCACGTTCCCGCATATTCCGAATTGAAAAGGATCGTCTGAAACATACTTTCGTCCGCACAAATGCAGTTGGTGTAATACTTGAGATAAGGCTTTTTCTCCACTTCGTCGAGAATATAGAGCATAGTTTGGTAGGTTATCGCAAACCATTGACTACCGAACGCCCATTCGACGCCGAGGTAATTCTTCCTCTTGTACCAACTGCGGGTCATACCGCCCGTGGCGTAATTGTAGAGTTTTCTCAAAACTCTCATTATGAATTTCGGAGACGCGCCCCAGGACGGATACCAGGTCTGATTTCTTTTGAGATAACGCAAATATCTCTCGTCCGTCTTTTCGATTATTTCTATATAATTCGCGTTCAAATCCTCCGACAGCTTTTTCTGAATATATCCGTTGCTCTTGATCGGATAATCCTGCCCGCTGATAAGCCAGACATAATCGTATTTCTTTCCGCTGCCCTTTACCGCGCGCATCAAAGTCAACGTGGCTTCGACCTGCGAAATGTGCCCCCATCTGACGTCCACCCTGTTTTCAAGAACGAACACGTTGTCTTTCGTCTCTATCTTGTCAACGATGTCGCTTTTTGAATCGATATGAACGTAAAAATCCGTCTCCGCCGTATCGAGCGCAGCTATCAGTTTGTTTATCGCTGCGGGATTTTTGTGCGCCTGAATGATATAAGCTATCCTGACCATTTTCAACCTCTCGCAAACGTCTTGAAAAACCATTGTCTGACGCGGTTGGGCATGAGCACCTGCACGACAAAGCGTATGGTCTTGGCTATCAGATAATCGAAATATCCGATAACTTTGTTCTTGTACATAAACTTGAACAGGTCGCGCTCGCTCTGATAGTATTTGTAGCCGCCGCGCCTTTGGAACGTCGCCTCGTTTATCCTCGCAAACACGAGATTTTCTTCGATGTTGGCAAACTTTGCCCCTGCAAGGTACATCCTCACCCAAAGGTAACTGTCCTCGTTGTAGTGCCAATGCAGGTATCCGCCCGCCTTTTCGAGCGCGGTTTTTCTGATGAACACGGTCATGTGATTGAACGGGCACCTCTTTTTGAGATAATCGCAGATCGCGTCGTGTTCCGCAGGCACCTTTCTCTCACTGACGACATTGTCCTTCGTGCCGATAAATTCCGCAATATTGCTGCCCAGCACGTCCACGTCGGGATGTTCTTCGAGAAAAGCGACCTGTTTTTTCATTCTGTCGGGCGCGCAGACGTCGTCGCTGTCCATACGCGCGATCCACTCGCACGAACAATGCGCGCTGCCCTCTTTGAGCGCGTTGCCGAGCCCCACGTTCTGCTCAAGAGGAACAAATACGAAAATCGGATCCTTTTTGTATTCCTCTATCTGCGCCGCCAGCTCTCCGTCAACGGGTCCGTCTATCACGCAGACTATCTCGCGGGGGAGCGGCTCCTGGATCTTCAGGCTGTCGACGCACTCGATAAATTCGTTTTTGTCCGTGTTCTTGTATACGGACATCAACACGCTGTATTCCATCTTCACCTCAATATCGCCGCAAAAGTCATGAATATCAGTTTTATGTCATACCAGAAACCCAGCTTTTGCATGTATTGTATGTTGAGCTCGATCTTCTTGGGCATTATCTCGTTGACGTATGTCGCCTCGGGATCTTCGCTCTTTGCCAGCACGTCGTTCTCGTCGCGGTATACTATCGAAGCGAGCTCCGTTATGCCGGGCTTTATTTTGAGAATGTTCCTCTGATAATCGCTGTACATCGCGACGTATCTCGGGACCTCGGGTCTCGGTCCCACAAAGCTCATGTCTCCGATCAGTACGTTGATGAGCTGCGGCAGTTCGTCCACCTTGGTCTTGCGGAGAAATTTGCCGATCCCCGTTATGCGGTTGTCCGCGCCTACTGTGATCTGCATACCCTTCTTTTCCGCGTCCACGACCATTGTGCGGAATTTGAAAATGCGGAATTCCTTGCCGTCTTTGCCGACCCTGACCTGTCTGAAATAGACGGGCCCTTTGGACGTCGCTTTGATTATTATCGCTATCACGCCGAAAGGAATTGCGAGAAACAGCAATCCCAGCGCCGAAGCGGTGATGTCGAAACACCGCTTTAGAAAGAGCGAAAACCTCTTTTTCTTGAGAAGTGCGTCGAAATCGATCTGCTTTTCTCCTTCTCCGTCCTCCGGGGAGACCGTTTCTCCGCCGTCTGCTCCCGTCTCGTTTTCGGATCCGCTTTGCGCGTCGTCGAGCGCCTCTTCCCCAGCTACAGCATCGTCCGCCTTTTCCGCCTCTCCGCCCGCGGAGCTTTCGCCGACGACTTCTTCGACGAGCTTTTCGTCATTCGCCATAAAGAGTTACCTCCCTCACGCTCTGCCTGAACGCTTCGATCACATAATCCGCTTCTTCGTCCGAAAGCAACGTGTGAAGAGGCAGAGTTATTTCGTTTTTATACTTTTCGTAAGCCTTGGGATAATCTTTTATGTCAAATCCCAAAGCCTTGTACGCCGTATGCATCGGAAGCGGCTTGTAGTGCACGTTCGTCGCGACGCCCTTCTCCGCCATCTTTACGATTATTTCGTTCCTCTTCTTTTCGTCTATGCCCTTTACCCTTATCAGATAAAGATGCCCGCTCGAAGCGAAGTTTTCGCCGTAATGCGCGACGACCTCGCCGTAACTCTTCAGCGCCGCGTCGTATTTTTCTATCAACTGCCTTCTGCGGGCGAGCAACCCGGCGTATCTCTTCATCTGTGCAAGCCCGATCGCCGCCATGATGTCGGTCATATTGCATTTCTGCCCGCACATTTTGATGTCGTATTCCCAAGCGCCGAGCTGGTTTTTCGCAAGCGCGTCCTTGCTCTGTCCGTGCAGAGACCACAGCATAAATTCTTTGTAAAGCCACTCGTTGTCGACGCCGTCGATATTCTTCCATACGACCGCGCCGCCTTCCGCCGTTGTCAGATTCTTTACCGCATGGAAACTGAAAGAACTGAAATCGGCGTGCTCGCCGCTTATCCTGCCGTCCTTTACCGCACCGAAACTGTGCGCTGCGTCCGCTATCAGCAAAACTCTGCCGACCGCCTTTTGCAATTCGTTTGCAGGTCTGAAAAGCGCCGCCTTCTTCTCGAGCATTCCGCGGACCTTGTCGTAATCGCATATCTTGCCCGCAATGTCGACGAGAATGACCGCCTTCGTCTTTTCGGTGACGAGAGCTTCCAGCTTTGAGTAGTCCATTTCGTAACCGTCGTCGGTAACGTCGCAAAGCACTATCTTCGCGCCGACGTGCTCGATCACGCTCGCGCTCGCCGTGTATGTGTATGCGCTCGTCACGACTTCGTCGCCTTTCCTTATCCCGAATATCCTCAGAATAAGCTCGAGCCCCGCAGTCGCGGAATTGAGACACACGGCTTTTTCGGTATGACAAAATTGCGCTATCTGCTTTTCAAAAAGTTTCGTTTTGGGTCCCGTGGTTATCCAGCCCGAACGCAAAGTGTCTGTCACTTCGTCTATTTCGGCTTGAGTAATGTCGGGCGGTGAAAATTTGATATTCATAAAAAACCTTCTTGCTTTTAGTCAATTCATTATATCACACGTTTAATGTATGTGCAATAAATATTAAAATAAAATATATAGCGAAGCGTTCTATAAAACGTAGAATCGTGTCGGTCGATGTCGGAATTGAGAAAACGACAAACGGCTTTCCGACCATTTCCGCACTTTGAAAATATGGACAAAAAAGCACCGTGTGGCTTTCATTTTACCGCGTCGGACACGAATAACCGCGGACAAACTCCCCTGTTGACTCGTCGTATGTCATTGTCGTCACAATCCTGCCGACGACGTCTGTCTCAACTTCTCCGATTACGTTTTGCCATACGTTCAGTCTGTATCTGTTAAGGCTGTAAACAAACACGGGCTCGACATAATTCAGATTTGTAACGTAAGGAAAACCGCTGCTTTCGCTCCTTCTATCCTCAATACAACTTTCCTCTCCTCTTTTGTCTTTCAGATCGAACGTCACAAACGGTTCTCCCCCTTCGTATATCTTCAACAGAGAGCTTCCGACATACTCCGCTCTATACGGATTGGCGAATTTTTTATAGTCAAAAACGGTTTTGATTTTTTCACATGAACAGTCGAACACATAAAAATAGCCATACCCTCCGCTTCCTCCGCTTGACGCAAAATAAAACAACTGACATACTCCTTTGCCGCCGAAATCAAAGGCGGCGACTCCCGCCCCGTACCCCTCGTCAGAAGGCGGGAATATACACCTTCCGTCCGACAAGCGGATCATTATGTCGGTAAAATACTGCGATCCCCGTTCAAACCTTTTGCCTGTCACGGTAACCGTCGTCTCTTCTCCCGAAGAGTCGAGGATCGCGCTCGTTTCGCACAACGTCTCGTAGACGTCGGCTGTTTCGCAAAGCGCAAAAGAACACGCTGTCGACGAGGCAAAGATCGCCGCAATACACAACGAAAACATTTTCATAATTATATTTTCTGCTTTTATCAATCGATTATGACGACTTTCTCCGTAATTTCCCGTACGACGTTTATCTTTCTTTCATATTATGAATGGGGAACCGACGATGAAAAACCGCATTAAAATAAGTATGTCCGCAAACGACGTATGGCTGCTTTTCTTTTTTGCCGTCCATGCGGTATATATTGCGCTTTGCGTGTTCTTTCCTCTGCCCGACGGCGACGAAAAATCCGTGCTCGACGTCGTCATGCGTACTGCGGCTGCGGTACTTGCGGGTTATTTCATGAGTAAAGGATTCAGACCGCCGAAAGCCGATTCGGCGATCGTTAAAAAGCGCGTATCCGTTCAAAGCGTAATCGTAGGCTGCACGGGCGCATTCTCGTTGTGCATTATAATAGTAGTACGCTATACGGATTTTACCATCCTGCATGAAAATATCATCGTCCAACTGCGCGATTTCTATCTCGCTTCGATCGCTTTCCTGATGGGCACGTCGAAATAATACACCGGCATTTTGCCGTTTCCCGACAGCGTCGCGCCTCGTCCGTTTTGCGTTTGCGCAAAACCAAGTACGGACTCGGTCACCGGTTTCACTATACTCATCAATCCATTAAAAAAAGCAACCCTCTCGGATTGCTTTTTTTAATGGAGCTGCTAACCGGATTTGAACCGGTGACCTCGTCCTTACCAAGGACGTGCTCTACCTGCTGAGCCATAGCAGCATATTTGGATAAAAATGTTCTTTCGTTTTTGCAACTTCCTGCGTTCCGTCCTTGGAAGGACGCGCTCTTCCCGCCCGCATAAGTCACTCGCTGCGCTTCCCGGACTCTCCGTCAAGCGGTCCGCTCCGCTAAAACGATTATCAATCGTTTTTATTCCGCGTCGCGCCTGCAAAGCCTACGCAGCATATTCTGATCCTGCTTTTTCGCGAGGTCTAATATATAATAACCGATAAAAAATCAAATGTCAATGTTTTGAACTTAAAATTTGACACTCTCAATATATTATCAACGGCTCTGCCTTCTCATCGGATATTGCCGCTTCTTCCGAGAATATACTCGACGGAACAATCAAAATAATCGGCAAGTATCACGATGCTGTCAAGCTCGGGCGAACATTTGCCTTCCTGCCACCTGTACAACACGCTGGGATGAAGACCCGTTGCCTTTGCAATCCTGTATTTGTTTGTCCCGAACTTCTTCATCAAAAACGCGAACCTGTCTTTGAAAACTTCGCGCTCTTTAGCTGCAAAGGCTCCGCCCTCATCCGATCTGCCCAAAAGGTAATCCAGCGTAAAGCCGAAATGATCCGCCATCGTGAGCGCCATCCTGAGATCGGGCAATTGCGCGCCGCGCGCATACCTGCAGACGGTATTCTTGTGCACTCCCAACAAAGCGGCAAGCACGGAAGGCTTCAGCTCCCTTTCAGACAATATTTCATTGAATCTTTCGGTAAAAACAGTCAACGTACTCATTTTTCCGCCTCCAATCAAAATATATTGAATTGTGGTTACTTTTTGTTGAAAGTAACCGAAATGCAATTTATAATATTATTGAAACCTGCAAGGAGAACCGGACAAATGACAAATTCCGCCTCATTTTTGCAACCCGCAAACAAAACCTATTCCGAAAAGGAGCTGACGACGGGGATACTCTTTCTAATGAAAGAGTATTACGTCGGTGCGTTTTGCGCAAACGGAAACGAAATAATCGCAACTTTTGAAAACGGGCAACGATTTACTCTGTCGATAAACGAAATCAAAGAGATCTGACCCTCTTCCGTTTTAAGACAACTCCCCCGATGCCGAGCCGCCTGTTACGACGCGCGCGCACTTGCGCACCTCTTATCGAAAATAATACAAAATATTTAAAAATCAGTTTGATATTTTTTTAACGTATGCTACAATAGATTTGTGTTACCCGATATTTTTGCCGATTCAGACGGCTCTCGGGGATAAGGAGGTTATAATGGACAATAAATCTGCGTTTCACGGCTCTGCCGAACAGAAAGCGCGCCTGACGGCTGTCATCGAAGAGTCTCGCTCTACGCCCGGCTGCCTGATGCACGTTTTGCAGGAAGCCCAAGGCATTTACGGCTATCTTCCCATCGAAGTACAGACGATGATCGCCGAGGGATTGGGGATCTCTCTTTCCGAAGTGTACGGCGTTGCTACGTTCTACTCACAGTTTTCTCTTAAACCCAAGGGTAAACACCGCATAAGCGTATGTCTCGGCACCGCTTGTTACGTCAAGGGATCGGACAAGATACTTGCCGAAGTCGAAAAGCAGCTCGGCATAAAATGCGGAGAATGCACGGAGGACGGCTTGTTCTCCATAGACAGTTGCCGTTGCGTGGGCGCTTGCGGTCTCGCTCCCGTAATGATGATCGACGAAGAAGTTTACGGCAGACTCAAACCCGAATCCGTCAAGGAAATTCTCGATAAATACAGGGAGGCGAAATGATGACGAACGCTCAACTCGACGCTATACGCGAAAAAAAGAAGGATTTGATACGCGTTCGCCGCGTAATAAAAGAAGAGGGCGAAAAGCTCGCCGCAAAGACGGGTTACCGCAAACAAGTGCTCGTATGCGGAGGTACGGGTTGCACTTCTTCTCACTCAATGCAGGTCATAGCGCAGCTTGAGAAATCTCTCAAAGAGCTCAACCTCGACGATATCCTGGTCGTAAAGACGGGCTGCTTCGGTCTGTGCGCGCTCGGTCCGATAATGATCGTTTATCCCGAAGGCGCGTTCTATGCGCAGATGACCCCCGAACACGTCAAGACGGTTGCCGAAAAACACCTCGTCAAAGGCGGAGAAATCGTAAAAGAACTGCTCTATCAGGGCACCGTCTCCGAAGACGGAAGCATTATCCCGTTCGCCGAGACCCCGTTCTACAAGAAGCAGATGAGAATCGCGCTGCGCAACTGCGGCGTTATCGCTCCCGAAGACATAGAAGAAGCGATCGGCGCGGGCGACTACCAGGCTCTCGAAAAAGTGCTCAAGGAAATGACTCCCGACGACGTTATAAACGAAATGCTCGCAAGCGGTCTGCGCGGCAGAGGCGGCGCAGGCTTCCCGACGGGCAGAAAATGGTCTTTCGCAAAGGCTTCTCCCGGAAACGTCAAATACGTCTGCTGCAACGCCGACGAAGGCGACCCGGGCGCGTTCATGGACCGTTCCGTACTCGAAGGCGACCCGCATTGCGTGCTCGAAGCGATGGCGATCGCGGGATATGCGATAGGCTCCAACCACGGTTTCATCTACGTCCGTGCGGAATACCCCGTCGCGGTACAGCGTCTTAAAATAGCAATAAAACAAGCTCGTGAATACGGCTTGCTCGGCAAGAACATACTCGGCTCCGGCTTCGACTTTGACATCGAGATCCGTCTCGGCGCAGGCGCGTTCGTATGCGGCGAAGAGACCGCTCTCATGACGAGTATCGAAGGTCACCGCGGCGAGCCGCGTCCCCGTCCTCCGTTCCCCGCAGTCAAAGGCCTTTTCGGCAAACCGACGATCCTCAACAACGTGGAGACGTGGGCGAACGTCAACCCGATAATAATGAACGGCGCGGCATGGTTCTCCACTATCGGCACCCCCAATTCTTCGGGTACCAAGGTCTTTGCTCTGGGCGGAAAGATTACCAACGTTGGTCTTGTCGAAGTCCCGATGGGCACCACCCTGCGCGAGATCGTCGAAGAGATTGGCGGCGGCATCCCCAACGGCAAAAAGTTCAAAGCGGCGCAGACGGGCGGACCGTCTGGCGGTTGTATTCCCGCGGAATGCATAGACACTCCGATAGATTACGACAGCCTCCTTGCAATCGGCTCGATGATGGGCAGCGGCGGTATGATAATCCTTGACGAAGACACCTGTATGGTGGACATTTCAAAGTTCTATCTCGAATTCACTGCGGACGAATCGTGCGGCAAATGCACCCCCTGCCGTATAGGCACCAAGCGTCTCCTCCAGCTTCTCACCAAGATAACCGAAGGCAAGGGAGAACCCGAAGATCTCGTCAAGATCGACGAGCTTGCAAACCACATGAAGCAGTCTTCTCTGTGCGCTCTGGGTCAGTCGGCTCCCAACCCCGTACTCTCCACCCTGCGCTACTTCCGCAAGGAGTACGAAGCTCACATCAACGACAAGATTTGTCCTGCCGGTGTTTGTAAAGCGCTGTTTACATACCACATTATACCCGACAAGTGCAAGGGCTGTACGCTGTGCGCGAGAAACTGCCCCGTCAAGGCAATAAGCGGCGAAGTCAAGAAGCCGCACGTTATCGACACCGCAAAGTGCGTCAAGTGCGGACTGTGTATCGCAAACTGCAAATTCGGCGCAATAGAGAGAAAGTGAGGTGGAGAAAATGGAAAAAATGGTAAATCTTAAAATAAACGGAATATCCGTAACCGTTCCCGAAGGAACGACGATACTTCAAGCCGCAAGAAAGGCTCATATCGAGATCCCCACTCTGTGCTTCCTCAAAGACGTGAGTTGCGCAGGCTCCTGCCGTATGTGCGTCGTCGAAGCCACGGGCGCGCGCGGTCTCGTCGCCGCTTGCGTTTATCCGGTAGCGGAAGGCATGGAAGTCAGGACCAATACCGACAAATGCCGCCGCTCGCGCAAAATGACTCTTGAGCTCTTTTTGAGCAAACACAAGAAAAAGTGTCTTTCCTGCGAGCGCAACCACAACTGCGAATTGCAGAAACTGTCGCTCGGTTACAGCGTGGACGAAGACCGCTTCAAGGGCGAAGACTTCGTGCTCCCGATAGACCTGTCCACTCCTTACGTCGTCCGCGACAACGACAAGTGCATCAACTGTATGCGCTGCGTTGCGGCTTGCCGCAAACAGCACGTCAACGCGATAGGACCTATCGGCAGAGGCTTCAACGTGCATATAGGAAGCGCTTTCGACAGACCGCTTTCCGAATCTCCGTGCGTGGGTTGCGGTCAGTGTATCGTCGCCTGCCCCGTCGGCGCTCTGAGTGAAAATTCCACCGTGGACGAAGTGTGGGACGCACTCGGAGACGGAACAAAAAAAGTCGTCTTTTTCACCGCTCCGTCCGTCCGCGCGACGCTCGGAGAAGCGTTCGATATGCCGATCGGCACAAACGTCGAAGGCAAGATGGTCGCGGCTATCCGCAGGCTTAATCCCTACGCCGTATTCAATATGGACGTCACAGCGGACCTCACGATCATGGAGGAAGCGAGCGAGCTCATCAACCGCATCAAGACAAACAAGCCGATGCCGATGTTCACGTCCTGCTGCCCTGCGTGGATAAAATTCGTCGAGCAGACTTATCCCGAATTCATACCCCAGCTTTCCACCTGCAAGTCGCCGCAGCAGATGTTCGGCGCGCTGCTCAAGAGCTATTGGTGCGAAAAGCACGGCATCGATCCCAAAACTCTTTACGTCGTCAGCGTTATCCCCTGCACGGCAAAGAAATACGAATGCAAGCGCGAACAGATGGCGGGCGACGTCGACGCAGCTATCACGACGAGAGAGCTTGCCCGCATGATCAAGACGGCAGGCATCAAGTTCAACGAGCTTCCCGACGAAGAATTCGACAACCCGTTTGCAACGGCTTCGGGCGCAGGCACGATATTCGGCGCGACGGGCGGCGTCATGGAAGCGGCTTTGAGAACCGCGGCGCATATGCTCGACGGCAACTTCGAGGTGCTCGACTTCTTCGCGGTACGCGGCACCCAGCCGATAAAGGAGGCTACTTACCTCGTCGCGGGTCATACGCTGCGCGTTGCGGTAACTTCGGGTCTCGAAAACGCGCGCACTTTGCTCGAATCCATAAAATCGGGCGCTAAAAAGTACGACTTCGTCGAAATCATGGCTTGCCCGGGCGGTTGCGTAAACGGCGGCGGACAGCCCACCCTTTCCGACAGCATACGCAACAGCGTGGAACTCAAAGAAGCGCGTGCGAAAGCGCTGTATACGAGCGACGTTCACAACGAATTGCGCCGCTCTGCGGACTCCCCCGTCATGGACGTGCTTTACGACGAATTCCTCGGCTTCCCCAACAGCCACAAGGCGCACGAGATACTGCACACCTCATACAAAGAGAACAAAAAAATCTGACAAAACGACGTTTACCGCTCCGCTTTTCGCGGGGCGGTTTTTTATGCCAATAACCATTATATATATCGCTTTTTTTTGTAAAAAACTTGTAATTGTTTTACTTGTGGATGTACAAACTCACTTGTTTTTTTATATAATAAATTCAGAAAACATTTAGAAGGGAAGAAGTATGACAAGAATTTTTAACGGCAGACATTCTGCTCTGCTTACTTTGACGATTTGCGCATTTTTGCTTGTTTTCGCATTAATACCATCATATGCACATGCCGAGGAAAACTCTACTACTTCCGCTATCAATGAATATGCTCACACGTTTGAAACCTGTCTCCCGCAAACGGAATGCTCCTTTTAAGATCTGACGCCCGTTTCAGATAAATGCGGTTGTCCGTATTACGATTTTAACAGTTTTATTTAAGTAACTAAAAAGGAGATCAAAGCCATGACGTACCCGAGCAACCTTGAAAAAGTAGTATCCAAAAAATACGCCTTTCCCGCTTTTCTTTACGGCGTCGCAATGATTCTGACGATCATCGAGCTGTTTGTCAACTTCGGCTTGTCAAAATACTACCTGCAGTCTTCCCGAGCGATTTTGCTTGCCGTATGCATAGTACTTCTCGTCATTTTTGCCTTTATGCGCAAAAACGTAAACTTCTTTGACGTTACTGCGACCGCGCTACTGGCGATAGTGATAATCGCAGACTATTTTTGCATTATGTCTACGGACGCCCTTTACCGCGTACCGGGCAGACTGTCGACCGTGGTCGACGTGTATCCGTGCGGAGTCATAAGGTATTATCAGGTTTTTACGTCGTATGACGGTGCAACCCAAACTTTTTCCGATCACAGATTTGCTTTCAGTTTCCTCGGTCTGTTTGAAGGCGTTATGCTTGTTTGTATAGCAGTCAGCACCGCCCTCGAAAGAAAAAATCCGACAAAAGCGGAGGCAATAGACAGAGTAAACCGCAAAATAATGATAGCTCTGCTCATAATTGCCGCCGTCGTTGCAGTCACGTTTATTCTGATAAATTTTCTCTATGCCGCGGACGTAAAATTCGATAAATATTCTCCGTTGTTCGTTCCCGAAGTCACACTACCGTGATCTGAAATTTGTCTTGCCGCGCATACAAACAGGTACAGCCTTTCGGAGAGAACCGTTTCATTGCCGTATGCGCGGTTAAGGTTTTTTGAAACGCATATTGCCGCCCCTTTATCCCGTTTTTACAAATAAACGCGGAGAAAGTTTTGCGCGGCTTTTTACTTCATACACTTTTTGGACGAAAACGCGTATCAGGCGCCCTTTTTTTTTGCAAAATTTTTGACGTAAAAAATAATTTTCTCCTTCTGTGTTGCGCAATGCCCGCGCGTTTAGTATAATCAATATATAACCGGAAAGGGAAAAGTTTTATGACACAGGCAAACAAGAAAAAACTCATTCAGGCAATAATGATAATCGTTGCCGCAGGTCTCAACGTCTGGGGGCTGCTGTCTCTCGCGCAGACGACCGGCGCGGACGTCGGGCTTACCTACATAAGCAACATATCCAATCTTATCGCCAGATACGTCATCGTCGTGATCACAATGGCGGCAGGCATTATGCTGATGTCCTCTGCGGCAGGCACTTTCAAAGGCAAGGTCAAAAACGTGTTTTCGATCGTCGTATGCGCTTACAGCACGATCCTGACGATCCCGCTTTTCCTGACCTTTATCCTGTGCTTCCCGATAGCGGCAGGCGGCAGTCTCCCCGCTTTTCTCGACGAAATGGTCAGAGACATCTGCCTCTCCTTCCAGGACATATTCGGCACTAGCGCATGGCAATATGTCATCTATGTGCTGGGCACGATAATGGGCGCGGTATTCCTTGCCGTGCCGATAATGTCGACATACTTTACCGTCAAAGATATCGACGTGGTCGCTCTGCTCAAATCCAAAATCGAGAAAAACATCGCCGAAGCGCAGGCGGAACAACCCTCGGAACAGAAAAAATTATACGCGAAAGACGACACCGACGCTCTCGCGGAAACGGATGAAGCCGAAACCGATAAACCCGCAGAGGAAAACGACGAAGGAAAGCAAGAATAAAACAATTTTCGCAAAACGACAAGACCGCCGAAAGGCGGTTTTTTCTTGCGTTTTCGTGCGGCGCGGGGCAAAACGTACGATTAATTTTTGTCTCACTCAAACACTCTTGACTAATAACGCGCGATATTTTATCATAAAAATATCGGAAACCGTTGGCAAAATTTCCGTTTGAATTGTTATAAAGGTGAAGAATGTCAGACAAAGCGCTTGAAAAAGCCGTGCGCAAGCTCAAAGAGGGCGACAGCCGCGCGTTCGATTATATCTACGACGTGACCTACAAGGTCGTGTTCTTCGTCGCCTTCCGCATACTCGGCAACAAGCACGCCGCGGAAGACGTCGTTCAGGACACATACATGAAAGCGGTCACGGGCATAAGCTCATACAACAGCGACAACTTCACCGCCTGGATAACCACGATCGCGAGAAACAACGCTCTGAACGAATACAACCGCGCCAAGCGCGCGACGGCAACCGACTTTTCGGCAGAAGGAGATTATCGCGAAGGCAATTTCTCGATGCCCGACGAAGACAGCTTCGGACTTATAGCTCTCGCAAAACAGCTGCTTGACGAAACGGATTACAAAATAGTCGTGATGTGCGTGATAGCGGGATACAAAAGACGCGAGGCGGCAAAAGTTCTCGATATGCCGGTTTCGACGGTGTCTTACAGACTCAAGCAATCCCTGAACACGCTTGCAAAACACGTCAAAGGAGGGTCGTTATGAACAGAATATCCAAAGATCTGAAAAAAGACGCAGAAAGACTGCTCCCCGACGAACAACTCAAGGAAGACCTCAGACACAGGCTCTTCCCCGCTCCCGAACCCAAACGCGCGAGATCGAAGAGAGGGTTTGCTTTCGCAATGTCCGCGATCGCCTGCGTACTTGTAGTTGTCGTCGCGTTGTCCGTGCTGTTTGCCATCCCGTCCGGAGACACTCCCCCAACACCCGTCGGAGACGGTTCCGACACCCTCGTCCTGATTGACATCAATCCTTCGTTCGAGATTGTCGCGGATAAGGACGGATACGTCAAATCGGTAAAGGGAATCAACAGCGACGCGATAATCGTACTGCTTGGGAAAAACTACAACGGCAATTCCGTATCGGATGTCTGCTTTGACATCGTATACAATTCGATAAAGCTCGGATATGTTAATAACAAACACGGGCAGGTAAATATTTCAGCATTCAACGACGACGAAGCTATAAGCCGTCAGTATATAGAGCTGCTCACGGGCAACGTCAACGATCTCGTAACGGCAAGCGGCGGCACGGTCGTGGCTACCGACGGCGAAGCGGCAAAGCAACAACTGATAAACGATATAATCGCGGCTTACGGCGACACAGCGGGGCTCGACGAAAAGACGGTGCTCGAACTGCACCGTATCCTCAAACAGTACGACCCGACAAAGGAAAAAGAGCTTGATATGCTCGAAGAACTGTGGGAGGAAGAACTTGAAAAAGCCGGACTCGACGACGACACGATGGAAGACGCCCTCGACGAATGGAAGGAGCAATACCTCAAACCGCTCGGCGAAGAACTTGAAGACGAACTCGAATATTATATCGATATATACGAAATGAAACTCCTGAACGACGGAATGTCGGAACGCGAAGCGGAAGCGGCGGCAGAGGAAGAAGAATACCGTCTCACCGATCTGGGCAGGCAGGACAGAACGGCTTTGAGAGCGTTTATCGACGAATGGTGGATAGAAGCGACAGACGAATTTTATCTGATAATCGAAAACAGGCTGCGCAAAGACGGCATTACCGACGAAGATATCTCTGCCGAAAAACAAAAAATCGCCTCTGCTCTTGACAAAAAAGACGGCGAGGACCGCAAAGAACTTATCGTCGAACTGATCGAAGGTTATTACGAAAACCTTATCGAACCGGACGAAGACGATTTCTGGGAAGAATTCCTTGAAGAATTGTTCGAAGACGCCTGATGACTACGGACGAATTCAAAACGCAAAACGCACCGTATAAACTACGCGGATTTGTCTCCTCCGACACAGACGGGATTTTGCGCCTTTTCAGAAGCTCCGTATACTCGCTTTGCGCAAAAGACTACTCTCCCCGCCAACTCGAAGCATGGGCGTCTTGCGCGGACAAAGCGCGCTGGCAAGCGCAATTCTCCGCCCGTCACACGACGGTAGCGACGGCAGACGGGATTATAGTGGGCTTTTGCGACTGCGAAAACAACGGACACATCGACAGACTGTATGTCCTGCCGGGGTACGAGGGCAAAGGAATCGGAAAAGCTCTCGTATACGACGCCGAAAGTTCTCACAACTGCCCCGTCACGACCGTGGAAGCGTCCCTAACGGCAAAACCCTTCTTTGAGAAACTCGGCTACACGGCAGATCGAAAGCAGTCCGTATTGCGAAACGGAGAATATCTTGAAAATTACAAAATGTTCAAAAAAATGTCGGATCCGTCTTAAAGATCCGACTTTTCCTTTGCCGTCAGTTTTGAAAACGCGCGTTCATACGAGACGTCGGCGAGTTTTTCGAGCAATACGTCGTCAAGCCGACTCAAAACAGCGGTGCTCTTGTATTTTGCCTGTACGGGCGGACAGTGCCAGCCGCGCGTCACCGCATCGGGAATATTCTCGCGCAAGAACTCCGCGTCTTCGGCAGAAGTCGAAAATGTGAATTTCTCCTCTCCGTCTTTGACGAAAAACTCTGCGAAAATGTATCCGTTGCGTTTTGAAGACGTCCTGATTTTTACGACCGCATAATCGTCTCCGAAAGGAAAATCAAGATAAGCTCCCTTTTTTCCCTGACAATATTTCAACAGTTTTTCCGCTTTCAAAAACTTTCCCCTTTATTTATTATCGTAAAGACAATAATACAGCTTATATAAATCATAGCATCGCTTGCCTCGCGGGTCAATGCGTTTTTGTTTCAAAACGCTATCCGTGAAAAAAATCAAAATAATTTTGAAATTCTTTGGCAAAAATTTCATCAGCTTTGTTATATTAACGAAGAAACTTAAAGGGAGGATACGATTATGAAAAAGAAAAATATCGTACTTGCAGTAATTTTAACCGTATGCCTTGCATTGAGCTCCCTGCTCACGGCTTGCGTACTCGGTCCCTCTGACAACACAAATTCGTCAGGCGTGCTCGGAAACTATAAGAACAATTCCGAACTCGTCGCTATGAGCGCGACGTCGTCCGCCGTCATACTTGACGAAATGCAGGAGAACACCTCTCTCGCAAAGGCGCTCAATTCCCTCGAAGGACAGCAACTCACCCAGGAAGAGATCGACGAAGTCAACGCTCAACTCGCAGTGATTGAAAATTATATGGGCGAAAACGCGATTCAGATCGAACAGGGCGCACCCGCGGAAGACGACGCATACTTCGGCGTATACGAAGTCAGAATGACTGTCACCACAAAGAATCTCGAAGGTGCGGCGCAGGCATATACGATGTATTTCAATCTGACCGAAACCAAAAACGAGAACGAGATCGACAAGGACGGTCATGAAGACGAAAGCAAGTGGGAATACGAAACCGAGCAGGAATTCGCTCTCGAAGGCATCGTTATCTCCGGCGAAAACGTTTATCAGATGACGGGTAAAAAGGAGATCGAAAGCGAGACTGAAGACGGCGTGACCGAAAACGAGACTTCTTACGAGATGACCGTGCGCGGCGAAAACGGCGAATATATCGTTTTCGAACAGTCTTTCGAAGAGGAAGAGGGCGAGACCGAACAAAAATACGAATACAGAATTTATAACAACCGCGAGCTCGTAAAACGCTTCGAACTCGAATTCGAAACCGAGAACAACAAGCAGGAAATCGAGATGAAGAGTTACGAAAACGGTCAGGTCTTCCAGTGCAAATACGAAAAGAAGACGAGAAACGGCAAAGATTATATCGAAGCGGAAGTTATGAAAGACGGCAAGATGATCGAAGTATTCATCACGACCGAAGGCTCCGGCACCGAAGAAGATCCTTTCAGACACGTCTACACTTACGGCGAATTTGAAGATTTCGACGATTGACAGACGTCACCCATACACAACTTCTCAAAAGGTCCCCCGCCATACCGCGGGGGATTTTTTTGCCCGCTGTCAACAATTATTTTCTTCCGAATATGTTGCTATCCGCTCCTCTTTCTGTGCGGGTAAAGACAACCGCAGTCGCATACTGCCCTGCGTGTCAGGATCGCGAAAGGCAGGAGAATGCTCCCGGCGCAACCTGCCCGTATCTCTCCATTCCGTCTTGTTTTGCTCCGTGCCATAAATGGCGGCGAGCCCTGAAACCGTCTCCTTCTGTCCTGCAAAGTCTTTATACGGACGGCGTTGAGGACGGATCCGCGAATATCACGCGCGCCTCTCCCGGCTCGCGGAATTTTGCTTGCCGTTCGGAGCGTCTGCGCCAAGGCGTGACGACCTCTCCCCTGCACGGCTTCCTTCGACGGAATATTCTCCGACGGTACGAAAAAAGGACGGGCTTGTTGCCCGTCCGTATTTTCATAATGCAAAGCGTATCGCCTTACTCGTTTGCGCCGCCGTTCTCGGGAGCGGATTCGCTCGCCTCGGCGCTGTCGCAGACGACTTCTCCGCCTTCTGCGGCTTCCGCGACGGGTTCTCCGTCAGGGCTGTCGTTATGCTGTGCGGCGCTCAAGGATTTGAGCTGTTCCACGATCTTTGCGTGCTCTTTCTTGCTGAGCGGGTACAGTATCATTGCGAGAGTCATAAGCGCGGCGGATATTGCGGACACCCACATAGCTATGTCGAAATAATCCGTTGCCACTTTCATCAGATGATCGGATACCGTGGTCACGTTGAAGTAGTTGCTGGGCTGATAACCCATGTTCCTCTTGACGATGGCGATGACGACGTATCCGACGTTGGTAAACACGAGAACGAGCGCATACATGAACATCTGAATAAAGCCCTCGAGTCTCTGACCCGTCTTGAGCTGTTGATAGTCGCATATCTCCGCCATCATAAGCGGCTGGAGCGAAGCAAGCGCGTTGAACAGAGCTATGAAACGCAACACTGTAAGGAGCACGGCGCTCAGCGTACCTTGCACGATGTTTTCGACGCCTATGATGCCCAGCAATGCGTAACCTACCGCGTTGCAGGTCATCCATATAATGAGGATAGTCTTGTTGTTGAGCTTTCTCGTCATAAACGGCAACAATATCATGTTGGGGGTGACGGCAAAGCCGGTGATCAGAGTCAGAGAACCGAATATCGCCTGACCGGTGGGGATATCGGTCGCGTAACGCAACTTGCCCATGATCGCCGAGTCGACCTCGATCGTCGTACGCACGCTGCCGAGAATAAGCGCGAGCGTAAAGATGAGAAGCGGCTTGTTGCGGAATATCTGCTTGAGACCGGATATGAGACCGACCTTTTCTTTGTTCTGATTGGTAACGATTATTCTCTCCTTGACCATGAACAACATAAGTACGAACGCGAGACCGACAAGAGAATAGATGATGCCTATGTAACGGAACGCCATATACTCGACGCCCTTGCTGTTGAAGTAACCGCGGAGCGCATTGCCGAGGACGTTCATTATCGTCGGCGAGAAGCCTATGACGAGACCTATCGGGGACCATATATCCGTTCTTTCCTGCTGATTGGGAGTTATGACGCCCGGCATCATATAGAACGTGTTCTGAAAAAGATTCCAGATAATAAGCGTGGGGGTACAGATACAATAAGCGTAAATGACTTTGGGCAAAGCGTTTTCCGCCTGTTCTCGGATCAGATCCGGCGACCAGGTAGACGCTATTGCGAGCGCGGCAAAAATAGGAGCCATGATGAGGATGAACGGCTTGTACTTGCCCCATCTCGTCTGCGTATTCTGAAGCATCTTGCCGAATATCGGCTGAATGAGAAGTCCGAGAACACTCGCAACGAGGCAGATAAGCGGACCGTGCAGAACGTCGATGCCGAACAGCTCCGAGATCTGCGTCGCGGTGATCATGCCCGAAACGACGGTGACGAGGGTGCTCACACCGAACGCGCTGCCGCCGAAGCACAGTATCTCTTTGAGATTGAGATATCTGCCCTTGGGAGGCGTACTCCAGAATTTGGCTAAACCCTGAAAAAATTCTTTTGCCGTCTTTTTCTTTTTTGCGGCTTTTTCAGGCTGAACGTCGCCCGCATTGCCTCCGTCGGAAACGGTAGCAACGTCGGCAATCTCTTCTGTCGACTGAATGTCGTTCATGTTTTCGCTCATAAAAATCTCCCCGTTATTTCGTTATAAAAACATTATATCAAAATAATATATTTCAGTCAATTTTTTTCACAAATTTTTACATTATGCGCGAAACCGACTCTTTTGCCGCAAACTGCCTTTTTTGCATAGGATTTCTTTTCAAATTGAGGAAAAATATTGAAAAAACGGAATGCGGGCACAAAAACAGCGCCCGTCACGCCGCATTGTCCGCCGCGCGGTATACCCTGACGTAGTCGACGACAAAATCGTAATGCTTGCTCTTATCGTTCCGCGCAGGGTTTCCGCACCAGAAATTCGAGCCGTCTTGGTTCTTTCCTTCGACCGGCACGCCGTTTTCGTCCGCATACCCGGCGACTTCGACCGACAGTATCATATACTGATCGACCTGCGATACGCCGAAGGTCTTACCGTCAACCGTGTGCTTCGTGCGCCATGTCTCCGCGCCGTCGATATAAAAGACGTATTCCTCTTCCGTCCACATTACGCCGTAAGTGTGGAATTGCGTATACATATCAGGCACTCTGTAAAGCGGAGACTTCTCCGACTTCGTATTCTCGTATCCGTCGCCGTGCAGAACGTGCATATTGGCTTCTTTGTCCGTCAGCGAATAGTACCACGGCGACTCCATAATGTCAATTTCGACGCCGTCCGCGCCCGTACCCTGCACGTCGTCAGCGCTCATTCCCGCCGCGCCGTCCGGCATGAGCCAGAACGCGGACCATATCCCTATCGCGGGAGGGACCTTGCACCTTATTTCGAAATAACCGTAAGTAGACGAAAAACCCTTGTAATCAGGACTTTTGACCGTGCCGTCGTCCGTCAGGTCGGTGGAGCTTTCTATCCACGACGTGTACCAGCCTTCCCCGTACTGTCCGTCCTTGTAAAGGGTGCGGATGGTCAGACAGCCGTCCGACACGAAAAGGGTATCCTCGCTGTCTTCGTAATATCCCGCTCTTCGCGGATTGTACCCGAGCCCGGTCTTCCACTTTTCGTAGTCTATACCGTCCCCGTCGAAGTCGTCTTCGAAGACGAGCGTATACCCGCCTTCTTCGAGAGCTTTCTGCAAAGTCTTTTCTTTCGGAATATCGAGCGCCTGCGAACACGATGTCAGATACGCTCCGAGAAATATCGCCGTAAATGCGGCTGAAATAAAAGCAACGGATTTCTTTTTCATGATTTCCCTCCGTTTGCATTATAACACAAAGAGCAGTCTTTTTGAATACGGAAACGTGAACCGTGCGTGAGGAAAACACTCCGACGCAAAGCACTCCCGACTGTCGACATGCAGCTAATATATGCGTTTAACCTACACGGGTACGGTTTTTACAAATATTTCCGAACGGACGAAGTGAAAAATACTTCACGTCTTATTTTCTTCTGTCCCTTCCGTCGCAGACTCCGCCTGCACAGTCAGGTCACGCTGCCACTTCCTTCTTGCGACGCGTATGAGTCCGAGCACCGTTTTGACAAACGTATCGCTGCGCAGGATAAGATATACCGCCCACGCGGGAAAGCCGAGAGCGAATCCGGCGACGGCTCCGAGAGGAAGCGCGAAAAGATAGACCGTGCCGGTATCTATGAAAAACGCGAATTTCGTATCCCCGCCCCCTCTCAGGACCCCGACTATGCAGGTTATGTCGAGAGCGAGCACCACCTGCAACGAAGCGAGTATGGTTATCAGTTGAGAGGTGATCTCATTTGCTCCTTTTGATACGTCGTATATATTGAGTATCGGCACCCGCAGAGCGAACAAAAGCGCGGAGCCGAGACACCCGACGGCAAACGCTATGACGAGCATCGTATCCGCCACCTTCTGCACCTTTGCAGGGTCTCCTTCTCCGATCGTCTTGCCGGTCAGTACAGCGGCGGCGTTGGAAACGCCCATTATCCCGACGAGAGCAATCTGGTTGACGACAGTCGCAATGCTTCCCGCGGCGATAAAATCGTCGCTGAGGTTGCTGATGATGAGTGTGATGATAACGGTCCCGAATCCCCAAAGCAATTCGTTGCCGACGACGGGCATACAGTTTTTCATAAATGGTCGGACTATGTCGCCGCCCTTTGAAAACACGTCTTTGAGCCTGAAACCCGTCCTCTTGTCGAAGGCGTACATATAGACGAGCGCCATGACGAGTTCGCTGACTCTCGCCGCGACCGTACCGATCGCCGCGCCTTTTACTCCGAGAGCCGGCGCTCCCAGCTTGCCGAATATGAAGACGTAATTGACCGCGACGTTGATAAAAAACGATATCCCATACACGACCATCGAGACGCCGACTTTTTCGACCGCGCGCAAAGAGGTCAGATAGCAGTTGGACAGGGAGTAAAACACATATCCGATCGATATTATCCAAAGATAATCCGCGCCCTGCTCTATCGTATCGGGATTTGAAGTGAACAGAGACATTATCTGCTCCGGGATCGTCACGCAAAGCACGGTAAACGCCACCGCGACGCAGAATACGAGACGAAGCGCAAATCCCATTATTCTGCGGATATGCGCCATATCTCCCTTGCCCCAATACTGCGCGATGAGAACGCCCGCCCCGCTCGCTATCCCGAAGCCGAACATCGTGAGCAGAAAGAAGGGCTGTCCGCCGAGGTTTGCGGCGGATATGGCAACGTCTCCCAGCTGACCGAGCATGACCGAGTCCATGAGGTTTACGCCGTAGTTTATCACGTTTTGCAGAGCGATCGGCAAAATTATGCCGACGGCGCCCATGATAAACGACTTGTTGAACAAAAATCTCTCTCTGATCTTCATAGCCTATACAGTATAACAGTCATCGACATTCATTGCAAGCGAATTACCTCCCGGCGCGATTTTCTTCCCGATCGCTAAATAATTCCACGCAAATAGCGACACTTTTACCGTTGAAGGTGTTGAAAAAAGTGTTACCTGTTGATAGACTGAAAGTGAAAAAGGAGGCTGATCTATGGAAAAACAGACTATCGGACAATTCTTATCCGCACTGAGAAGGAGCAACGGTTACACTCAACAGGATGTCGCGGAAAAACTCGGCGTATCCAACAAGACGGTAAGCTGTTGGGAACGGGATTCCTATTCTCCCGACATCTCTCTGATACCCGCGATCGCGGAGCTGTACGACGTGACCTGCGACGAGATACTGCGGGCGAAACGCGCGCCCGTTCAATCCTCGGAGCAGCCGAAAAACGAGGCAGAAGCCGAAAAAACAAAGTCAGGCGCCGGAAAGGCGGAAAAAGAAGCTTCCGCGATATTCGACAATATGCTTGCGCGCTACGACAACACGCACAAGATCGCCGTAGCCTGTCTGCTGTTTGCGGCAACGATCGGCATAATAATCGCCACAGTGACCGAACAGGCAACGCGCGTCAGGCTGTGGGCGTTCGCAATTGCCGCGCCGATACTGTCCGTATGTATTTTTCTTCTGTTGATCGTCAATTTCAGACTGAACTTCGCATTATCCGACGACGAACGCGCATTTGCAATAAAAAAACGTATATACAGGCGCAAAAATCGTGCGCTTGCCATTCTTATCGTTGCGCTGGCATCTTTTCTCCCCTGCGCGATATATCTCGGATACAACTTCAAATATTATATGTTCGGAGTTGCCTTTGCGGTCATCGCCGCAATGGCGCTGATACTGATAAACCTTGTAAGACGACTGAGAAAACCCGAATATTTTACCCCGTTCCCGACAAAAGCAAAAAAACTGCTGCTGACGGTATACACGGTTCTTTTCGCCGTCGCCCTCGTGAGTACGGTATTTTACAGATCTCACCTTCTGGTTGATATGCCGTTTTACGACGAATTTGACGAAAAGGTGGTCGTATGTAAAGATATAGACGAACTCGAAGAACTTCTCGGGAGACGGACGCTGCCCGACTGTTATGAAGAAATTTCATCAAAAGAGACGGGGAACAGACAGACCGTCATATATTCGGTATCCGCGGCGGATTTCAATGAAGAAGATCTCGCGGCATACCATTCTTATTCCGTAATATCCGAAAACGGCGGGCAGACTTATAAAATATATGTGTTGTACGACGCTCTGAATATAGAATATTCTCATATTGACCCCGAAAGCGAAGAAATAAATACGGATACACGACGAATAGTAGTTTACAACGAAAATTACCGTGCGTCTTATCTCGTATCCAACAACGACGGAACGTACGAACTGCACACGGTTTTGCATATGTATTACGAACAAAATTATTCTCACGCACGAGACAGTCTGGATTACTCCGTCCTGTTCTTCGGAGCGATAGCCGCGGCGATAACGCTCTCGATATTCGGAGCGGTATATCTGACGGTCTTAATATCAGTAAAAAAACGCAACAAATCCGACGACGGCAGCAGGCGCGCTGAAGATAACCTCGCAAGCCCGGCGTCGTAAGGCACAGTTAAAGAAAGCGCGGAAAATTTCCGCGCTTTCTGAATTATCCGACCAGGCGCGGCATCGTCGCAAATTTTCATGCCGTTTCCTTTTTTTATTGTGCAGACGGAAAAAACCTCCCGCTTTAACCTAAAAGTCAATCTGTATACCCGAAAAAGCGGATACTTGTCGCAAATTCCGGTTTCATCTCATACAACTCAAAAAAAGCGCGGCGCCGGAAAGCGCCGCGCTTTTTTGTCGTTTTTTCATTCGAGTCCCGCGGGGACTATGAGCTCCATATCCGAGTCGGGATAGGAACAACACGGATGTATATATCCGAACTTGAGGTCGGCAAGTCTTCTCTTGTCCGCGCCCGCTATGCTGAATTTGCCCGATACCAGCTTGCTGTGGCAGAAGCCGCAACCGCCCGCACGACACTTGGAAGGTACTTTAAGCCCCGCCCTTTCCATAGCGACGAGGATCGTCTCCCTGCTGTCCGCCTTGACGGTGAAGACCTCGTCTCTGATATGGACGGTCAAAGTATGCTCCGCCTTTTTCACGTCGCGCGTACCGACGCAGTTCGCCTCTTTCTTGACCCTCTTGCCGCCTACGCCGAGCGCCGCCAGTTCTTTGTCAAGGAATGCGTACATAGCCTGCGGTCCGCACGCCATAACGGTATACTTTTCGGGCGCATATTTTTGTATCAGCTCTTTGGTGACGAATCCGTTTTCGTACTTGTCGTTCTTTTCGTCACTGAGGACGTATACGACTTTGAATTTGTCGGACACGAGCGCGTCGAGCTCCTTTTTGAACACGATGTCCTTCTCCGTCCTTGCGCCGTAAAGCAGAATGAGTTTGAATTCCTCGCTGCCCTCTTTGAGCGCCTGCGCCATCGAGTAGAACGGCGTAATGCCGCTGCCGCCCGCAACTCCGACGACGACTTCTTCGTCCTTGATTCCTTCGTAATGGAATTGTCCGGAAGGATCTCCGATAATCATCTCGTCGCCCGCCTTCGCATTGTCGAAAAGCCATTCACTGAAAAATCCCGCCTTTTTTACCGTAACGGAAAGTTTTCCTTCCTTGAGCGCCGCATACGGAGAAGAAGAGATTGCATACGGTCTGTTCACAACGGAATCTCCCACCTTCGCGGTGAGCTCGACGTACTGACCCGCGCGGAAAAACGCCTTCTTTGAAAGCTCGAACGTATAAGTCTTGGTATCCGCGGTTTCCTGTCTGACGTCTATGAGTTTCGCCTTCTGATTGCCCGGGTGAATGATCTTTGCCGTCTCGTTGACCTTGTAGGTCTTGGGGAGCGCGGTCGCGGGAGCCGCGTCGAAAGCCGCGCGGCGGTTTGGAACGAGCTTTTTGAAACGGAGCAGATCCATAAATCCGAATATCTGTTTTTTGAATTTGAACGCCATAGTGTCAGCCCTCCCTCTTTATATCGCCTACGGTCTGTCTGCCCGTAATGTCTCCGGAGAAATACGCGCTGGAGTATCCCGAAAGTCTCATCGAGAAACCGCCCGCAAAACGCAATCCTCTCGTCTTGTGATCTTCTGCCATCATAAGCAGTCTGGGCATGAGTCCGTCCCAATACTGCGATTCGTAACCGTAAATGCCGCCTTCCGGATGCCCGCAGTAACGCGCGTACGTCATCGGAGTAGCGACGGATATTTCCTCTATGCTGTCGCGTATTCTGCAACCGGTGTCCTGCTCGAATCTCGCGATCATCTTGTTGGCGACGTAATCCTTCACCTTGAAGTAATCTTCCGGCTTTACGTTCGCCCAGTCGTCGCTCATATAAAGAGTCGTGAAATACATCATGCAGGTGCCTTCGGGCGAACAGTCGGGATAAGCCCTGTTGAGGCATACGGTTGCCTGCACCTCGTTCGTCTCGATCTTCTTCATTATATCGTACTGCTTCGCGGTGTCCATCGTGTCGTAAAGGAAGTAGTTGTGATTCTGAATGCCGAGTTCGTCCGCCGATTTGTTGAGACCGAGGAACATCGTGAACCCTCTGCCGGCGAATTTGCGCGCGTTGGTCTCTTTGACTATGCGTTCGTCAACCTTGTCCATCATCTTGCCGTAAACGATATGCGGCGAACAGTTGGCGATAACGTGACGGGTCTCGATCTCGTCGCCGTTCTTGAGAATCACGCCCTCTACGCCTCCGTCTGCGCCCGTCTTTATCTTTACGGCTTCGGTATTGAACCATACGTCTCCTCCCAGCTCCCTGATCCTCTCGACCATAGCGAGAGAGATCTCGTGCGAGCGGGATTTCGGCATAGCGGCTCCTTTGGTGATGTACCTGATCACCATCGAAGAATAGTGCAGGAAACTCAGATCGTCGCAATGCGCGCCGAGATAGCACCAATATGCGTTGAGTATGTCTTTTGCCTTTTTGGGCATCTTGAGCGCGTCCAGCACTTCGTTTACCGAATAGGAACCGCATCTGACGAAATTGCCGTATTGCGAAAGCATGACTTTCTGATCGGTATTGCCGTTGACGGAATTGCTGTACGCCTGCGCCGCCCTGACCTCCTCCGCAAGATCGAAAAACTTTTCCATAGACTTGCGGCTGCCGGGAACGTAACTTTCCATTTTGTCGATAAACGCCTTTACTCCGAAAGGCATCGTCGCGTCTATTTTTTCTTCGCGGGAAATGACTCTGTATGCTTCGGGGATCTGAAGCCACTCTATTTTGTCGGTAACCCCGAGTTCGTCAAACAAAACCCTGACGTCACCCGCGTTGTCCGGGGTGCCGAAGTCGTTGAGTTCGTGCAATGACGCTTCAAACTCAAACCTGCCGCGCCTGAAGCTGGTGGCAAAGCCGCCCGGGATATTGTGCTTTTCCACAAGAAGGGTCTTCGCCCCGCCCTGCAAAAGCCTGATCGCCGCGACAAGCCCGCCGTTGCCGGCACCTATTACCACTGCGTCGTACTTTTTCATTTATGCCTCCTGATATTTATTGTTTATAGTATGTCCGATTTTTCGTCGGTTCTTTACGTTCTTTCTTGTTTGCGGATTTCTTTCAGCACACCCTGATAAACGTCCGTGAGCATCTCATCTATATCTTCTTCTTCAAAACTTGCCGTGCCCGTCGCCGCCATCGTGGCTATGCCGTGAGAAAACAGCCAGAGTTCTCTGAAAACGCGCTTTGCCTGTTCTTCAGATATTCCCTTTTCATTTACGATGACGTCCACGGCGAAAGGAGTGTTTTCGTCATCCAGCAGGCTGTCGGGAACGCGACCCTTGCTCATATAAAGCAATTTGAAGAGGTTTGTTTCTTCCTTTGCAAAGGCAATGTAGTTCAGCCCCACGGTCTTGAAAGGATTGACTCCTTGCCTCTTTTGCCTCAATCTTTCAGAGAACAGCGCGCGGGCACGCGCAGTGACTGCGGCGGCGACTTCCGCCATTCCCGAAAAATACCAGAAAATAGGCTGTGTCGAACAACCCGCCTCTGCCGCAAGCGCTTTTGCGGTCAGAGCGTCTTCTCCTCTTTCTCTGACAAGACGGAACGCGGCGTCCGTTATCTGCTCTTTCGTCACTCTCGGCCTCGGCGGCACTCTTATACCTCTCTTTATTTCTGATTATATAATACGCGTTATGTAACGGTTTGTCAATACGACAGTTAATTTTTTAACAAACACGTTCTTTTTAATAGGAATTTAATCTTTTCTATGATATAATAAGTTGAAAAAATCAAGGATATCCGACGCTGTCGCTTTTCCCGCAAAGGGATTTCCGGCAAATCTGCGTCGCAGACAATCTACGGTACGTCATGAGTTTGTCCAACGAAAGAATTATCCACAACGCCGACAAGGCTGTTAACAACGTGTGTTTCGTCAAATCTGCGGGATTCGTAAGCCCCGACCCGAGTTGGGTCGCGCTACGCGAAGATTCGCAGGACATACTCGTTTTGTACATTATGGACGGAAAAGCGAGGTTGACCGCTTCAAGCGGAGAATATCCTCTTTACCGCGGCGACTGCATAATCTTTCCTCCCCGCAAATACAGCAAACTGCAAAGCGACCCGAAAAACCCGTGTTCCGTATGCTGGTTGCGCTGCGGAGGCGAGCTCGTCGAAGCGTTGATAAAAAGTTATTTCCCCAACATGAAGGCTATCGTCGCGACCTGCGACGCCGAAAACCTGTTCTTGCAGATAAGCGAACTGATAAGCCGTCCTTCGAAAGACGTGTCGGACGCAGTCACACTTTTGCTCCACAGACTTTTCATCACTGTCAAAAACTCGTTGAGCACCTCTCCTTCCGGCAAAGGAAGAAGCGGGCTTACGGGCAATAAATACGAAGAATATATCCTTTCTCATCTCTGCGACAAGCTTGACGTGCACGAGTTTGCGGCGCATTTCGGAATGTCGGTCCCCACTCTTACAGCGATACTCAAACGCAAATTCGGCAAAACGCCGTATCAATATTATCTTTCCGTAAAGGTCGAACTTGCAAAGAAGATGCTTTCTTCGGGAAAGACGTCGGTCGAAGATATAGCCGAAAGGCTGTGCTTTACCGACCGCACTCATTTTTCAAAGCTGTTCAAACGCGAGACGGGTATGTCTCCCGCGCAGTACAGAAACAAGGATATCCGATAATACGAGACAGCCGACCTCGATCCGTTCTAAAATTCTTTCCACAAGAACGGCATTTCTTGCTTATATTTCTCTTCAAAAACCGACCTGTGACATTTTTGGCAACTGCTTCGCGTGCACATGAGTCAACGACCGCAAAGCCTCCCCGAACAGTTGAGACATTTATAATACGATCCGTTCCCTCGCCCTTTCAGACGCAGTTAAATTCTTCAAAGATATACGCGCCGACGTCAGTCTGCGCTTATCGCCGCCTGACAAAATTTTGCAACAAGCGTGTTGTCGATAAGCGCGGAAAAATCGAAATCCACACTTCCGAACACATAGAGCGGCACATTGGCTTTTGAATGACTGCCCTTCGTGTACATATCGTCCGAGAGCTGCGCCGCCGTCTCGCCGTTGTATTGCAGCCCGCCCGTCTCGTGGTCCGCGGTGACTATCACAATCGTGTTGCCGATTCTCTCCGCATACTCGACGACCGCCCTGACCGCGTTGTCGTATGCCTTGACATGCCCGAGCGCCTCGTCGAGCATATTGTCGTGACTGTATTTGTCGATATGGCTCTCCTCTATCATCAGAAAGAAGCCGTCTTCGTCCTTTGACAACACGTCGAGCGCCGCGACAGCGAGCGAAGCAAGCGTGGGTCTGCTTTCTCCGTCCGAGACGAGAGGTATCTCGTCAAACGCCGCAAACGTCCTGCCCTGCGCCGTCGCTATTTCAGAAAAAGCGTCGACGTAAGTATAACTCTTTTCTATCTGCGCTTTGAGCGGAGCGTATCTCTCTACGTTACTGCCGAAGAACAGATCTATCCCGCTCGCGAGCTGATCGGAGAGTATTTCGTCAAGATTCTTTCTCGACGAAGTATGCGCCGAAAATCCCGCAGGCGTCGCGCCGTCCACTCCTTCGGTGGCGATTATTCCTGTCGCGAAGCCGTGTTCAATCGCAATTTCGGTAGTCGATTTCAGATCTTTCCCTTTGTACTGCCCGACGCGTCCGTTGTCTGTCTTTCGCCCGGTTGCGAGCGCCGTCGCGGCTGCCGCGCTGTCTGTGGGACCGAACACGTCGCGCGAAAACGTCGTTATCTCTCCCGAATAATCCGCGTTCGTCGCAAAATACAGGTCTCCGTACTTTGCCGTCGCCGCTTTGACGTGATTAACGCCCATACCGTCTCCGATCATAAGTATCACGTTGAGCTTTCCGCCGTCGTAATCCAGAGTCATCTTTTCGGTCTGCGCGACTTTTGCGTAATGCGCCGCGGCAAGACCGCCGAGCACCGCCGACATAACGACGATAAGCACTGCGAGTACGACCGCGATTATCTTTACGGATTTTTTTGTTCTTGCTTCCATGATCTTTTCACCTCTCGCATCAATTATACCACGACTCAAGTCCCTTTTTCAATACCGCCCTTAAAATATGCCCGAAACAAAAAATACGCCCGCCCCGAAGCGTCAAAGCGGCGCGGACAGACGTTTCTTTTCAAAGTTTTATTATGCGCTTTTTCCTACACGGGCATAAAAAATCCGCCCTTGTACGGAGCGGACTTTTTTTGTCTTTCAAACCTTATTCGACTTTGGAGAGGACGTATCCTTCCTTGGTATCAGTGACCTGATAACCGGCGGCGGTTATCTTTGCGCGCAGTTCGTCCGCGAGCGCGTAGTTCTTTTCTTTCTTCGCGGCGACGCGCTGTTCCGCAAGCGCGACGACTTCTGCGGGAGCTTCGACCTTCGGCTGTTCTTCGGGTCTCGCCTTGTCGAGAGACAGTCCCAGCACCTTGTCGAAGTCGAGCGCCAAATCGTATATGTCGCGGCTCTTCGGTTCTTTGACCGCCTTCCAGAGCACTCCCAGCGCGCGCGGCACGTTGAGGTCGTCGTTTATCGCCTCGACAAATTCGTCCTTATAAGCCTTTATCACGCTTTCGTCCGTCTTTGCGGAGCTGGTCTTGTGCTGATATAACGCGCCGAGAAGTCTCGCATACGACACCTTTGCGCCGTCCATTCCGTCAAAAGTAAAGTTGAGCTTTTTGCGGTAATGCGCGTTGAGGCAGAAATATCTGAAATCCATCGCGCTGTAACCGCGTTTCTCAAGATCGCTGATCGTGTATGTGTTGCCCAGACTCTTGCTCATCTTGCCGTTGTTGACGAGCATAAAGTCGCCGTGCACCCAATAGTTTACGGTTTTCTTTCCCGCAAGCGCTTCGTTTTGCGCTATCTCGTTTTCGTGATGTACGGGAATGTGATCCACCCCGCCCGTATGCACGTCAAAAGGAAAACCGAGATATTTGCGGCTCAATGCGGAACACTCGATATGCCAGCCGGGATACCCCATTCCCCACGGGCTTTCCCACTGCATGATATGGTTGGGTTCCGCCTTCTTCCACAGCGCGAAATCCGCGGGATGGCGCTTCTGGCTGTTGACCTCGACCCTTGCGCCCGCCTGCTGTTCCTCGAGATTGAGACGGGACAGCTTGCCGTATTCGGAAAACTTGCCGATATCGAAGTATATGCCGTCGTCTATCTCGTAAGCGTATCCCTTGTCGAGAAGCTCTTGGACGTACGCTATCGTCTCCGGAATATGGTCGGTTATCTTTTCGACGATCTCGGGTCTGCCTATATTGAGCTTTGCAAGGTCTTCAAAGAATACGCCCGCATAAAATTCCGCTATCTCGTAAGGAGATTTCTTCTGCTCGCGGGAAGCCTTTTCCATCTTGTCCTCGCCCTCGTCCTCGTCGCTCGTGAGGTGTCCGACGTCGGTGATGTTCATAACGCCCTTGATCTTGTAACCGTCGTATTTAAGCACGCGACGGAACAGATCCATAAAGACGTATGTGCGCAGATTGCCGATATGCGCGAAGCTGTAAACCGTCGGTCCGCAACTGTACATGCAGACCTTGCCTTCCTTTATCGTCCTGAAATCTTCTTTCTTTCTGGTAAGAGTGTTGTATATCTTAAGCATAATATCTCCTCTCCGCAGTGCGGAAATCTTAATCTTTTTTGTCCTCCGCGTCTTCTTCCGACGCGTCCTCGTTGGCGTTTGTTATCGAATAACGGCACGTCTTGACGTCGAGCATGTCTTCGAGAGTGGCAATCCTCTTGTTGAGCCTTGCGATCTCTTCGAGTATCGGGTCGGGGAGCTTTTGCTGATCAAGGTCTTCCACCCTTTCATTGTACTGTTTTACCACTCTGCCGGGAACGCCTACGACCGTGCAATGAGGCGGAACGTCTTTGAGCACGACGCTCCCCGCGCCTATCTTGCTGTCGTGTCCGATCGTGATCGCGCCCAGCACTTTTGCGCCCGAACTTATCATCACGTTGTCCTCGATCGTCGGATGGCGCTTGCCCGTCTGCTTGCCCGTACCGCCCAGAGTCACGCCCTGATATATCACGACGTGCGTGCCGATTTTTGCGGTCTCTCCGATGACGACTCCGACGCCGTGATCGATGAAAACGCCTCCCGCGATGTCTGCTGCGGGATGGATGTCAACGCCGGTCTTCCTGCGCGTTCCCTTTGCGATAAGGAACGCCAAAAACTTGCACCCGTGTTTGTAAAACCAATGTGCGTACCTATGACGAAGCAATGCGTTGAAGCCGCCGTACGTCCAGAAAACCGTCCATTTGCTGGTTGCCGCAGGATCGTTTTGCATTGCGAACTCAAGGTCCATCTTTATCTTTCCCATAAAGTCTCCTTTTACGCTCCGCGCAAATAAAAAAACAGGTCGTCCTCTTTCAAAGACGCCCTGCAACGCGGTTCCACTTTGATTGCGGGAAAACTCCCGCCTCTCTCCCGTCTTTAACGGAACGACCCGTCGCGGCATTTCCTCCGCAAAGCTACCGCCCGCACTTCGCGCGCTTTGCGAGTAAAGGGCTTTCAGCCGCCGACCCTTCTCTCTGTCACCCGACGCCGCGCGTTACTCTTGACGGAATAACGCCTCTTATTTATATATGCAGTATAAAATAATTTTGTCTCCGTGTCAAGCGTTCTTTCGTCAAAGCTCCCGCGCGTTCGTCCCTCTGTCTGCTCGCAACTGCCTCATTCAGGTCTTCCGACACCCGTTTGCCCCGTTTTGTGAATAATTTTTCTCGTTTGTCTATTGAACGAGCCTTGCGGCGTATGATATAATTTATCCGGAGTGTGCGCGCACGACATATCGCGCGCAGATACGGAGGTAGAATTATGGGTATGGACAAACCCTTTGTAAAAAGAGCCGTCGCGACGCCGGGGCACGTTGCCAACATCCTCAACATCAAGGGTCGCTGTTACACAAAGGTCGCTGACCTCAAAGCCGAAGTGATAAAGAGCGACGAGCCGATCCGCTTTGAAGACCTCGACAAGAGCGCCTTCAAGCCCGCTCACATCATGGAAAAGTGGGCGAAGAAATTCGGTTGCGCCTGGTTCCGATTTACCGGCAAGGTGCCTGAAAAAGCAAAGGGAGCGCACGTCGTGCTCCGCATAAAACTTCAGGGCGAAGGACTCGTTTTCAACGAGGACGGCATCGTGCTTCAGGGCATCACCCAGATCGTCAGCAAAGGCGACATCTTCCACTCTCTCGTAGGCAAACAGGTCGTCGACGTTGCGGACTGCTCTACCGGAGACGAGGAGATAAAACTCTACATAGACGCGGGCTTCAACGGAAAACTGCGCTTTGAAAAACTCGTCGCGAGACTGCGCCGTTGCGACATCAGCATTCTCAACGAAGATACGAATCAATATTATTATGACTATATCGACCTCTATTTCACGATGCTCAAGCTGGACAAGTCCAACCCCCGCGTCGCGGAGATAGACAAGGCTCTCAAAGACTCTTTCAAGGCGTTCAAAAAACAAGGCGCCGCGGCGGCGAGAGAGATACTCAAACCGCAGTTTGAAAAACCCGTATTTGAAAAACAGACCGAATATTACTGCATAGGACACGCGCACATAGATCTCGCGTGGCTGTGGCCTCTGCGCGAAACCAAACGCAAAGTCGCGAGGACTTTCGCCAACCAGCTGCGCAATATAAAACATTATGACGACTTTATTTTTGCGGAATCGCAGCCGCAGATGTGGGTGTGGCTCAAAGAAGGCTATCCCGACCTTTACGAAAAAGCCAAAAAAGCCGTTATGGACGGCAGAATAGAGCTTCAAGGCAAAATGTGGGTCGAGAGCGACACCAACCTGACGGGCGGCGAAAGCTGGATCAGACAGTCCCTTTACGGCGACAAGTTCTGGAAGCAGGAATTCGGCAAAGACATCAATCTCTGCTGGCTCCCCGACGTGTTCGGCTTCCCCGCTTCTCTGCCGCAGGTCATCAAGGGTTGCGGCATGGATTACTTCATGACGATAAAGATTATCAGCAACACCGTCAATCAGTTCCCTTACAAGACATTCAATTGGGTGGGTATCGACGGTACGACCCTGCTCGCACACATGGAACCGCTCGGCGACTACAACGCGGGCGCTTCCCCTCTCGCGATCTTCAAGGGTAACGCGCGCAATACCGAAAAGGACATCATACCCAAAGCCCTGCTCATATACGGCGACGGAGACGGCGGCGGCGGTCCCGGAGAAGGTCATATCGAATACGTCAAACGCCACAAAAAGCTGTTCAACTGCAAGGTCAGCAAGTCGATCAGTCTGTTCGAGGATCTTGAACCCTACCGCGAGATCATGCCCACGCACAAAGGCGAGCTCTATTACGAACGTCATCAGGGCAGCTATACGTCGCAGGCGCGTTCCAAAAAATTCAACCGCAAAACCGAATATCTCCTCCATAAGGTGGAGTGGCTGGGCGCGCTCGCGCAGACAAGAGGAAAAAAATACGACTTCGACGAAATGGAAAAGATCTGGAAGGAGATCCTCCTCTATCAGTTCCACGATATACTGCCCGGCACCTCTATCAAGCGCGTTTACGACGAAAGTCTCGAAAGATACAGAATACTCACCTCCCGTCTCGAGGAAATCGAAAAATCTCTGCTCTCAGACGGCAAGGGCGGCGGCGCGCTCTGCGCGATAAATCCGATCGCCTTCGCGAGAAAAGAGTGGGTGAAATACGGCGACGAGTGGTATCTCCTCGACCTCGCTCCTTACAGCGTCACAAAGCTCCCCGCCCCGCAAAAGGCAGACGGCTCGTCGTTGAGCTTCGACGATTATACTATTCAGAACTCGCGCGTCCGCGTCGTGTTCGGAAGCAACGGCGAGATAACCTCTCTGTACGACAAAGAGGGCGACAAGGAGATCGTCGGCAAATATTTCAACAAGTTCACGATTTACAGCGACCCGTTCATGTACTACAACGCGTGGGACATCAACATCAACTATCCCGAAATGAAGAAATGGGATATGAAACTCGTCGGAGTACGCAGCTACGTCGACGGCGTGCGCGTTGTCAGAGAACAGACCTTCAAATACGACAAATCCACTCTCGTGCAAAAGATATTCCTGACCGCGGACGACAATATGGTCACTTTCGACACCACCGTGGATTGGGACGAACGCTTCAAAATGCTCCGCGCGGACTTCATACCCGCTTTCTTTGCGGACGAAGTCAACTGCGACATACAGTTCGGCACCTTCAACCGCACGACGAAGCAGGAAAACAAGGTGGATTGGGCTCAATTCGAGATCTGCGCGCACAAGTACGTCAACATCGACGGCGCGGATTACGGCTTCGCGCTCATCAACGACTGCAAGTACGGTCACCGCGCGAAAGACGGCTTCCTCAGCCTGTGCCTGCTCCGTTCGCCCGAATTCCCCGACCCGACCTGCGACATCTGCACGCATACGTTCAGTTACGCGATCCTGCCGCACAAACAGCCCCTCGCGGACAGCGACGTCGCGGCGCGCGCATACGCGTTCAACCAGCCCGTCGAGATCGCGCAGTCGGACGTCACCGCGGACAGCTTTGTGACGACGGACAACGACGGCGTTATCGTCGAGACGGTGAAACCCGCGGAAAGCGGCGACGGCACGCTGCTGCGTATATACGAATGCAAAGGCAGAGGCTGCAAAGTAGCGGTCACCCCGTCCGTAAAGTTCGGCAAAGCGTACGACTGCGATATGCTCGAAAACATAAAAGGCGAAACCGATCTGAAATCTCTGACTTTCAGACCTTGGGAAATAAAGACGATCATAATAAAATAAAAGCCTTCGCGCTCAAAGAAAAACCGCCTTCCAAGGCGGTTTTTTCATGTTATTTTATATTTCTTTTCAGTGTATTTGCGATAAGTATCGGCTTTTTCTGTTCAGACGACGGAAAGGATATGTTTCGCGATCTCGTCCGCGAGATTTATGCCCGTAACCTCTTTGACCGTGCCAAAATGCGCGCTCGTGTTGACCTCGCATACGGTAAATCCCTGCTTTGTGAAAAGGAGATCGACTCCTGCAAAATCCGCGCAGACGGCGTCTGCCGCGGCTACCGCGAGACGCGCGGCTTCGTCCGACAGTTCCGTCGCATGCATTTTTCCGCCCTGAAGCACGTTGGAACAAAAGCCGTCCGACGTGCGGGTCACGGCGCATACCGCCCTGCCTCCGACCACGTTGACGCGCAAGTCCCTGCCGTGGCTCTCCATGACGTACTTCTGCAAAAGCATATCCGACTTCGTCTCCCGTATGCACTTTTTGACCTGCTCCGCGTCGGAAAGCAGTCTGACTCCCATTCCGTAAGACGATCTCGCCTCCTTGAAAACGACGGGCAGTCCCGTCTTTGCAAGGATCCCGTCCGCAAAAGAGGCGTCGCCGTATCCGATATTCGCATAGGACATCGGCACCGGATAGGTGTCGGGAACGGGCACTCCCGCCGCCGCGAGCGCAAGATGAGTGAGCACCTTGTCGTCACAGAGTTCAATCGCTTTCGAGCTGTTGAACACCCTGACTCCGGCAAGTTCGAGCGCTTTGGCGAGCGGGACGTCCTTGTCCCAGCTCAATGCCGCTTTTGGCAGATCGCGCGAAAAAGCCGCTCCGCCTGCGTTGAGTCCGTAAACGAGCTCCGCGTTCGTCGCGCGTTCGACTTTAACGCCGCGGGAAGCGAACGCCTCCTCAAGCATACCGTATTGCTTTTCAAGTCTTTCTGTGCGGTAAAACGCGTTTGTTACCAGCAAAATTTTATTCATACCGCTATGATAGCACAACGCGCGGCAAATGTCAGCAAAATGCCGCATTTTACATTTGACGCGCGTAAAAAAAGCGGACTTCGCATGAAGTCCGCACGGTTGTATTTGCCGCTCTTCAATATTTCCTGAACGCAGGATCGTTGAGCACTTCTCCGAGCACTATCGCCTTGCGCACTTCGTCGGCTTCCACAAGTATTTTCCCCGATTCGGATTCCTCTGTCTCGACTTTGACGAAACGCAGGTTGTAATGCTCGCCGCACCCCTCTTCGCTCCTGCCCCCGATACTGCCCGACACAGGAACTTTTTCGACGATATAAGTATCACCGTCGTCGTGCGACACGTCGCAATGCTCGTCGTGATGAGACTTGGTGACGGCGACCACTCTCGCAGACGTGTGCACTCTCGGCTTTGTCTCGACGAGATCTGTGCCTTCGACGAAGCGCTTTTGAGGTTCGACGCTCTTTGCGGGAGCGGAAACGCGCGCGCCCGTATTCTGCGATCCGCGCGTTTCTTCGAACGGATCGCTTTCTCCGGACTGCGGATTTATGCCGCCCTGCCGCCTCTGTTCTTCTTTTTTCTTCTTTTCCGCTTTCATCGCCTGCGCCACGGAAACACTGATTATCATCGTGACGACGAGAAAGAATATCGGAAGAAAAGTCTCTATGCTCATTTCTTCTTCTTGGAATCGCTCGGAGCGTCAGCGCCGCCCGTAAGCGAATTTCTCATTGCGGTATCCGCCTGGATGTTCTGCATTTTGTAATAATCCAAAACCCCGATCTTTCCTTCGCGGAGCGCTGCCGCCATAGCCTTGGGGACTTCGGCTTCCGCAGCAATGACGTTGGCTCTCATCTCCTGCGACTTCGCCTTCATCTCCTGCTCGAGCGCGACAGCCATTGCGCGGCGTTCCTCCGCCTTTGCCTCGGCTATGCGTTTGTCCGCTTCCGCCTGGTCCATCTGAAGCTGCGCGCCGATGTTCCTGCCGACGTCTATGTCCGCAATATCTATCGAAAGTATCTCAAACGCGGTGCCGTTGTCTAGTCCTTTGTTGAGGACGGTCTTGGAGATCTGATCGGGATTTTCCAAAACGTCCTTGTGACTGTTAGCCGAGCCGACGGTCGTAACGATGCCTTCGCCTATTCTCGCTATTATCGTGTCTTCTCCCGCACCGCCGATAAGCCTCGTGATGTTGGCGCGCACGGTAACTCTCGCCTTTACGCGCAGTTCGATACCGTCCTTTGCGATTGCAGAGATCCCCGGCGTCTCGATGACCTTGGGATTGACCGAAACCTTTACGGCGTTGAGCACGTCTCTGCCCGCGAGGTCGATCGCTCTCGCGGTCTCCGGTGCAAGCTGTATGTTGGCGCTGTGCGCGCTTATCAGAGCGTTGACGACCTTTATCGCGTCGCCCTTTGCAAGGACGTGAGTTTCCAGCTCGTCGATGGTAACGTCGAGCCCTGCTTTCATCGCGCTTATATATGCGTCGACGATAGTCGCGACTTTGACTCCTCTCCATTTCATGCCGATAAGCCTTGCCATCGACACCTTGACGCCCGATACGAGCGCCCTGAACCATATCCTCACGGGCAAAACGCCGATGACGATAGCGATAAGCACGAGTACTACCACGACGGCTATGATTATCGCCGTGATCGCACCCGGCGTCAATGCCGCTGCCAAAAGTATTAACATTTTTTCTCCTCCGGTTATTCTTTTATTTTAACTACAATCCTTGCGCCCTCGACATAATCGACGACGACCTTGCAGTCCTTTGCGATAAACATGGCGTTGGAAACGACGTCGTAGACCTTGCCGTCTATCCTGACGCTCCCCGCCGGGCGCAACGCGCACAGCGTGACGCCTTCTTTGCCGACCAGAAACTCATAATCGCCCGTGCCTGCCGTGTGCCCCGTGGATACCGCGGTATCCTTGTTGACGAATCCCGTGCGCGACAGATACCCGCGTTTCATCGAGAACACCATGATCACGAACGCTATGACGAGAACGACTATGACGATCGCGAGCAAAATGAAAAGCTGTATGATCGGATTGCCTCCGCCGTGATTGTATACGCGGATGACGATACCGACGATGACGAGGATCGTGCCCGTTATGCCGAAAAATCCGAAGCCCGGCTCGAAAATTTCGACGACGATGAATATCAGTCCGACTATGAGACATATTGCCGCCGCCCATCCGATCTCGGAAAACACCAGAGCAAATTCTTGCCAGAAAGTCATTTTTACCTCCGTGCAGTCGCCTGCGCGCGAACTGTTTATATAATAATACAATAAAGAGACCGCGTTGTCAATATCGGAGTTTTCGCCTTTCCCCCGATAAAATTTTCCTGTTTTCTACTCTTTTTATACGCAGCAAATACTTAAACGGATTTTTTTATGCATGAATATCTGCATAAAATTCACTTGAGGTTATCTATTTGTAAAATCTGAAACCGAATATAAATTTGGAGGAATATTTTGTTGCATAAATATGCGCAGCGGATTATAATGGATACACGCGCGGTAGAACTTGCGCGTAAGGAGATTGATTTATGAAAAAGAAGATCGTTTTGTTTACGGTTATCGCAATAGTTGCGGCTCTTTCTTTGAGCGTACTGCTCGCGGGCTGCACCACTGTCGACATGTCAAAAGCGGGCCCCGACGAGATCAAGGAATACGGCAAACTCGTCGTCGCAACTTCTCCCGACTTCCCTCCGTTTGAGAACCTCGAAGACGGCGAGATCGTCGGTTGGGACATCGACGTCGCAAACGAGCTCGCCAAAATGCTGGGCGTCGAACTCGAGATCAAATCCATGGCTTTCGATGCCGTCCTCGCAAGCGTTGCGACGGGCAAAGCGCACATAGGTATGGCGGGCATAAGCTATTCCGCAAAGCGCGACGAGACGATGGACTTCAGCGTCAACGTATACGACAGTCAGCAGGTAATAATCGTCAGAGCGGACAACAACGAGATCAATGGTCCCATGGATCTTGAAGGCAAGACCGTCGCGGTACAGGCAGGCACCATCGGCAACTGGCTTGCGGAAATGGATGAAGATTATGCTTACACGACAAACGAGAACAACGAAAAAGTCGCGCGCCTCGGCACGCCCTCATCTGTCTCGGCACTCGACAGCGGTCTCACCGCGATCCAGAGAGTGAAAACCGATCATGCCGACGCGGTCATTCTCGACAAACTTACCGCGCAGGAAATCGTCGTCAGCCTCAACGCACAGGGCGGAGATCAGCTCAAGATCCTCGAAACGAGCGTTTACGGCGACGCTTACGCGTTTGCTATCGGCGAAGGCAACGTGAAACTCAAAGAGTGGATCGACGCCGCTTATCAGGAACTCGTTGACAACGGCACAATCGCAAGACTCAACGAAAAGTGGAACATAGAGTAATAAAAAACACATCGGATAATCCTACGCCCGCGGCGAATATTCGTCCGACGGGCGTATTACGGTAATCATGAAATTAGATTTAAGCATTATATTCACCGCCAAAACTTTCGCAAAACTTGCGGAAGCGTACGGCTGGACGATATTCATCACGGTATTTTCCCTGCTCATAGGTATTATCCTCGGCACCCTGATAGCCGTCTTCAGAGTCATACCGCAGACAAACGTGTTCGCCAGAGTTTTGAACAAGATCTCGAGCGTATACGTTTCAGTCTTCCGCGGCACGCCTCTGATGGTCCAGCTGTTCATCTTCTCGTTCGTCATATTCGTCAACGTCGAATTTATCAATTCCACCGTGAGCTCTTACATTATCGCCGTCATCGGCTTCGGACTCAACTCCGCGGCATACGTCTCGGAGATAATCCGCGCCGGCATATTGAGCATAGACAAAGGACAGATGGAAGCGGGACGCGCGCTCGGACTTTCCTACGGACAGACAATGAAAAGCGTCATACTGCCGCAGGCGGCGAAAAACATCATTCCCCCGCTCGGAAACGAAGCGATAACCCTCGTGAAAGACACGTCGGTCGCGCTTATCATCGGCGTAAACGAATTCTTTACCGTGATAAAACAGCTGACCGCGAGCTCTTACAACGTCGTTACCCCTTATCTCTTTGCGGCGGTAGTATATTACGTCACTGTCGCGATCATGTCTTTCGGACTGAATAAACTCGAAAAGAGGTTGAGAAAAAGCGATGCAAGATAAAAACCCGAAAACAGACGTCAGAAGCAGCCGGCCGCTCATAGTCACCCGCGGACTCGTAAAGAAGTTTGCCGGAAAAGTCGTGCTGCGCGGCATTGACGCGGATATATACGAAGGCGAAAAGGTCGCCGTGGTCGGTCCCAGCGGAAGCGGAAAAAGCACTTTCCTGCGCTGTCTCAACCTGCTCGAGATCCCGACTTCGGGCGTGATCTCATTTGGCGACGAGATCATATTTTCAAGCGATTATTTCGTCGAAAAGGACAAGCTGGACGCGCTCAAAGCGCAAAGAAAGGCTTACGTCACGGGCTGTGACGACGATACCGTCAGAGACCTCGGCGCGCTCCTCGACGGAGAAAAGCAGAAGACGGCGGAACTCAAAAAGCAGATAAAGGCGCTCAAAACGCACGAGAAGTTGCTCAAAGCCACGTCAAATCGCGACGGTGCGGGCGACGAACTCGTACAGACGAGCGAAAAACTTGCGCAGACCCAAAAGGAACTCGCACAGTCGAAGCTCATCGCAAAACAGATAAAGGCGCAGACAAAGGAGAGAAAGGCGCAGGTGAAAACCGCGCTCGACCCAAGCGTGATCTCCTCTCTCAATCAGAAGATTGCAGAGCAGAAAGAAGTCGCGGCAAAGGCGAAAGCTCGCCATAAAAAATTCATGTCCGCAATGGAAAAATCGGTGGACGCACACCGTCGCATGACGGGAATGGTCTTCCAGCACTTCAACCTGTTCAACAACCTGAGCGTAATGGACAACATAACGCTCGCACCTGTAAAGACGGGCTTGAAAGAGACGAAGGCGCGCAGAAAAGCGCTCAAAGCCGCCGCGAGAAGGGGCGACGAATGCGCAAAGGAAGAACTGCTCCTCCTGCCTCACAAGCTGGAAATAATCGAAAACGCGCGCAAGCAGGCATACGAACTTCTCGGCAAAGTCGGCTTGCAGGAAAAGGCGGACGTCTACCCCTCCACCCTGTCGGGCGGTCAGAAACAGCGCATCGCGATAGTGCGCGCGCTCGCCATGAACCCGAGGATAATGCTGTTCGACGAGCCGACCTCCGCCCTCGACCCCGAAATGGTCGGCGAGGTATTGCAGGTCATCAAAAAGCTCGCGGACGACGGCATGACGATGGTCATCGTGACTCACGAAATGGGCTTTGCACGGGAAGTCGCTACCCGCGTGCTGTTTGTTGACGAAGGTCAGATAAAAGAGGACGCGCCGCCCAAAGAGCTTTTCGGAAACCCGAAAAACGAAAGACTCAAAGAGTTTTTGTCAAAAGTGCTCTGACATAACAATCGCAACAAAAGCGACTCCGAATAATAAGGAGTCGCTTTCTTGTTTTATTTATCTTATATAATGTTGACTTCAGATATTATTTCTCGGATTTGCTGTTCCTCCTCTGCGCAAACATCCATTTTTGCCAATCTTCCGAAAGGTAAAACCTGTGCATCATCTTATGCCCGCCCTTTTCGTACGCGCTGAACTTTATATCGCACACGTCCTTGATTTTTCCGTATATCAGCTTATCGCCGTCTATCGGCACGACTTTGTCGTCCGCGGCATGCGCCGCCCATATTTTTTCGTCTTTGAATCTGTCTTTTTCAAAATAGTCGGAATAAGCGTCTGGCATGTATCCCATAAGCGGCATCGCAGCTGCGTAAAAACCGGGGTTATCGTAGACGGAATACCATGTACACGCACCGCCGAAGGATATACCCGTGACGTACATCCTGTCTTCGTCCAAAGGATAAGTCCTTGCAAGCGTTTTGATCAGCCTTTTCAACGCTGCGACATAAGTCTTTATGTCTTTGAGATTTTCGCCCGTAAAACCGCTGCACTGCGGCAAAAGCACGAAACAATCTTCTTTCAGACTAATTCCCACCGTCTTGTATTCAACAAACTGCTTGAGATTGTCCGTACCCAGAGATCCCGCGCCGTGGAGATAAATAAAAAGAGGCTTTCTGACATTTGCTTTGCCGATAGAAAATCTGCAAGGGATCTCTATCCCCGTTTCCGCGTCGAAGTAACGGAAACTTTTATAACGCGGGATACGCGATCTTTCGTATTCTATCGTACCTTCTGCGTAACGGCTTTTTATTAAAGCGGTTTTTTCTTTGTATTCAGAAAGAGAGGCGTCGTACGATGCAAACTTCTTTCTGAACTGCGAAAGGCTGCATCTCCCCGCCTTTGTGTATTCTCCGTCGCTGAGCGAGAGAGTGAACATATCGCCGTTTTCTTCAACGACGTTTACGCAAAACTGACCGAGTATACCCTCGTCGCCGACATACTGCGGATATTCTTTGAAAAACTGCGTCCTGAAAAGCCCGAATATTATATCTTTATCCTTGTCTTCAAAAGTAATAAGACAGCTGTTTTTCTTCTTTTCCGTCACGAAACCGCGATATATGTCTGCATCCGTAACTACCGAATAATATCTCACCTGTTTTCTCCCTTATATAAAAATGCCCGCAACAGACACGGGCACGCAAAATCAGACTCTCTTTTTTATATCTTCGAGTATCGTTATCATGGAAAGAGTGTCCAGCTTGCAATACTCCCACAGCGCGTTTCTTCTCTCCTCTTTTTCCTTTTCCGACATATAGGGAAGCAAAAGATAGGTCGCCATTGCGTCCGCGCCGTTGTGCACCGCGCCGACCTCGTAACCGTGCGCGCCGTCAGGATCGACGCACCTGTATATCGTCTTTAATGAGCGCGATCCAAGCGACTGCCCGTAATACACCGTGTCGTTTGCGAAAACGGCGCCGATGTCGCGGACGTTGTTCCTCGCGGCTGAAAGTTTTGCGCGCACGTCGGGAAACATCTGCGCAAGCTGACCGAGCACCTTACATTCGAGAAACTTGCCGAAGGCGAGTATGCAGGCGTTTTGCGGGATCTCCTCCGCAAGCCTCTTTGCGATGATCTCCCTCGCGTCCTCTCCCTCTTTTGCGAGATAGCCGGTATGAACGGGTGCTTCTCCTTCTTTCTGAACGATGTGCAGAGAATACTGAAACGGCACGCTTTCGAGAGGTCGCGTTCCGCGATAGCGCGGCAGCGCCGACTGCAAGGATTCGAAATCGAGAAAGCAGAGCGGATACCACAGCCCGGAAAGAAATTTTTTCAGATCCTTTTGATCGACTTTGACGGCGTTTTCGCCATAGAGTTTTATCAGAGCCGCGGTCCTGGGTTTGAGAAGGTGCGCGTTTTCCCGCAGGTCGTCCATAGACACCTTCCCTTCCGCAAACAGTCTGTATCTAGTCGCGGAATCCACGCCGTGAAGCGTGAAAAGAGACGGCTTGTCCAGCCATTTGCCGAAACACGCGTTGAAATACTCGCACCCGAACTGCCTTTCGCAGTTGGCGCAGAGCTCCGCGGGCGGCATATCGTTCTTTTGCACGAAGGAAGCGAGCTCCTCGCAGTTTTTCGCGACTTTGTCGGCATAACGCGCAACCCTCTTTGTCAGATCTATCTTGCGCAGAAGCGCGGATTCCTTGATCTGCTTGCCGAGAGTATAATGCGGGTCGGTAACGATCAGAGACAGCTTGCACACCTTGATATCGCACCCTTTTGCGACGTGCGCGAGATAGGCAAGCTCTCTGATGTAGTTTTCCGACGGCGCGGTGGCGCATTTTACGACGTAAAAATTCACTCCGTCGTCAGACGGCACCGCCACGTCGAAAACGCAGCTGAAATTCCTCGTGAGGAGCACGCCGTCGTATACGGTCGTACCACGCGAAAGCAACTCCTTGGTCCTGTCCGACAACGCGTTAAGCACCGCAAAATCGTCCGCCCTGCTCCCGACGACTTCTCCTCCCGGGAAAAGCGCCGCTGCAAGACGGGCAAGCTCTCTCGTTTCCTCTTTTCTCTGAATTACCGTGAGGCTCAATTTTGCCGCTTCGGGCTGATTTGCTTCATATCTCGCGCTGCGGCGGCACCTCGTGAATTTTACATATAAACGCTTTGTGATTACGCCCTTGATAGCCATAAATACAGTATACCATAACGTCTGATTTTTTACAACATAAACGCAAAACAGAAGCAAATACAAAACTGATCGGGAGAGTCGTCACGACAACTTTTTTTTTGTTAATTCTCAAAATTTCTTGACAGTTATATATCATTGTGTTATTATTAAGATACAAAACAAATAAGGAGGACTTTTAATATGGCAAAAGACGTCGACACTTCCAAATCCGTCTTCGACGGAGGTATGCTCGGCTATTGGGGCATGAAGTTGCTCTATGCGCTCATTTCGACGATCACGCTTTCGCTCGCACTCCCCTGGGCAGCATGCATGTTCTACAAATGGGAAGCAAAGCACACCACCGTTGACGGCAGACAACTCGTATTTGACGGTACCGGCGGTCAGCTCTTCGGAACCTACATCAAATGGTTCTTGCTCAGCATCGTTACGATCGGTATTTACGCTCTGTGGATCCCCGTGAAGATGAAGGCATGGAGAACCAAGCATACGCATTTTGCGGATTAATCGCAATTTCGTATCATAAAAAGGACGCGGGATCCCGCGTCCCTTTTTTCCGCCTTTTCACCGCAGAAGCGCCTCTCTCCGACAAAGACCGCGCGCAGATCTTCGCGCGTTCTCAATTCCCTTTCCGTCGTTGTGAAAAGGGTTTTGTTTCTCCGTCCAACTTTATGCAGACGGGTCTTTCGTATTTTTTCGTAAACGCGGTGCGTGCGTCGGGGCTATGCAGGATCAGATATTTTTCCCCGTCGTAATCTTCGAAAATCATACCGTGTCCGCCGTCCGCGGTATATATAGCTCCTTCCTGTATCCATTCTCCGTCTATCCTTCCGTTTTCCGATCGCGCGACGAGCTGGACGTATTTCCCGCCCGCAGTCCGCGTAGACCACAGCAATTTGAGTATGCCGTTTTCCCTGAAACAAAAGGGACCGTCAGTTATCTTTTTTCTGCTTCCCGTCCTGTCGTACACGTTGGCAGATGCGCGGAAAAGCAAGACGTCGCTATCTTTTTGTGTCCCCGAAAAATCGGGAGTGAGTTTTACCGCGCGTATCTCGCCGTCCGAACACTCGATATACTCTCTGCAATATACGCACCAGAATTCTCCGTCTTGTTCCGCGAGCGTACCGTCGAGGCAGGAAGACGACGGGGGCGTAAGTCTCACTCCGTTTTCGTAAACACCGTCCGGACGGTCGCACGAAAACATATAGGTGCCCCTCTTGCCGTTCTTCGGCGACAGCGTGACCAAAAGCCTGTACTTTCCGCCCGCAAAATGTATTTCGGGCGCCCAGAAATCACGGAACTCCTCTTTCTGCGCGCTTTTTTCCAGCACCGTGAACGGTCCGCGCCATGTTTTGAGATCGTCTGACTTGTAGATCACGGTGCCGTAACTGTCGTTGAAATTGTAGTGATATATCGTGCCTGTCAGGATATATCCGCCCTTTCCGTCCTTTATCACGAACGGATCTCTCATCGTGACGTCGGCAAACGTAAGCCCTTCACGATAAGGTAAAGGCCATTGGAGACGTCTTCCTCCCATATACTTTCTGAATTTTTTTAGAAGTCCCATAATATCTCCTTTTTATTATTTTCGCACAAAGCGCCGACAATGACAAGAGGAAAACGCAGAATACAAACCTGTCTTTTGCAAACAGCTAATCCGTGCGCTGAAATCGGTTATTGACCCGAAGCGACGGAAATTTTATAATATATACGAGCAACGGCTTTACGGAGGTAAATATGAGATCGGTAAACATAAACAAGGATTGGGAATTTGAAAAGGAAGGAGTAAAGACAAAGATCTCCCTCCCCCACACCTGGAACGGGGAAGACGGACAAAACGGAGAAAACGGCTATTATCAGGGCAGATGCGTCTACCGAAAATCCCTCTCATCCTCAAAAGAGATATGTTATATCGAATTCAACGGCGCGAACAGCGTGACCGAAGTCTTTGTAAACGGCAACAAGGTCGGGTCGCACAGAGGAGGATATTCGATGTTCCGCTTCAGGATCGATCCATATCTCGTAAAAGAGGAAAACCTTCTCGAAGTATACGTCGACAACACGGTAGTGCCCGACGTCTTCCCGACGAGCGCCGACTTTACTTTTTACGGCGGCATATACCGTGACGTCAATCTCGTCTATGCGGGAGAGACGCGCTTTTCTCTCGACGACGGAAGCCGCGACGGGGTGACGGCAATCCCGAAGCGCGAAGGAGACGTCTGGAAGATAGCCTTGTCCGCAAACGTAACGGGAGCGGACAATGACGCCGTCTGTGCCTATACTCTCAAAGACGGCGAAGGCAGGACCGTGGCGAGCGCCACACGTCCTTCTCTGTCTCCGCAGGCGGAGCTGACCGTCGCGTCCCCGAGACTTTGGAACGGCGTCAAAGATCCTTATCTTTACACTTTACGCTGCGAGCTCGTCAAAGACGCGAAGACGGTCGACGAAAGAGAGATCAAAATAGGCTTGCGCGAAATCGTCTTCGACAGCGAAAAAGGCTGTTTCCTCAACGGCGAACACATAAAACTCAAAGGCGTCTCCCGCCATCAGGACAGGATGGGCATCGGCAACGCGCTTACCGTCAAAGAACACGAAGAGGACGTCGCCATCATACTCGAAGTCGGGGCAAATTCCGTTCGTCTCGCGCATTATCAGCAAGCGGAAGAATTCTATTCTCTCTGCGACGAAAAAGGTCTGCTCGTATGGGCGGAAGTGCCCGTCATCACGATGTATTCCAAAGCGCGTCAACAAAACGCGGAAGAACAGCTCACGTCGCTTATCAGACAAAACGTCAATCATCCGTGCATATTCTGCTGGGGTATCCAAAACGAGATAACCCTTTCGGGAGAACGCAACAAAAAACTCATAGAAGGGATAAAAAAACTCAACGACCTCGCGCACACGCTCGACCCTTCGAGACCGACGACCTGCGCGCAGGTCGCGATGGCAAAGCCCGACTCCCCGCTCAACCGCGTGACGGATATACTCGGCTACAACCACTATTTCGGCTGGTACATGCAGACCTGCGACGCGCTCGACAAATGGCTGGACGAATTTCACAGAATAAACCCGCAAGCCAGACTCTGCCTTTCGGAATACGGCGCGGAAGCGGTGATCGGATATTACAGCGAAAACCCGGTGCAAGGCGATTACTCCGAAGGCTATCAGGCGATCTATCACGAACATTATATCGACGCGGTCAACGCGCGCGAATGGATGTGGGGCTCTTACGTCTGGAATATGTTTGACTTCGGATCCGCGGCGCGCAACGAAGGCGGCGTCAGAGGAAGAAACAACAAAGGACTCGTGACTATCGACCGCAAGATCAGAAAAGACGCGTTCTACCTCTACAAAGCAACTTGGAGTGACGAAAAATTCGTGCGTATCACCGCAAAACGCTACCCGTGCCGCGTGATAGGAACGACGAAGATAAAGGTCTATTCCAATATGACCGAAGTAACGCTCTCCGCCGACGGATATGAAAAAACGCTCAAAGCGGACAGAGTGTTCGTATTCGACGACGTTCCCGTCAGACAAGGCGAAAACAGGATCGTTGCCAAAGCTGGAAAACTTTCAGACGAAATCCTCGTCGAAGGCGTGGACAAACTGCCCGAAAGTTACGCGCTCGGCGAAGGAGTGCCCACTCTCGTCAGAAATTGGTTCGGCACCGACGGAACTTTCAAAAAAGACTGCCTTTCGATAAACGACCGCGTGGGAACTCTCCTCGACAACAACGAAGCGCAGGGACTCCTGAAACTCGCCGCGGGCAATACCGTGAAAAAGTGGTACGTCAGACTGCTGCGCCCGTTCAGAATAAAGACCCTTCTGAAGATCGCGGGTCTCGACCCGCAGACCGTGGACATAGTAAACGGATTTTTGCAGACAATAAAGAAATAAAACAAAAGGGAGAAATTTATGACAGCTACTGCAACGACAGTACGCCCGTTCGGCATACGCGACAAAATAGGTTATGCTCTCGGAGACTTTGCCTGCAATCTGAGCTTTACCCTGCTTTCGACGTACATGATGCTGTATTATATGCAGTATATGTTGATCAAGGAGACGGACTGGGCATGGATAATCATCGTCGGCAAACTCTGGGACGCGATCAACGACCCGATCATCGGAGGTATGACCGACCGCGTCAAGATCGGAAAAAGCAAATACAAATCGTGGATATCGATAGGCTCGATCGGGCTCGTCGTCTGCACCACGCTCGTATTCCTGCCCATACCGCAAGCGAGCTATGCGGTCAAGATACTCTTGTGTCTGCTGTCATATATGATCTGGTCGGTCTTTTATACCATGGTAAACGTACCTTACGGTTCGCTGCATTCCGCAATAAGCGACGATCCCGTGCACCGCTCGTCGCTGTCCACGTTCAGAAGCGTGGGCGCAGGCGTATCCATGTTGATCATCATGCTGTTGCCGTCGATCGTTTACGACGAAAACAAAAACCTCAAAGGCAGTATGTTCATCTGGCTCGCGCTCGCGTTTTCAATAGTCGCGTTATTCGCGCTCATAGGCGTCAACAAACTGACGACCGAACGTGTCAACGTCAATCAACCGATAGAAAAAAAGAAACAAAATTACTTTCAGGTCCTGCTCGCCTTTGCGAAAAACAGACCGATATGGGCGCTCACGATCGCCTCAATGGTGCAGGCGATATGCTTTGTCGGCGCGGGCAGCATGAATCAGATAGTCTTTCAATCCTTCTTCCGCGACACGGACATACTGACCGTCGTGACGATCGCTTCTTACGTTCCCATGGTCGTTGTGATGTTCGTATTGAGCAAGCTCGTCGCGCGCTTCGGCAAGCGCAACTGTGTGATCGTCTCGTGCGCCGTCAGTCTCGTCGGAGCACTCGGCATGCTGATATTCCCGTTCAGACCCACCCCTGCGGGCGGCGAAGTGGACGCGCTCTCGATCGCCGTCTGGACGATATTTCTGATGATCGCAAACATCGGCAACGGACTTTTCGGCGTCATAGTCTGGGCAATGGTCGTCGACTGCATCGACTATCAAAATCTCAAAACGGGTCAACGCGACGAAGGATCGATCTATTCTCTGTACTCCTTTTTCCGCAAACTCGCACAAGGCATAGGCTCCTCTCTCGTCGCGCTCGCGCTCGGCTGGCTGGGATATAAAAAGGAGCTCGGAGCCGCCCAACCCCTCGACGTCGCAACCGACATAAAGACGGGATACGTCCTGTTCCTGCTGATCGGTCTCGCGATTATGCTTCTCTCCATACTCATCATATACAATATAAAGAAAAAGGACGAGAGCCGCATTCACGACGAACTTTACAAAAAGCCCGAAGTCGCTCCCGCGCTCGAAGGAGACGGCGCGACGATCCCGCCCGAGGCGGAAGAACAGTGTCAGGAAAAGTCTGTCTCCCAAGACTCCGAACAATCCGATAATGAGCATTTTACCTACACGGATATGAAAAATGATAAGGCGGACGATAACCCCGACGACGAACTATGACAACATTTGAAGAACGAAAAAAATACAAAACGGGGATAGCTCTCGCGATACTTGCGGCGGCGCTTTACGCGCTCAACGCCCCGCTGTCCAAATTGTTGCTCGAACACCTGCCGTCCACGCTGACGGCGGGATTTCTGTACATAGGAGCGGGACTCGGCATGGGCATTGTCGCGCTCGTGCGCAAGGCGCGCGGCACCTTAAACGCGGAAAGCAGACTGACAAAAGCCGAAATGCCCTATACCGTCGCGATGGTACTTCTCGACGTCGCCGCGCCGATACTGCTTATGTACGGGCTCAAGACCGCTTCCGCGGCGAGCGTATCCCTTCTCAACAACTTCGAAATAGTAGCGACAGCGCTCGTGGCGCTCGTCGTATTCAAAGAAAAAATAAGCCCTCGTCTGTGGCTGGGCATAATCGCCGTCACGGGGGCGTGCATACTGCTCTCATTCGATGATTTTTCGGGCGGAATAAAATTCTCCCGCGGCGCGTTGTTCGTGATCCTCGCGTGCGTATGCTGGGGCTTCGAAAACAACTGCACGCGCAAGATCTCGTCCAAGGATCCGATGCAGATCGTGCTGATAAAGGGCGTATTCTCGGGCTCGACGTCAATAGTCATCGGATTTTGCATAGGAGAGCGCATAACCGAAGCGTGGAGCGTGTTTGCCGTCCTCGCGGTAGGTTTCGTCGCTTACGGATTGAGCATCTTCTTTTACGTTCACGCGCAGAGGAAGCTGGGCGCGGCGAGAACGGGAGCGTATTACGCGATAGCACCGTTCATAGGCACCGCCCTTTCTCTCGTCATATTCCGCACTCTGCCGCATTACACTTTCTTCATAGCTCTCGTCGTCATGCTCGCGGGCGCATGGCTGTGCACGTCCGACGTGCCCGTAACGACGGCTATATCGCATGCCGTGGCAAAGTTAAGGCGAAAACCGCAGTCAAAACCCTCCGACGAAAAGGGTCTTTCGGACGAAAAAGCGGACGGAACCCATCCTGACGCCGCGAGCGACGACTCTCCGGATGAAAGCCCTCCGGACAGACGCTCCGACGATAAAGACGACGATAATACGACGTAAACAAAACCCCCTTTCCGTCAAAAGGAAAGGGGGTTTTTCGTCTCGCGCAATATCCGTGTATACTTAACGGTTGCGGGCTCCCGCCGAAAAACTATTTGTCGGGATAGTAATCTATCCCCGCCTTTCTCGCCTGCGCGTGTTGCAGTTTGCGTGGAACGGAATAATATCTGCCGTCCTTTCTGAATATCGCTCCCGTCTGTTTGAAATAAAATCCGACTCCCGCCGTCACGCATTGTTCGCGCAAAGAAAGCACCCACGAATAATCGCATTCTCTGACTCCGACGCCCGACTCTCCTCCCGCGATCACGCGTTCTATCCCCTTGTCGAGCCACGGCGACAGATCGACTTTTTCGAGCAACGGCTCGCAGCATACGAACTTGTGTTTTATCGGCGCGTTTACGAATACGGGCATTCTCCTGCCCGCCTCCGCGTTGTTTTCCACGGTACAGCCGACCGACACGTTATCCCAGCCGTCGCCCCAATCGGGAGGCACGCAATCTGCAAATCTCGTTATGCGTTTGGTTATGAAAAGAAAACTGCAATCCGATCTTTCCCTGATCATAGCCCATGCCTCGTCTCTCCATGCGTCCGCGTCCTCGATCAGAAAATCCGAAGTGAAGCAGGTCATGAAGCACGTCCCCGACGGATATTTGTAAGCGCCGTCTCTTCCCCTCGCGACGGGCAGAGAAAACGCAGCCGTCTTTCTGACCGCCGTGCTGTCGACGTCGTACTTTGCGTCTCCCCTGTAAACGTAGCAGTTTTTGCATCCCGCGCTGTATTTGCGGCAACCGTGCCACAGATTCCACGTCACTTCCATACGGATATTATAGCACGAAAAGCGCCGCGCGCGAAAACGTATTTTCGGATTGTCTTTCCGTTTCCGACATTTGCAAACGGGAGGACAACGGCACAGAGGAAAGGAAAACTGAAAAAAGGCATAAAAAAACGCGGCCTTCCGACCGCGTCTTTCTTGTTATTCCTCTTCCTCTGCGGGATTGTTGCTGATATAAGTTTCTTTGTCCTTGTCCGTCATGAACTTGGGGATCGTGCCGTCTTCGGTCTTGTCGGAGCTGACGTAACCGCTCGCGAATTTGCCTTCGAGCAGTTTCACGTTGTTGGCTTCAAAGACGAAGTCGTTGAGATCGACTATCTGCGTATAGTTGTAGGTGCTGTCGATATAAAGCATCTTGTCTCCCACGAAAGTCGGAGCGAGCCAGCTCGTGTATATCTCCGCGCTGCTCATGTTGATCTCGCCCTCTTTGCTCTTGAGATCTCTCTTCATAAGCTTGTTGGATATGACGTAATAGAGGACGACGCTGTCGTCGGACACGTCCGCTTTGAGTATCGTCGGGGTCGCGCTGAAAGTCACGGTCTCCTTGTGCTGTATGCCCTCCTCATCCACGGTGTAGATATAAGAGGTCGCCGCGGTAGCGACGAGCACTCCGTTTTCAAGACCGATATGCGTTATCGAAGAAAGCGCGTCCTTTGCGACAATGACTTCTTTGGTCGTGTCGAAAGCGGGTTTTTCTCCGCTGAACTTCATCGCGAAAGTGCCTGCGGTCTCGCTTGTCCCGTTGACGGTAGAGCTCTTGCTGTAATAGACGACGACCCCGTCGCTCTCGTTCGCCGCCTTGACGAGCGTGTACGAGAACTGCTTATCCTTGCTTGCGTCCGCGCCGTCCGTACCGTAAGTCTTGCTGTCCGCGAGAAGCACGGGCGTACCGCCGTCGGTAGCGTATACCTTGTTGCCGCTGAGCAGGCTGTCGCTGTCGTAGCTCTGCGTGTAGTAGACGTAATCCTCGATGCTGCTCTGTCCCTTCTTGTAGGTAGAAGCGTGATTGAACAGGACATCGGTGACGTTTTCCGCAATCACGATAGCTTCTTTGTCGACCTTGTCTGCGGTGTAACCGACCTTGTAAAGGGTGCTCGAAGTGTAATACAGAAGCGCGTCGTCGGTAAAGACGTATTCAACGCTCGAACCTTCGATCATCGTGATCTGCTGGGTCTCGGTGCCATCCGTCTTCGTGCGGTAATATTCGAGATAACTGACCTGAACGACGCCGCTGTTGTCGGTCTTCGTCGTCGGAGTCACATAGTAGATCCAATTGCCGAACACATAGATGCCGCCGCCGGTATAACCGGTATAGAACATCTTGGGAACGACGACCGCAACGTCTTTCAACGAACCGTCCTCCGCGATCTCACTCTTCATAATGCTTCCCTTGACGGAAGCCTTGCCGAAATAGTTGTCCTCTGGTTCGGTAATGTTGGAAGTGCTGTCCATACCGTTGATATAGTACAGATACTTACCCTGCTGTACGGCAAGAGAACCGTTGTTGACAACGTCCGCATTGCCGTCCGTCGTCCCGACAGGACCCCATTTATAGCTTTGGCAACCGGCAAAAACCGCGCCTATCACGAGCACGACCGCAACTATCAAAGCTATCTTTTTCGTCTTTGTCATATATTACTCCTGTAATGATTATTGCCTTTTTACGCGGCGACAAAACGGTTTTTCGCAAAAATCCGCCTATACTCCGCCGTGCGCGCATAATTTATTATAGTATATAAAAAAACAATATGCAATTATTTTGTGCAAATAATTTTACTCAAGGCAGGCGACGGACGTGAAAAAATACGCTTACAAAACGGGATTTCGCAAAAACGAGCAGGAAAACGGGGGATTTTCCCTTCCTCTTTCACTGCTCGGCAAACTTGCGGGCAACGCAAAACGCGAAAAAGCAGACCCCTCTCCTCAACGGAAGGACGCGGGAGGTTACGATGAGCAAAAAGCCCGCGTGCTCTCCGCTCTGAACGGAAATTCCGCCGAAGTCACGAAAAATACGCAAAACCGAAGCAACGAAATCGCAAAAAACGGCAAAAACGAAGATTTTCGCAAAATCTCAAACGAAAAAAATTGCAAAAACCGCGATTTTTTGCAAAAACGCGATAGCGAAAAAACAATAATTGACGAAAAAACGCAAAATCGCGAAGACGCAGCCGCGAAAACCGTGCAAAACGATAATAAAAAAGACGGCGATTATTATTCGCCGCCGCCGTATTACGCTTTATAACGCTTTTCCCTGTTTTCCGCTATTCTTTTTGCGCGGCATTTTCGTATTCCGCGAGAGAACGCTTGCTCCAGTCTATAGGCTTCAATCCTTTGGAAACGAGAAATTCGTTGGCTTTGGAAAAATGCCTGCATTGCAGAAATCCCTGATAGAACGAAAGCGGGCTCGGATGCACGCTGGTGAGCACGAGGTGATCGGGGTTCCTGACAAGCCTGCCCTTCGCCTTTGCGTACCCGCCCCACAGCATGAATACCATCGGAGAAGCGGATTTGTCGAGAAGCTCTATGACCTCGTCGGTAAATCTCTCCCAGCCTTTTCCCGCATGGCTCTGCGGCTCTCCCGCCCTTACGGTCAGCACGCTGTTGAGAAGAAGCACTCCCTGCTTTGCCCAGCCGCGCAGATCTCCGTCCGTCGTCGGCGCAATGCCGAGGTCGTATTCGAGCGCCTTGTAGATGTTGACGAGAGACGGCGGACACTTCACTCCGCTGTTGACCGAAAAGCACAGCCCGTTCGCCTGACCTTCTCCGTGATAAGGATCCTGCCCGATTATCACGACCCTGACGTCCTCGTAAGCCGTGTTCTCAAAAGCCGCGAGCATTTTATTTTTGGGCGGATATACGGTTTTCGTCCTGTACTGAACGCGCAGAAACTCCCTCAACTCTCCCATGTACGAGCTTCTCCATTGAGGCTCGAGCAACTTATCCCAACTGTTTTTCAAATCGGACACAGGCACCTCCGTCAAGAAAAATGATACCACCGGGGCGGCGCCGTGTCAAGCGCGCCCGCGTCTCCCGTTCGATTGACATTTGCCCTCTTGCCCGCTATACTTTTAACTATGGAATACTTATTCGATACACACACACATTCAGACTATTCTCACGACGGCGTGCCCCCTCTCGAAACAGCGGTGCTTGCGGCAGTAAACAAAGGCATGAAATACCTCGCCGTGACCGACCATTGCGACAAGGATTGCGCCGTGCTCCCCGGGCTGGATTGGGTCAGGCAGATAGACCTCGTATCCCGCAAACGCGAAATGACCGCACTCAAACGCAAGTACGCGGACAGGATAGTCCTCGCTGACGGTCTCGAATACGGCTATGCCCCGGAAGCGGACGCGCTGTACCTTCAGGTTGAAAAGGAATATCCGTCGGACTACGTCATCAACTCCGTGCACGTCGTCGAAGGCGTGGACATCTATATGAGAGAGTTTTTCGACGCGCGCACCAAAAAGCAGGCGTATACCGCCTATCTCGAAGCGGTCAGGGCAAGCGTGGACGCGCCTTACGGCTACGACGCGATAGGACACCTCGGATATATAGCGAGAAAGGCGACCTACCCGGACAAACGCCTTCTTTACGAAGACTACGCCGACCTCGTCGACGAGATACTGAAAGCCGTCGTCGAAAAGGGCAAAGCGCTTGAGATCAACACCGCGTCCAAAGGCACGAAATGCGATCTCTATCACGACCCGACGATAATAAAGAGATACAAAAGTCTCGGGGGCGAGCTTGTCACGATAGGTTCCGACGCGCACGATCCGTCAAGGTTCTGCGACGACTTCGAAAACGCCGCGGCAGTCCTCGTTTCTTGCGGTTTCAGATACGCTTTCGTATACGAAAACCATGTCCCCAAAGCCGTTGCGCTTGACAAATAACGCGCATTAACCTACACGGGCATGAAATTTTGCCAAAAGTAAAACAAATCTTGCTTCAAAGACAAATGACAGATCTTTCTCCCGATTTCGTAAATCAGATGAAGGCGCTGCTGCGCGAGAACGCCGACGACTTCTTTGCCTCTTTCGACAAAGAGCCGCCGTGCTGTCTGCGCGTGAACACGTTGAAGTCGTTTGACTTCGGCGCGCTTTTCCCTCAAGCGGAATCAAAGCCCGTCCCCTGGTGCAAAGACGCTTATTTCTACTCCCCTTCTTTCAATGCGGGCAAGACCGCGAGTCATCTCGCCGGGGCGTATTATATTCAGGAAGCGAGCGCGACCTTTCCGGTAACGGCACTTGAAATAAAAGAAGGCGACGTCGTGCTCGACCTCTGCGCCGCGCCCGGCGGAAAATCCACGCAGATCGCCTGTCTCCTCAACGGAAGCGGGCTTCTCGTGAGCAACGAGATCGTACCGTCGCGCGCCGCTGCTCTGTCGCAGAACGTCGAACGCTTCGGAATAAAAAACGCCGTCGTGCTCAACGAGGATCCGCGTGCTCTCGCGTCGCGCTTTGAAACCTGCTTTGACAAAATACTCGTCGACGCTCCCTGCTCGGGCGAAGGAATGTTCCGCAAAAACCCGCAAGCCGCGCGCGAATGGACAAAGGATACCCCCGCGATCTGCGCGGCGAGACAATACGAAATACTCTGCACCGCGCTCTCGATGCTGAAAGAAGGCGGCGTGCTCGTATACAGCACTTGCACTTTCAACGCGGAGGAGAACGAGGAGACCGTGCAAAGACTGCTCGACTCCCGAGGCGACGTAAAGCTGTATCCTATCGTCACCGACATACCTCAACCCGTTCTTTACGGAGTGAAAGCAAGCGAGGAAACGATGCGCGGCACGGTCAGGATAATGCCGCATCTCGCGGACGGTGAAGGTCATTTCTGCGCAAGGTTTGTCAAAACGGGCGGCGGACGCAACGAAATCAGACCTCTCAAAAAAAAGCGCAACGGCGCGTTTGACAAGGCGGCGGGGAAATTCTTTTCTTCCTTCCTAAAAGTCGCGCCGCAAGCCGATCTGTTCTTCGGAGAATACGGCTATGCCTCTCCCGACCTCTGCCCCGACCTCGACAGACTGCGCGTCCTGCGCACGGGAGTACAGCTCGGCAAGACGGTAAAGGACCGCTTCGAGCCCTCTCATTCTCTCGCGCTCGCGCTCAAAGCGGACGAAGCCGTCAACGTGTTGCCCCTCGAAGAAGGAAGCAGGCAGGCAAACGCGTATCTGATGGGAGAAACTCTGCCTTGCGAAAAGGACGGCTGGACGCTGGTAACAGTCAACGGTCTGCCCCTCGGCTGGGGAAAAGCGAGCGGAGGCACTCTGAAAAACCATTTCCCGAAAGGACTGCGGATCAACAGATGATCCGTCGGGACGTCGTGCTCGTCGCGCGCTCCGCGTCTATAAGCGGGGCGACTTTTCTTTTTTCATTTTTTTCTCCAAATTCCGACAAACTCATTGACTAAACCTGCGCGCGTGTTCTAAAATAATACTATATTATTCAGGGGACGTTTTTATGCAATTACTCGAAGAAGCCATAAGAAGCCGCGGCACCGTATACCCCGGCAATATTCTCAAAGTCGACGGTTTTCTCAACCATCAGATCGATCCTTACATACTGCGCGCCATCGGCGAAGAAGTCTATCGCCTTTACAAGGACGCGGGCGTGACCAAGATCCTTACCATTGAGGCTTCCGGCATCGCGATAGCGGCTATCTGCGCGCAGCAGTTCAACGTCCCGATGGTGTTCGCCAAAAAGAGCGCCACTTCCAACATTTCCAAGACGGTATACAAGACCACCGTGCACTCCTACACTCACAACCGCGACTACGAAGTGCTCGTCAGCAAGGATTATCTCAAAGCGGACGACGTCGTGCTCATCATTGACGACTTTTTGTCCAACGGCGCCGCTCTGACCGGGCTCATCGACCTCGTCAAACAGGCGGGTGCTTCCCTTGCGGGCGCCGCGATAGCCATAGAAAAACGCTTCCAGCCGGGCGGCAATATGCTGCGCGCCCAGGGCGTGAGGATCGAAAGCCTCGCGGTCGTCGAAAGCATGGAAGACGGCAATATCGTGTTTGCGCGCGCCTGATTTTCCGCGCGCTTTTTTTATTCGGAAATAAGTTATCGCAAAGATAACGAATATATGGAGGTTAAACAATGAAGAAAAAAATCACCGTTCTTCTCACCGTACTCGTCATGATCGTAGCGAGCCTCGGCATCATGTCCGCTTTCACCGGCTGTACCGATACGGATGACGAATTCAAAGTCGGCGTACTTCACATCAATCCCGTGACGTCGACCTCCGGCTATACCTACGCTCATCAGCAGGGTATCACTTATGCGCAGGAAGAGCTCGGACTCAAAAAGTCGCAGATCATCATCAAGGACTCCTTGCCTGACGATCAGACCGATCTCATCAACGCTGCCATCGAAGAACTTATCGCCGAAGGATGCAACATGATCATCGGCACTTCTTTCGGATACATGGAAGAAATGCAGGCTTATGCGAAGCTGTATCCCGAGATCATTTTCTCCCACGGCACCGGCTATCTCGACACCTACGGCGAAGGTCAAAACAACAACATGAACAACTACTTCGGCAGAATATATCAGATCAGATATCTTGCCGGTCTCGTTGCAGGTCTTACCACCGAAACCGGTAACATCGGCTATGTTGTCGCAAGAGGTACCGACACCGCGGAGTGCACGAGCGGCGTAAATGCGTTCACTCTCGGCGCACAGGCTGTCAATCCCAACGTTAAAGTTCACGTTATGATCCTCAACAGCTGGTTTGATCCCACCAACGAAAAGGGATTTGCCGACACTCTTATCGAAGACTATGACTGCGACGTCATCACCCAGCATTGCGACACCGAAGGTCCTTCTTCCAGCGCTAAAGCACACGGCGTATACAGCATCGGCTACAACAGCGATATGGCTCTTGCAGTTGCAGACAAGGGCGTTGAAAGAGATCCTTCCGTTCTGACTTCCGTTCTTTGGAACTGGGGCGCTTATTACAAAGTCGCGATCGAAACGGCTATGAAATGTTTTGACGAACAGGGCAATTTCGTGAGCAACGAAGAATGGATCAAATTCGGCAACTACTACGGCGACTACACCAAAGGACTTTACGAACTTGCTCCCCTTTCCGAAAACTGCGCGGAAGGCGCTGCGGAAATAGTCGCTCTCGTCGAAGCTATGATGGCTAAAGGCACGACCGAATGGGACGTTTTCACAAACAAGGCTCTCTCTTTTACCAAGGAGAACGGTGAATATGTCGTAACGCAGGTCGACAGACAGCTCAAAGACAACGAGGGCAACGACATCAACAACGTAACCGTAGCCAACATCACCGGCGATATGCCTTACTGGGTCGCAGGAGTTGAAGTTCACAACAACTGATACCTATCAACAAAAAGGCAAGGATTTTCAAATGAGCAACATCGTAGAAATCCGCAACCTCACCAAGACTTTCGGTGAAGTAGTTGCGAACAATAAAGTTCGCTTAGATTTACGGCAGGGCGAGATTCTCGCCCTGCTCGGTGAAAACGGAAGCGGAAAGACCACTCTTATGAATATGCTGTCCGGCATTTATCAACCTGACAGCGGAGAAATCTCGATAAACGGAACAAAAGTCTCGATTCACTCTCCGGAAGAAGCGAAAAAGCTGGGTATCGGTATGGTACACCAGCATTTCAAATTGATAGATACCCTGACTGCGGCAGACAACATCTGGATGGGCGCAGAAAAAAAAGAGCCTTTCCTTCTGAAGACAAAATTCGCTTACGCCGACTCTCTCTATCCTTATGAGGGACTCGACGACTCGTCTTCTCTACGCAGACAGAAACTGAAAAGATTCAAGGTCAAGACAAAACTGTGCTTTTCGGCACTCAATTATAAAATCGTTCAATTTTTCAGAACCGCTTTTCTGAACAGATCCCGCTTTGAAAAAATCAACAAAGTCGCGCACGACTTCGGCTTCGACCTCGACTCGCGCAAATTGGTATGCGATATGGCGGTCAGCGAAAAGCAGACCTGCGAAATAATCAAAGTATTGTTTTACGGTGCAAAAATTCTCATTCTCGACGAACCCACCGCCGTGCTTACGACGCAGGAAATACAAAAGCTGTTCTCAACCATGCGTAAAATGAAAGAAAGAGGTTGCTCTATCATCATCATAACGCACAAACTCAACGAAGTGCTTGAAATAAGCGACCGCGTGACGATCATGCGCAAAGGCGAATACATCACCACCGTCGACACAAAAGACGCCAACGAACAGCTACTCACGGAACTTATGGTCGGCGAAAAAATCGAACTGCACATCGACAGACCGAGAACCGATTTTGACCGTCCTCTTCTCGAAATACGAGACCTTACCGTAAAAAACGACGAGGGCTCTGTCGCGATAGACAATATGAGCTTTTATATCCGCGGCGGCGAGATGCTTGGCGTAGCGGGCATTTCGGGCTGTGGTCAGAAAGAGCTGTGCGAAGCCATTGCCGGTCTCCGCAAAATAGAAAGCGGCGAAATAAACCACAAAGGACAATCTCTCATCGGACTTCCTCCCAAAAAGATAATCGACATGGGCGTCTCGATGAGCTTTATCCCCGAAGACAGACTCGGTATGGGGCTCGCACCGTCAATGTCTATCACCGACAACATGATGCTCAAAACCTATTCTGAAGGCAAATTCAATCCTTTTGTCAACAGAAAAAAAGCGAGAAACAAAGCAAAACAACTCATCTCCGAGCTCAATATCGTGACCCCTTCCACCGAAACGCCCGTACGTCGTCTCTCCGGAGGCAACGTGCAAAAAGTCCTCGTCGGCAGAGAGATCGAATCTTCTCCCAACGTGATCATCACCGCATATCCCGTCAGAGGTCTCGACATCAATTCGTCTTATGCGATATACGACATCCTTAACGAGCAGAAGAAAAACGGCGTCGGCATTCTTTTCGTCGGCGAAGACCTCGACGTCATGCTCGCACTGTGCGATAAGATCATGGTAATATGTCACGGCAAACTGATGGGCGTCGTTCACGCCGAAAAAGCCACAAAGGAACAACTCGGACTGATGATGACGGGAGCTCTCGATCTGCACGTCGAAAACGATAAACAATACGGCATAGCAAAAGACAGCAATATAACGGAGGAGGCGCAAAATGACTAAAACGATCAAAGAACCGCTCGTCAAAATTTCCAAGCGCCAGAATCTTGCGCTCGGCTATAAACTTCTCCTGACCGTGGGAGCGATCGTACTATCTCTCATCATAGGAGGAATACTTCTTGCCTGCCTCGGCTACAACCCCGTCAATTTCTACATACAGATGCTGATGGGCAACTTCAAAAACGCCTCCTATCTCAAGCTCATGGTCAGAGCTCTCATCCCGCTTCTGATCACATCCCTCGGCGTATCGCTCGCATTCAAAATGAGATTCTGGAATATCGGCGCCGAAGGTCAGTTTATAGTCGGAGCACTTGTGGCGATGACTTTTTCTCTCCTTATAGGAGATTCACTTCCCTCTCCTCTCGGTGCGATAATAATCGTGCTTCTCGGCACTCTGGGAGGCGGATTGTATGCTGTATTCGTCGCCGTGCTAAAAGTCAGATTCGGCACCAACGAAACGCTGATGACGCTCATGCTCAACTACGTTGCGTTGTATATAGCTTCGTATACCCTGAAAACGGACTTTTTTGCCGTTCAGGGTCAAGGAGTCCCTGCATTTAAGATCATAGCAGAATCTCTTTGGCTTACCGAAATAGATATCGGCAAATTCTCGTTCGACAGCGCGCTTTTCGTTGCCGTCGCGCTCGTGATAATAATCTTCCTATACTTCAAACATTCGAAGCACGGATATGAACTCAACGTCGTAGGCGACAGCCCCAATACAGCAAAATATGCCGGCATGAAGGTAAAATGGATCGTCATCCGCACCATGTTCCTGTCCGGAGCGATCATCGGTATGGCGGGCGCCCTCAAACTGTGCGGTTCGTCTGCCGGACATACGTTCAGCGCGAACATAACCGGCGGCGTCGGTTGGACTTCAATCATCGTCGCATGGCTTGCAAAACTCAACCCGATAGGAATATTCGTCGCTTCTCTGCTGATGTCTATTCTCGAAAGAGGTTGCGCTTTCGCGCGCACTTCGCTCGGTATAAGCGACGCAATGAGCGACGTTCTGCAAGGCGTAATCCTTTTTACCGTACTTGCAAGCGATTTCTTTATAAATTACAAAGTGTCTTTCCGCAAAAAGATCAAAGAATCAAGATCCGAAGACGTAAACACCACGGATAACGCAACGGGCGTCACTTCTGCTTTTGACGAAACAAACGCGGCTCCCACATCTGAAGAAACCGACGTCACGGAAAACGTGCAGGATCAGAGCGCTTATGCCTGCGATACTGTTGGCAGTGTATCCTTTGTCGACACAGGCTCCGAAATCACCGAAGCTCCCGAAGAAGTTGCGGAAAACAGCCGTGAAACTTCCGATTCTTCGCAAGATGAAGTCGGTCAAGTGCCGGACGTGAAGGCAGTTTCTCCCGAAAAAGAAAATGAGAACGGATCCAAGAAAGAGGTTGCCGCACCCGTCGCGCCTAAAGCCGTAAAGACGACAAAAAAAGCTGCGACGAAGTCATCTTCCGGAGCAAAGAAAAACACCGGAAAAACGACAAGCAAGTTTTCTTCCGGAAAATGCAAAACTACGGATAGCGTCAAATCCGCTAAAAAAACAACATCCGAGACCGCGGCAAAGTCTGGGACCAAAAAGTCTGCTGCAAAGACTTCTGCCAATACAAAGAACAGCAAAGGAGTAAATAAAAATGAATAGTTCGATAATGACTATAATAATCGTGCTCTGCGAAGCTGTACGCCGCGGAACCCCTCTTCTTCTCGGCACAACGGGCGAGATCCTAAACGAAAAGTCGGGATCACTCAACCTCGGCGTAGAGGGTACTATGGCGGTAGGCGCAATCACGGGAGCTCTGCTCGGTCTTGCGACAAGCAATTTGTTCCTCGCTCTACTCGGCGCATTCGTAGGCGGAATGTTCTGCGGTCTTATATATGCTTTTCTGACGATAACCCTCAAAGCGAATCAGAACGTAACCGGTCTTGCAATCACTATATTCGGAAGCGGTCTTTGCCTGTTTATCGGCGAAACTCTCAAAGACACCAAAAAATTCCCCAGCTATACATCTGAATTTTACTCCGAAATAACCGGTGGAGGCATCCCGGTACTCAAGGACATACCTTATATCGGTCAATTGCTGTTCTCATACAATGCGCTTGTTTATATAGCAATCCTGATCGCTTTGGTGGTCTGGATTTACATTACGAAGACAAAATCCGGTCTTCGTATGCGCGCTTCAGGCGAAAATCCCGCTTCGGCAGACAGCGTCGGTATAAACGTGGACGCCGAAAGATATAAAAATATCGTCGTCGGCAGCGGTATAATGGGACTTGGCGGAGTCTATATGGCGTTGTTCATAAACAACGGACTGTGGAATACCGATTGGATCAACGGTTACGGCTGGATCGCCGTCGCGCTCGTCATCTTCGCCAACTGGTCTTCAGCAAGAGCGATCGGAGGTTCATACGTCTTCGGTTTTCTCCTCGCTCTCAAGTCAAGAATGCCGTCGCTGGCAAGCGCTTTCCCCAGCGTGCTTTCGTGGTCTACAGCTATTCCGACAGAGCTATTCGACGCATTGCCCTTTATTGTCACAATGCTCGTTCTCATCTTCTCTTCCATAAAGAAGCGCAAGAATTCGGGAGCGCCGACCGGACTCGGTCTCAACTATTTCAGAGAGGAAAGATAGACCGTCGGATTTCAGGCATATCACATTGCGCGGATTTTGCGAAAGAGATTTTTCTTCGTCTCGGAGCACGCCCCGCAAAGAGGCGGGACGGAAACGGCAGTCCTTCCCGGACTCGCGCTTTTGAGTTGCCGCACATATTAATGTATTATCGCACGCGTTACGGCGCGTTTTGTCACGCACACGGGCGCGCTACGCGCAAAATAAGTGTGTTTTTCGTTGCCGGCGATAAATCTCACGGGCGGCAGTCGGATTTGTGCCCAAAAGCCTTTCAGGCGCCCCGACGTGCGTTTTCCGATCTCCCGCAACGATTAAGAGGCGGATATTTACGACAGCGCGCGGAAAAACGAATGGCAGACTATCGGAAACAAATTGCCCCCTTCGCTTTATTATTAAGACTTCGCTTTGCGACTCAAACCTCTTTTCTCTGACTGCCGGTGAGACAGTCCTCTCCTTTCGCTCCGCAAAATGTCCTTGTCGGAAACGACGACAGACGACGCGACGCTTGTTTACGTCCGTTCTTCTGCAAGGCAAAACAGGCAACCTCGGTCAGATAAAAAACAGTTGTGACTTTTTGCATTAAAAAAGGCGGCGCCTTTGCGCCGCCCGGTGTCTTTGCCTAAAATTCAGACAAGAGTTATCGTCACGTCAAAACCGTTGTGGACGTAAGTCACCTCGTAAATTTCCACCTTGCCGGTAATGTAATTGCCTTTGAGGTGAATATTTGCGGTGACGTCTATGCCGAGAAGTTTTTTCGCGTTTGCAAGCTTGCCTTCGATCTCAAACTCGCCCGTGACCTCCTCGTAAGATCTCTTGACGTCGCTTGCGAGATCGTCGAGCGTAAGCGTCTTGCCCGCGTTCTTGCCGACCTCGATATAAGCGTTTGCGTCCACGTCGAGGTCCTCGAAATCGCTCGAACCGACTCCGTCGGCATAGGTATAGACGGTGACGTCGCCCTGCTTTACCGTGACTGCGAGGTCGTTTTGTTTTGCGCATACGGAAAAGATCTGCTCGTATATCTTTTCCTCGGTATTACAAGCGGTAAACGCCGTCGTCAGAACGACCGCGAGGATCGCGATCGCCGCGATCAGAAGCATTTTCTTATTTTTCATTGTCTATACCTCCCTTGCGCTTTTTGACAGCCAGGATCCCGACTGCAAGCGCGAGCCCTCCGACGGATACGGAGATCACCGTAGCCGCGAGTTTTTGATAGCCGGACAGATTTGCACCCGCGTTGAGAGCCGAGATCACAGTCTCTTTTGCGGAATCGATCAGGCTGTCGTATTTGTTCTGCAAGCTGCCCACGACCGCTTCGTAAGTGTCGCTCTTTTGCCCGACTGCGACGTCCTGCCAGCCGAGCACGGTCGCGATCTCATCGGCGTTTTCAAAGCTGACTATGACGGGAGAATAATTCCTGCCGACGTATTCTTCGAGCACGTCGTAGGTGATATAAGCGTCCACCTTGCTCGCCTGCGTCGCGTTGTAATTCTGCGTCTGAACGTAGCGCAGATAAACGCTTGTCACGGGAGCTACTTCAACCGACAGTCTCGCGTCCGAGGGAAGCGCCTGCCACTTCGAGCCGTCGAAGGAATATTCGACCGCGTCTCTTTCGCTGACCGAGATCTCGATATAGCCGTAACCGGTGCGCGCCGTAGCCTGCATGACTCTGTCCGCACGCGCGACGATAAGGTCGACGAAAACAGTCTGCGCGTCTTCGTAATTTGTAAGTCCTTTGAGAACGAGCCCGATTTCGTAAGTGCCTGCGTTGAGAATAGTCTCGGCGCAGTATGCGCTGACGCCGTCCGCGAGCGCTTCGTCGCCCGCGACAAGCCCATCGACCGTATATCCGACCACGCCTGCGGGATTGATCAGCTGTCCGCTGTAAACGACGTCTTTCGCAGTCGCGTTGATGACTGGAGCCGCAGCTTTGCTTATGTTGAACACGGCGGTCTCGAGCGCGTTGACTTCGTAATTGCCGTTGTCCTCGACGCCCGCCGCCCTGACGTAATATCTGCCCGCGTTGACGGGAGCCTGCGTCGTATAATCCTTGCCGTTTGTCGAATACTCGAACGTGACGACGACGGTATCCCCTCCGACGAGGTTGTTCCACTCCGCGGTTGCGCCGTCGTAAGCAGTGCCGTCGTAAACGCGGCTTTGAGCGTTGATGCTTCCCGCAAGTACGCGCTTGACGACGGTAAGCGTAGCTTTGAGTTCTTCGCCGCCGTTGACGACGTAATTATCCGCGTTGTCGACCGTGTAGACGAGCTGCACCTCTATCACCGTGCCCGCCGCAGTCTGACCCGCGACGTATTCCTCGCTGAATATCTCCTCCGTCACGGAGAAAGTATCGCTGCCGATAAGTCCTTCGACCCCGGTGTAATACACGAGGTTGGAAAGCGCGTCGCCGTATATGACGCCGTTATCCTTGAGCGTTACGGTAACGGGAGCCTTGCCTATGACGACGGTTGCCTTCGCCTGAACGGAATCCTCGTAGTTGGCAAGACCCGACAGCGTGGAGATTATCTCGTATTCGCCAGCATTGAGCATTGTCGCGAGGCAAAGCGTCGAGACGTGACCCGCAAGGCTTTCGTCTCCCGCGCAAAGTCCGTTGACCGAGACGTCAACGACGTCGGATACGGATTTGACCTTGCCGTCGTAGACGAGATCTTGTCTGACCGTAAGCACGATCTCGGGCGCAGGCGCCTTGGTTATCTTGAACGCAACTCCGCCCGCAATCGTTCCCATCTCGTAGTTGGGATTGTCCACGGACGTGATGCCCGCGTAATAATCTCCGACGTCAACGGGCGCGCCCGAAACATAGGATACGTTATCCTTTGAATATTTGACCGTACAGTTGACGACGTCTCCTTCGACGATGCTCTCGCTCTGTATATAAGCGAGGTCGTAAGGCATGCCGTCGTAAACGGAATCGGGAGCGACGAGAGAGCCGTTTATCAGTCTCTTTCCCACCGTCAGTTGAGCTTTGACGGGCTCCCCGCCGTTGAAGACGTAGTTCTCTGCATTGCCGGAAACGAATGTAAACGTAATCACGACTTCCTCGACGCTGCCCGCTGCCGTACCGACGACGTAAGCCGTCGAATATTCCGCTGTGACGGAATCCCCTCCGACAAGTCCGACGACGGACTCGTAGAAGTCGGTCGCGGCGTATGCGAGCTCGTCGCCGTAAGTCACGTTGCGGTTTACCGTGGAGACGGTGACCGCCGCTTTGTCCACGACGACGTCTTTGCCGACTATAACGACCTCATTGTAGTTATCCGAGTTTTCAACGGTGAAGCCGGTTGCCGTGACGGTTATCTTTCCGCCCGCACCGACAGAAAGCGCCGTATAGACTTCTCCGTTCTCCGTGAGCGTCACGGTCTCGAAGTCCGCAACGTCGTAAACGCCCGTAACGACGGGATCGGTGCCGCCCGTAACAGCCGCTTCGCCGTAAGCGATGCCGACCTCGATGCCGCTGTAATCTATCTTGGGGGTAGCTTTTTCGACATAATAAACGCCCAACCCTTCGGACGAGTCGACGATCTCGTAATTGGGATCCGCCGAAGTCGCCGAGATCTTGTAATAGCCTGCGTTTTTGACTTCGGAGACGGACGTATATTCGCCGTCCTCCGCCGCGCTGTAAGTTATCGCGTAATTTTTGAGGAATTCGTCCGCGGTCGTAAGTCCGAAAGAGGTCTTCGCCTCTCCGTCGTAAACCTTGTTCTGAAGTTCCGCCCATTCGGCATTGAAATTCTCGCCCGTAACGTATATCTTCTGCGTGACGACGACGACGTCAAACGTGACGCTCGCGTCCTCGTAGCGCTGGCTCTTGAGGGTCGCGGTTACGGTGTAACCTTGCTCGCCGACCGCAAGCGCCGTCGCGATCTCTTCTCCGCCGATCGTGTATACGAAATAGTCGGTCTCCTCTTTAACTCCGTCGTAATCCACTGCCTCGCGAAGCGCGTCGCAGAGCTTCTGTACTGTGTTGAGGTATTCGATCGTATACACCCCGTCAACGACTTTGTCTGTCGTGATCACGTTTACGCTCTCGATGATCGTGAACGTGTATACGCTCGTGCCGAGAGCGTAGTTGGGATCGTCGAATTCGACTTTGACGTAATATCTGTTTGCCGCAGAAGGCATCTCCGCCGTCCACTCTTCGCTGTCCGCGCTCAACGCGAACGAATATACGAACGCGACTTCGTCGGGAAGCTCCGTCGAGGGAACGAAGATTATCTGCGCTCCTTCGCCGATCTCAGTCGTCGTGAATCTGTCCTGACCGAGCGCACCCGTGATCTGATATTGCTTGACGGTCGTTGTGCCATCGAGGAGCGTGAACTCGTAATTAAGCTCCATACCGTTCATCACGGGATCGGTTATCTGCAAGGTTATCTGCGTGCCCGCCGCGGTCTTTTCGACGTATCCGCCCAGAGAGTACGCGGTAAACGCGTCGGGCGTGACGTCGGTGTCGACTCCGTTGACGGAGATTATCGCAACGGGGTTGTTCTGCTTGACAACGACGAGACTGTCGCCGTAAGTTACGTTGCCTTCACCCGTAAACGCGATCGTCACGGGAAGTTTTGCAATGCTTATCTTTATCTGTGAGGTTTCGGACACGTTGAGCTTGCACAGCATCGCGTTTTGCTCGTCAACAAGGTATCTGCCCTCCGCGTTGGTCAAGCCGATTGCCTGAACTCCCGCGGCAGCGTATTTGGAAGTGTCGTAAGAGAGCGTATAATTGCCTGCGTTTCCGCTGTTCGTGCTTCCGCTCCATACGTCTATGACATTATTCTTTTCGCCCGCGGTCAGATAGATGCCGACATCCTTTTTATTCGCCGCGCCGTCATAAGTCTTGGAGAAGGAATATATCTCCGTCTCCGCGTCGTACGAAAAGCCTTCCGCTATATCCGCACTTCCCATCGTCAGGTAATTGAGCGTGTACAGCGTGCCGTAATCCTGCTGATTGCTCGGCGAAGCAAATCCGACGTTTGCGAACATATCCATGGTCAGATAGACTTTTCCCGTATCTGCTTCGTCTGCGACTATCATATAGCTTTCGACGTTGTAGACGTTGCCGTCTCTGTCCTTGACGGAATAGAGCACGTCTTCCCCTTCCGTCCACACGGAGGACTGCTGTGCGGGAATGACGAGCTTGCCTCCGCTGACGTAAACGGGCGCGCCGATATCGTAAACTATACCGCCGTTGTACGTTTCGTTGTCGCCCATGACCCAAGTCGCCCTCTGCGTACTCGTGGAAGCATAATATACGTTGCTGATCGAAGCTCTGTTGGAATCGGTGCCGCCCGTGCCGACGATCGCGCCGGTCGCGTTGGACTTGTTCATATGAGTCTTACCCAAAGCGCCTGTGAACAGATAGTTGAGTCCGTTTATTTCGAGAAACGCGCCGTTTGTCATTATCTCGCCGACAAATCCGCCCGCATAGCCGTAATTGTTGCGGTGTTTGGCGCCGATTCCCCATAAGCCTCCCGCAGAGTCTTCGCTTTCGTTGTAGTTGAGGATCTTTCCGTCGCCTTCGAGGTTGACGTTGGTCATCGTGAGCGTTGCGCCGTTTATCCTGCCGACGAAACCGCCGAGAATATAATATTGACTGCTGTCATCCGCAGCTCTCCAACCGCTTATGCCGAATCCGGGGATCGTGTCGTCTCCCGAAGTGACGGGCTCGCAACCCTTGTTTGCGTTTACCGCAACCTTGACTTCGTCGATAGTCGTTGTGCTCGCAACGTCGCCTATCACTCCGCCGAGTATCAGAAAGTTGTGAGCGGTATCGGTATTCGTCTTTTGCGCGGCGTCGTAAAGATAATTCGGGTTTGCGTCCCCGCCGTAGTGTCCCGGATTGTTGACGTCGGTGCCGCTCGGCGTATAGTTGAGATCGACGCGCACGTTCTGAATGATCGTTTCGCCGCTGCTCTGTCCCGCAATTATGCCCGCCACGGTGCCGACGTTGTCTACTCCGATCGAAAACGTCGTTACGTCGACTTTGAGATTCTTGACCGCTCCTCCGCTTATCTTGGAAAACATTCCGCCGAACACTTTACCTTTTCCGGTATCGTTCGTAACGTCCGTCTTTTGCATATCGAGAGTTATCGTCTTACCGCAGCCGTCGAGTACTCCTTGGAAGACGAGTCCGCCTTCCGGTACCGTGAGTTTAACGTCTTTTGCAAGATAATAGTAGTAACCCGCGGTGTTTTCATTCCCTTCGATATATTTGGACCAACCGTCTTCGCCGTCGATGACCTGTATCTTGCTGTCGTCATAACCAAGCTCACGCGCGACGGCGACGGGATCGTAATCCGAGGCGACGTCTCCGTTGGCGACGTAACCTTCGTCAACGGATATTTCTGCCGCATAAGCCGAATGCGCTCCTCCGCCGGTAACGATGTCTTTTACCGTCTCACCGAGCACGAAGGTCAGAGCGACCGCCGCTATCAGAAGCAGTGCGGTGACTATCGCCGCTATATTGTATCTTTTTCTTGTCATAGTCTGTCTCCTTTCCCGTTCAGACTCCCGCTTCGCCGGAATCCGGCTGTGCGGGAATGTCAGTTTTAATTACCGTTACGGGTACGAGTACCGTATATGTTTTGCCGCAATATTCGAAACTTGCCGCCGCGAAGTATTCGCCGCCCTGCGCGGAATAATCCACGCCGCTGACGTTCCAGCCGGTGACGGCAACTTCAAAACTCGTGTTTTCGTCGCCGACGGTCACCGTCGCGGGAAGCTGCGCTTCGAGCGACTCACCGCTCGGATCCACGGTCACTCCGGTGCCGAGATAATCGAGCGAGCCGTTTACTTTGACCGTCATCGCAAATCTCTGATAGAATGCCGCTTCGAGAGCGTCCATCGCCGCTTGATTTGCCGCGATCTGTTCTTCCGAAAGCGCCGTGCCGTCCGCCGCGGTCGTCGCGACTTCGCCGCTGAAGCCTATCTCCGCATATACGCTCACTTCGTAATCGTTCGCGTCAAAAGTGAGCGTCGAGAAGTCGAGCGCATAGCCGTTTCTGTCCGTCCAGCGTATCGGAAGCGCGAGTTTGTAACCGTTTGTGAACTTCACCCACGCCGTGGTCGGGAAAAGCTCCGCTTTTTCTTCCGCCGTCATCGCATTGAACGAAAGCGCGTTGACCGTAACGGTATTTCTCCTCAAAGATCTGTCAAAGTAAATACCCTCGATCACGTTGCTCTGAACGTCGACGGTTATGTCTTGCGACCATGTGAAGTAATTGCCGTAAGACTCCTTGTCGAGAGAGACGGTCGCCCCGTAAACGCCGGGAGCGTCATAACTCATCGTCGAGAAATCGAATGCGGTCGTGAATACCACTCTGACGTCCTCTTCCCATGCGGTTCCGTTGTAAACGTAATTCGCGGTCACGCTGTCAGGCCACGGGGAGAACACCGTCGTATCCGTCGCGCTCAACGCGTACAGATAGTAATCGTAAGGATTGATCACCACCGTGTCTTCCTCTCCGTCTATCGTCAGAGAAGTGACCTCTTTGCCCTTTATGCGGACGGTGAGATCGAGCGTCTGCGTCAGAGCTCCCGTTCCCACGGTCGCCCTTGCCGCAAATTCCATGCCTCCGAGATCGGACGGCTGTTTTGTCTTGAACGCCTGCAACACTTCTGCATCAACTTCCCAGAATTCAACGTCTATCGCGCCGTACACGCCGTCGGGATATGCGAAGAACAACTTGGTCGGGAGCTGACTCATGATGTCGAGCGTCTCGTCGAACGCGTACAGATCGAGCTCGTAAACCCCGCTCTCTCCGTTGCTTCCGAGAGTGGTTATCACGCTGTTCAGATATTCGACGTTGACCGCCGCGCTCTTTCCGTTGACAAACGTCACGGTCGCCTCATAGGTGCCGCCCTCTATCGTGGGAGAGGGCATCGTCAGTTTGCTTATCGCGGACATCTCCACTCTGCGCGACGTCATATTTCTGAAATAGACGATGATCGACGACGGCGCACTGTCGTATGCGTGCAGCGTGACAGTCTCTATCAGCGCGGGATCGAGATCGGGCTGTACCGTGATCGTAAACTGCCTCGTCCTCGACACCCCGTTGGGGAAGGATACCCTCGCTTCTCCCGTAAGGGTCACCGTCTCGAAATTCTCGTTCTGTGCATAACCGAGAAGTCCGAGGTCGCTTGTCGTCGTGATCTTTTCGCCGAAGGTCTGCGTCTCTTCGTCGTACAGATAAAATTCGACATTAGCCTTCATTACCGTCGTACCCTGCTGATAAGTCGCTATCTTGTCGACCATAAAGTTCTTGATAAATCCGGTATCCGCCGTGCCCGCGTCAAAGCTGTATGCCAGCGGATCGAATGTCATATCGAATTCCATGTTGCCCCAGTTGACTATGCCGGGGGTCTGCGAGCCGTCGACGGTATTGTCGGGATCGCCGACCGAATCGAAGCAGTCGTACAGATTTATCTCCGTCTTGTAATTCACGTTGCGGGCGGAATTGGTCGTGTATTCGATATAGGTCGAGCCGTTCGAATATGTCAAAACCTCTCCGTCTTCGTTGACTACGTCTTCGTTGTGATCGTATCCCGTGATATAGATATTGGACAAGGTGCCGTCGACGAGATTGACTCCCGCGTGCACTTCGTTGTATATCGGCATGGGCAGTATTGCCGCGACTATCTCATAAACAACGTCGTCTATCAACGAATAAATGCTGTTTTGAAGAATATTCGCCGCAAATCCGAAATCTCCCATGACTCCTTTTATCATCTCAAACAGCTGTGCGCGCAGAGTCTGCCAGAATCTGCTCGTTCTGTCCTGCGTGTTGAGTCTGTCCCAGACGACGTATTTGAAATAGTTGTCTCCGAAAATACTCGCCACGTCGAGAGTGGAATTTTCTCCGAAAACCATTCCTCCCATAATGTCGTCGATGAGCTTGTTGAATATATAAGGATCCAGCTCTGCGTCGATATTGAGGGTGCCCGTCGAAAGCAACGAGATGTTGATGCCTCCGGAAAGCAATTGCATCACGTCAAGACCGTCGAACGGGCTCGGAGCCGCCTCTTCACCTTCTTCTGTCGACTCGGACATCGAAGAATCTATCGTCGGAGTTTCGACTTCGACGCCGTCCTCGGTGAATACGAGCGAATCGATGATGCCCTGCATTACGCCCGAAAGCATACCGACTATGTCCATGTTGAAGCTCAGGTTGCTCGTGAGCAGATCCATCGTGGCAAGATCTATGCCGAGAACGACGAATTTGTCCTCCGCAAGCACTATCGACATGTTTTTCTCCGGAGCGTCCGCGGAATAATCGAGAACGACGTGCAGTATGGCGTCGCCGTATCCCGCCTGTGTATTATTGAAGAGATCTTCGCTGCCGACCGTGTAGATCGAGATGACGAGAGACTCCGCATTCACCGTTTTTGACGTGTTCGCAAGCGTCTCCTCCGCGCTTCCTTTGATATAGTTCTTGATCCTGACCCTCAGATATCTGTTGTTGGGCGAATCTATGTTGTTCGTCTTTATATCGAGGTTGAAGTCCATATTCAGGCATTCGAGCAGGCTCCTTGCCATGGCCTCGCCGTCGGTTGCGTCAAGCTCTTTGTCCGATTCGTTGGTGACCGTGAATTCTTCGCTCGGCTCAAGCGCGAGTTGAGCGTTGACGTTGAATGTGTCGTTGAACACTATCGGAAGTTTGACAAGACCCGTCTCAATGTCTATCTCTGCGCCCGCTATCTCCATCTTGACGCCGAACGTCGCGCCGAGAAGCGCGTTGAATATCGTATCGACCGTCGCAGCGGAAATGTCTGCGGTTATCACGCCGTCGTATATCGAAACGTCTCCGAGAATTGCCGTGAGGATCGCCATCGTCGTATCCGGCTTTTCTTCTCCGCCTGCGTCGGGCGTTGCAGTCGTTCCGTCCTCGGAAGCGCCGCCCGCGCCCGTTACGAGATCGGTGAGAAGCGCGCCGATGTCGGTATCGCGCAAAACTCCCATCTGCTCGTCGAGCATAGTGAACAGGCTGGACGCAAGCTCGCTGTTTTTCACGACGAATTCAAACAGACCGAGACCCTCGAGATCTATATAGAGATCGTTCTGATAAATGCCGAGAGAGAGGATCTTCTTCTGTTCGTAACGCAGCTCGACGTATATCTTGGTATTGTAAGGATCGTCGAGATGCAGATCCCATTTGAGATCGACATATATGTCGGATTCGTTCTTGTCAAAGGTCAGATTTATCGGGAAATCGATGTACGACCCCTCTTTTGCGAGTATGCCGTTGAGCATAGCCGCAATGTCTATCGTATCCTTTTCGTTGGCAAGCTTTACGGTCATGCTCGCCTGCATGGAGTTGGCAAGGTCGAACACGGTGTCGTACAGGTTGTCGTTAGCATTTTCCGCCTTTGCCTTCGCGCGGGCGATCGCCGCGTCAAGGCTCGCCGCCTCTCCTATCGTGATCGGATATGCCTCGGTGCCCGCTTCGAGCGCAAGAGCGTAAGCTCCGTATTCGGTCGGAAGCGCCGCTCCGTCCGGAGCGTACTCCGTGACCTTGGGAAGCGTGCCTCCGAGATCGAGATTAACGCCGTGCGCACTCAAAGATATGTCCGCGTTAAGATCGAGCGCGTCGGGGCTGATGCCCGTATCGACGCCCATAACTTCAAGCAGACCGATTATCGTCGCAAACGCAACGCTCGCTGTTATCTTGTCCGTGTTGAGTCCGACGAGTATCGCGCCCGCTTCGGTGAGCTCCGTGCCGCCCGCAGTCCCGTCGCTTTCGGTCATTATCAGAGCCTCTGCGTCCCCGTCGGCACCGCCGATGAGTCCGCTCAGATCAAACGCGAGATCGAAATCGGCAAGGTTCTTATCCCCGATTTTTATGCCCTTGATAAGATCGGTCACGAATGTCGCGAAATCGAATTCGAACTTGTAGACCGGCAGCTGCATGAACTGCGTCTTCACTCCGCTCAGGTCGAGAAGGACGGTGGATACGCCGTTTTCGTAATATCCGTAAATGCCGACGAGTATTTCGTCCGCGCCCGTCTTCTTGAGCTCGACGGCGATCCTGCTGTTCTGCGGCTCGTCGCAATCGAGAGAGAATGCGGCAAGCAAGTCTATGCCCGCCTCGTAAACGCTCTTTCCTTCGCCGTTCACGGTATTGCCCGTAATTCCGAGCACGGGATTGTCCTTGCCCGTATCGAGCATTCCGAGCGCCTTGAGTATCTTGCCGAGAGCATACTCTCCTTCTTCAACGCTAAGTCCTCCGTACGCGTTTATCTCCGCGCCCGCAAGTACCGAATATATCAGATCGCCGAGGTTGGAAGTGTACTCCTCTCCTTGAGTGCGCTCGTCGATGTAGCTTTGAAGATCCTGCAAGGTCCCCTCGAGGAATCCCACTTTGAAACCGTGTGCGCGGAGCACCGCTTCGAGCGGCTCCGCCTCGTCGCCGAGGTTGACCGTCGCGACTATGTCATCGAGACCGTTTTCCGAAAAATTGACCGACAGACTCATATTGCCGAGTCCTTCGGGCAATACTATATTGCCGTCGGAAAGGAAGCCGTTGATGACGTCAAAGAACTTCTGGTTCACCTCTATGACGATGCTGTCTCCCGCCTCGTCGACGTAGACGTTGTCCTGCAAGCCTATAACGCCGACTATCGCCGAAATGAGTCCGCTCACCGTCGGGCTTATGATCGTCCTGACGTCGTCGCCGTCCGCGAGCAAAGAGGCTTCGTAGACGTTGCCTCCTGACAGAGACAGACCCTGCGCCTCATCGAAATCGACGCCGAGCGCCCCGTCTATCGCCGAGGTGACGAGTTTTACGAGATCGCTTATCAGCGCGTCGAGATTTGCCTCTATCTTGATGTTTTTAGCCTTCCAGTAATCGGGTATGAGGTCGGAGAGCGAAACGTAGAACGCGCCGTCCTTGTAATATATACCCAGTACGGGCTCCTGCGTGCTCGGTTCACCGTCCGCGCCTATGACGTAAAGGTCGAGCGCGATCAGATTCCTGTCGACCGAAGCGTTTGCATAATTGAGATCGAGATCCACTCTCGCCGACAGCCTGAAACCGAACTGTCCGTCGATCACCAGCGTGTTTTCGGGGATCGGCACGTCGTCGGTGAAAAGCCCGATCAGCTTTGCGACGTCAAGTCCGCTGTCGGGAGCCGAAAGAGTCAGATCAACGTCAAACGCTATGTTCGTAAAAGAGAATTCTCTCGAATTCGACTCGAGATCGGTCGGTATATCGATATATATAGGATAATCGTAATATCCGATCTTGGTAGTATGCCAGTCGAGGAGCTCGTCTCCGACGCTGCCCGTAGCGTTGTCCGCCACGTTGACGCCCATATTCACGATGACTCCGTCTTCGATGTCCACCTGAATGTTCATCTTGATCTGCGGGATCGCGGCTTCGAGCCAGTTGAACAGAGAATTGAGATTCAGTTCAAATCCGATAAGCTCTTCCAGACCTCCGCCGAGACTGTTGAGCAAGTCCTTGATGCCGCCGATAACGCTGTTGATCTTGACTTCTCCGATATACGTCTCCCTGACAAGCTCTCCCGTCTCTACGCGCGTGACCGTCGTGTAAGACGGAGACGCAAACAACATATTTATCAACATCGAGTAGACGTTCATGCCGCCGACGTTTCCGAGAAGCTCCTCGAGATCTATCTCCGCGCCCGCCTTTTGCAGTATCGCGATCAGATAATCGGCTTTGAAATCGTTGAGATGAACGTACGCCTGTCCGTTGCCGAGGTCGAGATAGAACTCGTCGTTGACCGCGTAAAGCGCAAACGCAGCGTCCTCGTCGTCCTGCATCGAGACCTTGAACATAAACTGCGCGCTCTCGCCTTCAGGCAGATTCGCCTGCACCTGAACGCGCGCGGTACCGTTGGTCGTCGAAAGAAGCGTATCCACGTCGAGCGCGGTACCCTTCATCGCCTTGAAGTATTCTTTTATCTTCTTGATAGAGACGCCCGCGTTGGGATAAGTCTTGTTTTCAACATATTCCGCGCTGCCGACATCCTGCGTCCACTTTGCGTAAAGCGTGACGTCTTTTGTCGGCTTGTACGGGAATTTGACCGCGTTGCCCGACAGTCTCGGGTTGGTATACCAGCCGTCGAAAATAAACCCGTCGCGGTATGTACGCGGCGAAGTTTCGATGACGTCCGTGGTAACGCTCTCAAGCTCCGTACCTCCGTTCACGACGAAACTGACGTTGTAAAGCGTCGTCCATTTCGCATACAGCGTGACGTCGCCGTTCAGTTGCATCGGGAACTCCGCGATCTGCGTGTACTCTGAGTCGAGATACCACGCCTCAAAACGGTATCCGTCCCTGACGGGCGCTTCGGGCGCCTTTTCGAGAACGGTGACGTCGGACAAGCCGAGCGCCGTTTCTTCTCCCGTTTCGAGAGTGACGTTGTAGGAAACAACCTTCTCGTCACACGAAACGAAAACAAGCGACGTCAAAACGACTGTCAGTATTAAAGCGGCTATAAGCAATTTGTTTTTTCTCATAGTCCGTCCTCCTTGCGTAATCGCATTATATTGCACCTACATATTTGAATAAAAAGATTAAAACGATCTTAAAATCTCGGACTGACGCAAGCAAGAGCATAAAAAAAGGTAAAAAACGACAATCAAAAAACACACGCGCAAGCAAACGAAAAGACGGCTTTGCGAATAAATATCGTCGCATATCCGATTTTATGCAAAAATATGGAACAAACGAAAAGCGCCGATTATAATTATGCAAAATCGCGTTTATTTTACACTTGTTTCAAATGAAGTAAAAAACAAAAATGCGATTTTTTTGTTTTTTACCTGTATTTTTGCTCTTTTTATGTAAATTAAAAAAAGGCGCAGATCACACTCTTCTCTCCCGATTTTATTCATTTTCCGGCAAAAAATCCGTTTCATGCAGTGTTTACGCACACATACGGGGAATATTTTTCTCAAATCTCTCAAAGCCCGTTTTATTTCCTTTTTTTCTGCGTTTTGTCCTTTTTTCTCGTTGATTTTCGGCAATGCCGCGCAAAATTGCTACTCTTTTGTACATTGTCAAACAGAATTCGCCACAGCTGTATAATAATGCAGATATGGACAAAACGGATGCGGATTTTTCAAAAACGGTCATTTCAAAGACTTTGCTTTTTGCCACAATAAGGCTGTCGGGTCAACGCGCGTCGTTTCAACGGCACGCCGTTTTTTACACTTTTAATTGCGACCGCGCGCGTAACGTCTCTCGTCTCGAGGACGTTTTCACGCCCGCCCTGTTTGCCGAATATTATGACAGTATGACCGATCTTGAGTTGTTTGCGAGGCTTATACAATGCGAAGCCGGCGGCGAAGGAGACACGGGTATGCGTGCAGTTGCGACTGTCGTGATGAACAGAGTCAACGCCCTTGAAGGCGAATACGGCAGATATCCGACTCTGCGCGACGTGATATTCGCGCCCTATCAATTCGACTGCGCGATGACGTCGATAGGAGGACAAAGCAATCCGCAGAATCTCTACAACATGAATCCTACGGAACAGCATTACGAGATCGCGGAATGGGCGATAGGCGGCGGCAAGCTGAACGCAGTCGGCAACGCGCTGTGGTTTTACAATCCTTTTTCGTCGTCTTGCAGGCAGTATTTCCCCAACGATTCGGGCGTACTGACAGCGTCTGTCGGCAAGCATTGTTTTTACTCCCCGACACAGGCGTATTACTACACATAAACGCATTTTAATCAACACGGACAAATAAAAATAAAGGAGTGGACATGATAGATTTCAAACCGGATAAACAAGAAGATTTCAACGAAAATCCCTACATAGGATCCATGCAACAGGTGCTGTCGATGAACAAAGGCGAAGCCGTGATCTGCGAGTTTCTGATCGGCGCGTCCAACCTCGTCACAAAGTCGGGGCTTCTCAACGCCGTCGCGGACAAATACTTCGTGCTCTTTCACCCCAACAACAACACCTACACGGTCTGCGACATATATTCGGTAAAATTCATAACCTTCATCAACCGTTCTGCGAGTAGCTGATGTCGCGCCTTTTCTCCGTCGTCCGCAACTGCCCTCTCCGCTATCCTGCCCGCGAGCGCTCTGCGATCCGACGAGAAACAAAAAAAGCGGTCCCGTACCGACGGGACCGCCTGCGCTCTTTATGCGCGTTTTTTACGCGAGGGTTATCCTGACCTTGTAGCCGTTTTCATCCGTATACGTCACGGTGAAGGTGGTCACTTCCTTTGTTACGGTATTGGCAACGAGGACGACCTTTGCTCCGTCTATTCCTCCCGCGAGCGAAGACGTGCCGACGAGTTCTGCCGACAGAGAAATTTTGCCCGACGCGGTATTCTTTTCGCAGACGTACCCTTCTTTCAGGTTTTTAGATGTAAATCTGAACGCTTCCCCTTTTTGTCCGACAACTTCTTCGAATTTTACGCCGAGGTCGTACAAATCGGTCACGACTCCGTTGTCATAGATATAAAAGACGCCGTTGTCGTCGGAGACCTCCACTTTGAGATAATCTCCTTTTGCCGCGAGAGCGAACGCCTCGTCTATCTGCTTGTCTTCTTCGGTCACGCAAGCGGTCAATGACGCCGCAAGCACTATTACCATCACGGCGAGCACCGCCGTCACAAACTTACTTTTCTTCATTTTTTCTTCCTCCCTTGCGTGATTTTACCGTAATGCCCAATGCCGCCGCGATCGCGATTCCTCCGAGAGCCACCGCGACCGATGCCGCCGCTCCCGCGTATCCTCTCAATCTTCCGCCGATCTTGAGCGCTTTTTCAACCGCGCTGCTCGCGCCGTTTACGAGGGTTTCTTTCTGTTCCGACAGCTCTGCCACTCTCGCTTCGAGTTCCGCATCGGAGCCCGTTGCCGCCGCGGCAAGCCTTTCGAGAAGCTCTATGTCTTTGACGTCCGCAAGAGTCGCGTCGCCCTCAAAGCGTTCTTCGACGTACTGCGCAAGCGCCTCGACGGTGATGTTCTTTTCGAGCTTCACGGGCGTGCCTTCGACATAGTTCTTGCTCTCGCCGTATCTGACCCAGACGGTATATTTTTCCTGAAGTCCGACAGCTATTTCGCCGTCAAGAGGTGCCCATACGTTGCCGTCGAGCGAATACTCGACACTCGTATCGTCTCCGTTGACGGACACGTCCAGTTTGAGATAACCGACGTTGAGAGTAGCCGAGATCGCCTTCGACGCCTTTCTGACCGTATATGTGCATACGACGGGTTCAGCGGTGTAGTTCGGAGAATCGATCGTCGCGGTGATCTCGTAAGTACCCGCGTCGAGAACGGTGCCGTCGACCTTGACGTTGACCTTTATGCCGTCCGTCGCGGAGAAGAATTCCGCAAGCTGTTCTTCCGTTACTTCGATGCCGTCGTAGACCTTCTCTCTGCTGCCGATAGTCGTGATCGATATGACTCTCTTTTGTATCGTCATCGAGACAGAATATTCCGTATCCGTCGCGAAGCGGTAGTTGACCGTGTCGGGAAGCGTAGCGACAACTTCGTATACTCCCGCTTCGGAGGGAGCGCCGCCGAGCTTCGTACCGTCGGGCAGCTCGTAGGAAATGCCCGTCTGCGCGTCGCCGTACAGCGTGCCCTGCACAAGCCTGAACGTCGCCTCTTTTGCGGAGCCGTCAAACACGAGATTATCCGGCAGGACGATCTCTCCCGATATGGTCACGGGGGTGATCTTCCAGGAAAGTTCTTTGTTCTCCGACGTTCCGTCGCTCCAGACATAGTTGACTTTGTCTGTGAGTCCGAGCTTGAGTTTGTACGTTCCGACGTTGACTCCGGTATTGCCGTCGACAATCTCGTAGAGGCTGTTTTCCTCGACGGTCACGCTTTGAACGGAAGCGTTGTATTCGGTCTCCGTCTTGTCGAGCGCGGGAATTTCGACGGTGAGCAACGTCACGGTTATTGCAACGTAAACTTTCATGTTTCCGTATTCCGCGACGACTCTCTTCGTAGCGCCGCTTATCTTGCCGCCTTCGGCAGCGTTTTCAACGGTTATCTCGCATTCGTCTGTGACGACCTGTTCATATTGATCGTCGAAAGTCGCCGTGACGATCATACCCGTCGGATCAAAGTCGTCGAGCGAGTTGTATGCCGTCTTGTCGGGAGCCTGCGTAAGCACGAGACCCGTCAGTACTTCGTCGCCGACGACGAGCTTAATTTTGCCGGAATCGCCGTTGTAATTTATACCGTCATCGGGCACGAACGTCCACTTCACGTCATTGTCGCCCTTGACGAGCGTCGTGTCGGGGTCGTCCCATGCGATCGTACCTGCCGTGCTTCCTTCCTGCAAGTATACGGTGACGACGGAGAGTTTGTCGCCGTCCTGCAACAGTCTGTCTTTGACTGCCGCTTTTACGACGGGGTTCGCTTTGAGCACCGTATATCCGACGGTCGCTTCCTCGGAAACATAGTTGACGTCGCTGACGACCGCTATTACGGTATATTCGCCTGCGTTGAGCACTTCGAGACCGCCTTCTACCGTTACCGAAACGGCGACTTTACCCGTATCGTCGAGCTTGTCGGGAGCGGTGAACAGAGCTTTGAGTTCCTTTTCGGAAAGCGCGACTCCGTCATAGGTCTTGCTCGTATCCGCACCGCTTGCGGTGACGACAACGGTTGCGGGAGATATGTTCCACACGACGTCGACGACGCGCACGGAATCGTCCTCTACTCTCCACTTGTAGTTTTCGTTTTTAAGGGTGAACGAAGCTGTGTAACCGTCGACGGAAACGTCCGTCGCGGCAAATACGCCTCCGACGGAATACCCGTCCGTGTCATAGAACGCCGTCTGCTCCTGACCCGTATAAGTGAGTTGCGGTTGAGAAGGCTTGTCAAACGGCTTTTTCAATATCGTGATCGTCACGCCGACGTTTTCCGCAACGGTGTAGTTGGAGTCGGACGACACGAAAGTGACGGCATATTCGCCTGCGTTGACGGGTTTTTCCGAAGCGCCGTCATAAAGCGACGCAAGCGTTACCGTTTCGTTGTTCACGCCCTTTGCTGTCACGGATACGCCGAACTCCGCTCCGCTGTAAGTATAAGTCGTATTCTGCGGCAGAGAAACGTCGTCCGCAGTAAGCACTCTGGGCAATACGGTCAATTGCTTTTCTATGCCTTCAATGATATAAATCTGACTGTTCTTGTATATCATCACCGTATAAGTGCCGGCATTTACGACGTTTTCAACGGGGCTGCCGTTGAAGTAATAGACAAGCCCGTAAGTGTTGCCGTCGCTTGAAGTATAATCAAGCGTCGCATTGTGTGCCTGACCGTCATAGAACAGTTCGCCCTGCGGCAGGATTATGTTGTCGGCAGACATATCATCAGGATGGTCCGTCGTGGGAGCTTTTACCGTTACTTCAACAGAATTTGCATTGTAGTAGCTTGCATGTGCGCCTTTCAGAGCAAATTCAGCAACGTAAAGACCTATCGCGTTGGGAGTAGCAATCGCGCCGTCTTTCTTATACGTAACGGTATCTATGCTCACGTCGTCAGCACCTATTACTCCCTCGATGTAGAAATCGAACGTCAGGTCGTTGCCCGTATATTCTTTTTCTGCGGGATTTGCGGTAATAATCAACGTTGCTTTTGCTATCGTAAGCACCGCCTCTGTAGGTTCAACGGCTACGTCATAGTTGCCGTTTGCATTGTGACTTACGGTAATGCCGTAACTGCCCGGCGTATAAATTTCGCCCGCGCTCACGGTTACCGTTACGTTGTCGCGTTTAAAGAATCCTTCCGCGCCGCTGACTTTGTATCCGCTGAAATCGTATGCCTCGCCGTCGTACGTCTTGTTCACGCTCGTTTCTGCCTTAAGAGTTATCTCTTTTGCGGAAATGCTCCACGGCAGTTCGACGTCTTCATTGCCGCCCGTCGTCCACTCGTAATTGTTCTTATCCTTGAGCGTCGCGACTGCCTTGTAATCGCCCTTGTCCGTCTTGACGTTTTCGCTTATTGCAACGTAAGTATCGTCGGTAAGGCTGACCGTCTGCTCCGCGCCGTTGTAGACGAAGGAATCTTGTGCAAGCGCGGGAGCGTCGACTTTGAGGGTCGTTACCTTAAAGGTGTACGTCTTTGTCATTTCAGGGTCAAGCGCATAGTTGGGGTCGCTGTAACCGGTCACCCTGACCGTAGCGATATCGCCTGCGTTCAGAGCCGCGCCGTTGTTATAAAATACCTCTATAACGAAATCAGCCCAGGTCCCTTCTCCGAATATAGCGTTCTTTATTTCGTCCTCTTTGTAAGCCGCGCCCTTGTATTCGACCGTCTTATCCTCGCCGTCGAGTCTGACAGTCCCCGCGGTCACGGTAAATGTATAAGTCGTAGTGGCTTCTGCCGCAAACTCGTAGTTTTCCTCGTCTTTAAGCGTTATCGCAACGTCCGCGATATCGCCCTTATCGACTGCTGAGTCGCCCTGTCTGTAAGTTACCGTCACGTTTACGAGCGACAGATCCGCATCTCCGAATACCGCCTCGATTATAGCGTCTTCTCCAAACGCCTCGCCCGTATAAGTCGCGGTAGCGTTGGCACCTGCGATATTGACCTTCGCTTTGTATATTTCGAGTTCCGCACTGTCTTCGGCACCCATAATATAGTTGTCGTTGCCGGATATTGCAATAGAAAGCTCGTAAATGCCTGCATTGACGGGTATTTCTGTACTATCGTTATAAAGTACCGTTACCGTCAAAGTATCGTCGCCTATAAGTATGCCATCTTTTACCGTAGCGACAACACTGTGAGGCTTACCGTCGTATACGCCGTCAAAACCAATATCTTCGGGCAATACGTCAAAGTCGCTATAAGTCAGCTGTTTAGGCGAAATAACGAGTTTCACCTCGCCTTCAGCAAGTTTTATATTGTAATTGTTCACCGCCTCGCCGCCGCAAGAACTTACGGTAACGGTATAACTGCCTGCATTTACGGGAACGGTATCGCTTTCGTTATACAAAAGCGTTGCGGTAAGCACGTCGCTTGCGAGATTTCCTTCAAACGCTACGTTTGCCGCGTGCGGCATGCCGTCGTACGTTGCCGGAGCAGCGGAAACCGTTGCCGTAACGTCCCTTTTAGCTATCGTGAAATCGCAGTACGCGCTGCCTCCGAGGTAGTTATCCGTTTCTGCAACGGTAACGGTAACCCTGTAAGTACCCGCATTGACGGGAACTTCTTCGCTTGCCGCGTATACCGTATCGTCGATACCTTCGTAAGAACGGGTTTCTGCTCCGCTTGCAGGATTTCCGCTGACTGACGGAGTCTTAGCCTCGTCGCCGTAAGTCCAGCCGTCGATAGCGACGCCTACGTTTATCGACGCTTTTTCAACGGTAAATTCGACGACCTTGGAAAGTCCGGTATAACTCTCTCCGCCTTCCGGACTGATGTAAGCCTCAATGCTTACTCTCATCAGATATACCCCTGCGCCGAGAGTGGAGAGATTTTCTACTTCTTTATAATCAGAATCGCTGCCCGACTTGAGTCTGAACTCGACTTTAGCGGTGTCTTTGCCGTAAGCCGCCTCGTATACGGGCGCGTTTTCGTCAGTATATCCGCCGTAAGTCCAGCCCGTTATCGACGGTTGCGTCGTCCACGAGTTGATATTCACGTCCTGCGCGACGATTTCGTATCCGACTTCTACAATGCCGTCATTGTCTTCGTCGCCGCTCTTCCATGCATAATTGTCTTTGTCTTTGAGCGTAAGAGTTGCGGTATAAGGTCCTATATCTTTTCCGCCCGCGTCGCTTACAGTATAATACTTGTTTTCGACAATTCCGGAATTCTGCAAAGTTCCGTCATACTGCTTATCCTCAACGGCGGGAACATCAACGGTTTTCTTAGCTATCGTGAAGTCCGCGCTGACAACTTTCTCTGCATAATTGCCGTTTGCCGCTATTGTCGCGGTTACGGTGTAAGAGCCTGCCTTTTCAGGCGCGCTCTGAGAATCCGAAAGCTGAGTTCCGTCGTTTGCCGTGCCGTTGTAGACGTAAACCACCGCTCCGTTACCGGGATTGTACGTTACTGTCGGCAGGTTTGCGTTATCGCCGTAAGTCCAGCCCGCGATGTTTACCGCGCTCTCAAAATCAGCCGCCGTTATCACGAAATTGTCTACCGTTGCGTTTGTCAGTTCATAGTTTGCATTTTGTGTGGTTGCAACCGCATTATAAGTACCGACGTCAATCGCCTGTACCTCTTCGTCGTCCGACACCGTCTTTACGCTCACGGTAACCACGTCATCGCCTTCTATGTCGTCCTGAGATACGGTTGCGGTCGGTTTGAGTGCCTCTCCCGTATAAGACTGCGACAAATCGCCCCACGTTACTTCAATCGGCTTTGCGTTTACGGTAATCGTACCGCTGCCTACAACGGTAACATAGTTTGCAAAAACAATCTGATAATAAACGGTTACCGCAGTTGTCGCGTCTTTGACGCTGTAACTGTCAAGCGTGTAGACGCCCTCTTCGGTACCGTATTTTACGACGCCGCCCGCGGTGGACAGATTTTCGCCGTTTTCAAAACCGTTGAGTGCAATCTCAAGCGAATATCCGGTCGCATTGTATGTGCCTGTTACGTCCGCCGTGTTGTCCGTCAAGGTCTTCTTTGCAATCGTGAATTCAAATGTTTCAGTCTGTTCGCCCTCTGTCGCCCACTCGCAGTTATAAGTGTCTTTAAGCGATACCTCGACCTGATACGTATCTGCGTTCGCCTGTTGATTGTTCGCTACAGTCATCGTATCCGCGTCGTAACCGACGGGATTATAAGTCTGCTGCAAACCGTTATACGTAAACGACGTGCCGTCCGCCTGCGGTCTTTCAACCTGTTTTTTGTTTACCGTGAACTGCGCGCTCGTTGCCTCTCCCGCCTGATAATTCTGCGTTTGGGCAATGCTGACAGTCAAGGTGTAAGTTCCCGCATCTGTCGGAGCGGTCGCTGAACTGTATTCCGTTCCTGCATTGGTCTGTCCGACATAAAGATAAGTCACCTCGCCTTGTCCGTCGTTGCCGCTGACGGAAGGAACGGATGCGGTTTCGCCGTAAGTCCAGTCTTCAACGGTTACGCCTACCGTTATCGCTTTTTTGGTTATCTCAAATTCTTTCGTTGCGTTTGTCAGAGTATAGTTGCCGTTGTCCGTGGTCGCCTCTGCGGTATAATTTCCTGCATTTACCGCGCCTTCCGGCACAACTTCGCTCTGCGCGTTTTTAATAGTCAATATAATATTGACGCTTTCCTGTCCGACGCCCGCTGCCGTTGCCGTGGGTGCCTGCGCCAAGCCGCTGTATACGAAAGAAGTCGTTTCTCCCCAGCTTACTTCAACGCTCGCTTTTGTTATTGTAACCGTTACCGAAGGCTGAGCGGAAAGCTGATAGTTGCCCGCTTTTTCTCCGTTGAGGACTGCCGTAACGTTTACCTGTTTGTTTTCGCCCGCGCTTGCGTCGGAAAGAACGCCCGTCGCGTCAAAGCCTACAATGCCATCGTCTGCAGATGCGACGCCTGTAAGCGTACCGCCCGTCAGCGTTACGTCAGTCGTACCGTCGTAAGGACGTTCGGTTGCGGTCATACCCTCTATAGTTACCGATTTTTTCGCAACGGTAAAGTTTATCGTCTTTCCGGTAAAGCCGTTCTCAAACTCATATCCGTTGAGAAGTGTTACGGTGAGAGTATATTCGCCTGCATTCACGGGTTTGCCGTTCTGAACGAGCGCGTTACCGTCGTTTGCCGTGATAACAACCGTATAGTCGCTTTCTCCGAGAGCGGTCGTGCCCGACATAAGCTGATTTATCGCAATTGTTATCTCTCCGCCCTTATAAACAAGCTCTTCTTCCGTCGTAGCGAGAGTCGGATCGCTAACGGGCGATTTTCCCTGAATAAGCTGCACCGTGCTTGACGCGGTTATCTCTGCCTTAGGCACGCTGACGACCATATAATTGCCGTCTTTTACTCCCTCGTAACTCTCGTAAGTCACGAACGGACATTCGCTCGAGCCGTCTCCTGCAACGAGCACGAGTTCGCCGCTGTTAGTTACGGGGAAATACGCTTTTACGGGAATTGCCGTATCCGCTACCGTTGCGGATATCTGAGATTTCGCAGAAGAAATATCAACGGGAGTACCATACTCCATGCCGCCTTCGTTGCTGAAGTCTCCGCCGTAGGTATAAATATTGGCAAAAGTCGGAGTTGCTGAGGTACTGCCGTTTCTGACGAAAGTTATCGCGTACGCGCTCTTATTCGCAGTTTTGGTACCAGTAAATCCGTTTATCATGCCGTCGAGGGAAACTGCCTGTACTCCGCCGCCGATGATCGCCGCGCCTGCCGTATGTACGCCTTCGCCGCCGCTTGCGGTACCGTTGAGCGCGCCGTTTCCTTTGAAGGTAATGTCTTTGAAGTTGACCGTTCCTCCGTTGAGGTGTCCGACAAAGCCTCCGATAAAAGTCCATTTTGCGTTGGATTCGAGAGAACCGTTGAGGATTACGGTAGAATTGCTTATCGTAACGGTCGTAGCGCCGTTTATTACCGCGCCTGCGATACCGCCCGCGCCGCCTGCGTTGTCGCCGGAAGCGGTCGCGGCAATATTAACGCCCTCGTTAATGATCACGTTGACGTTGCTGACCGTCGCGCCTTCGCTGAGCGCGCCTGCCACTCCTCCGACGTAGTTGGTTGCCGAAAGGTTGACTCCTGCCATTACGACTATTCTGACGTTCTTTACCGTACCCGAAAGAGTGCTGAAAAGTCCGCCGACGTTGCTTCCGCTTGCCGCATTTGCCTTGACGATGTATATCGTATGTCCGTTGC
>CALWRI010000002.1 GCA_944383905.1 uncultured Christensenellaceae bacterium
TTTGAGATCGCAATCGCAATCGTAATACTTTGTAATCATTGTTTGTTCCTCCGAATTTATATGAAAATTGAGTTTTCTTATTTTTGTATCCTTTGTTTTGCTTTTACATGACAATGTCGTCGATAGAGCCGCCGGGCGGTATCATCGGGAGCACTTTTTCGTCCCTGTCGATGACCGCGTCAATAACGCACGGACGTCCGCTCGCAAGCGCCTTTTTGAGCGCCGCGTCGAGCTCTTCTACCGTCGTTGCTCTGAAACCGAGCGCGCCGAACGCCTCCGCCAGCTTGACGTAATCCGTCTTTCTGTCGAGAGTCGTGCAGGAATATCTCTTGCCGTAGAACTGCGTCTGCCACTGTCTGACCATGCCGAGAACGTGGTTGTTGACGACGACGGTGACGATCGGGAGATTGTAGGTCACTGCGGTGCACATCTCGTTCATATTCATATGGAAAGAACCGTCGCCCGTGATCATGACGACTTTGCGGTCGGGTCTCGCGACCTGCGCGCCTATCGAAGCGCCGTAACCGAAGCCCATCGTGCCGAGACCGCCCGATGTCACGAAATGGCGGGGTTTGGTGCGTCTCGCGTACTGCGCCGCCCACATCTGGTGCTGACCGACGTCGGTCGTGACGATGTCGTCCTCGGTGATATTGTCCGCGACGCATCCTATGATCTGATGCGGACGAAGCACTCCGGGAACGTCCTTGGGCTTGTAATCCTTGCTCCTCCACTTGTCCATCTGCTGCATCCAGTCGGTATGCTTGTTTTCCCTGACGAGCGGAAGCAGTTTTGACAAGACGTCCTTGACGTCGCCGACGACGCTTACGTTGCAGGGAATGTTCTTGTTTATTTCCGCCGCGTCGATGTCGATGTGGATAATCGCGGCTTTGGTCGCAAATCTGTTCTTATCCGTCGCAACGCGATCGGAGAAACGGGTGCCGACTGCGATCAGTACGTCGCTGTCCGCGCACATTCTGCCCGCGCTCATACTGCCGTGCATACCGACGAGTCCGAGATTGAGGCTGTCGTTGCAATCAAGTACGCCCGCCGCCATAAGAGTGTGGCAACCGGGTATCTCCGCCTTGTGCATCAGAGCGGAAAGCTCGTCCTGCGCGCCGCTCGTCTGTACGCCGCCGCCGAAAAGGATGGCGGGTTTCTTTGCGTTGTTGATAAGCTCCGCCACTTTTGCGATCTCATCGTCCCCGACCACGGGTACGGGAGCCGCTTCGACCGCGGGTTTTTTCTCGTATTCACATTCCGCACTCGTGACGTCTTTGGTAATGTCGACGAGGACGGGACCGGGACGACCGCTCTTTGCTATCTTGAAAGCGAGGCGGATCGTATCCGCAAGATCTTCCACCCTGCGCACGACGAAATTATGCTTTGTGATGGGCATCGTAATGCCCGCGATATAAACTTCCTGGAAGCTGTCGAGACCGATAAGGTTGTTGGATACGTTTCCGGTGATAGCGACGACGGGGACGCTGTCCATGAACGCGGTCGCAATGCCGGTGATAAGGTTGGTCGCACCGGGGCCGGAAGTAGCGAGCACCACGCCGGTCTTGCCGGTAACGCGCGCATAGCCGTCCGCAGCGTGTGCGGCGCCCTGCTCGTGCGCGGTTATGATGTGCCTGATCCTGTCCTGATTCTTGTACAGAGCGTCGTAGATGTTGAGAACAGCACCGCCCGGATAACCGAAGATGGTGTCCACGCCCTGTTCAAGCAGAGTTTCTACCAAAATTTGAGAACCGTTCAACTTCATAATCCCTCACATTTGCCCTCCCGCGACGTCATAAATATGCACGTCCGTGCACGCATTGTCCGCGCGGGGATAATCAGATTACTTAATATAATATTATAAAAGCGCCGCAAAGTCAAGTGTATTCTTATTTTTTTTACTCCTCTGCGAGGCATTGCGCGTGCGCTTCACCGCGTTTTTCGCGTCTGGATAACTTTCAGTTGATTTTATGCAAAAATATTTATTATTAATGAATAAAAAACCGCGACAGACGAAAATCAGGAATAAAATGCAAAAAACGTGCAAGACATCGGACGACGTTTCGGACGCCGCTCGGTCAACTCCGCGTCAGGTCGAGAAAATCTTTCCTCTGCGGAAAATGCGTCAGAGCATGAAAAAAGCGGGTCTTCCCGCCTTTCTCCGTACATTGTCTTTCAGCCGAGTTTTTCCGCTATCTTTTTGAGGAAATCTTCGGTCTGCAAAGTAACGGGTTGCGCTTCGCCCTTGTAGAGCGCCGCAAGGTCTCCCGTCATGTATCCCTCCTCTATCGTTGAGAGAGTTGCCTTTTCCAGCTTGTCCGCAAACTCCGCAAGCGCCGCGTTTTTGTCGAGTTGAGCGCGTTTTGCGAGCGCGCCGCTCCATGCGAATATCGTCGCAACGGGGTTTGTCGACGTGGGCTTGCCGTCGCGATACTTATAATAGTGGCGCGTGACCGTGCCGTGCGCCGCCTCGTATTCGTAGTTGCCGTCGGGGGATACGAGCACCGAAGTCATCATCGCGAGAGAGCCGAAAGCCGTCGCGACCATATCGCTCATCACGTCGCCGTCATAGTTCTTGCACGCCCAGATCATACCGCCGTTGCTGCGGACAACTCTTGCGACGGCGTCGTCGATAAGCGTATAAAAATACGTTATTCCGAGTTCTTCGAATCTGCTCTTGTACTCCTTGTCGTATATCTGCTGGAATATGTCCTTGAACCTGTGGTCATATGTCTTGGAAATCGTGTCTTTGGTGGAAAACCAGAGATCCTGCCTGGTGTCGAGAGCGTAGTTGAAACAGCTTCTCGCAAAGCTGGTGATGCTGTTGTCGGTATTGTGCATACCGAGGACGACTCCGCCCGTTTTGGAGAAATCGAAAATCTCGATGTCTCTCTCGTTGTCCGATCCCGTGACGACGAGCTTTGCGCTCTCGCCTTTTTTGACATAAGCCTCGACGTCCTTATACACGTCGCCGTAAGCATGTCTCGCGATCGTGATCGGGCTCGTCCATGTGGGGATATAGGGGTTTATGCCCTTTACGAGAATGGGCGCGCGAAAAACAGTACCGTCGAGGATCGCCCTGATCGTACCGTTGGGGCTCTTCCACATCTGCGACAGATTGTACTCCGTCACTCTCTGCGCGTTAGGGGTTATCGTCGCGCATTTTACGCCAACGCCGTAGCGTTTTATCGCGTTTGCCGCGTCGTGCGTGACCTTGTCTCCCGTGCGTTCGCGGTTGACGAGACCGAGATCGTAATACTCCGTGCGAAGATTAACGTAAGGTTTGATAAGAATGTCCTTTATCCAGCCCCAGATGATCCTCGTCATTTCGTCGCCGTCCATCTCGACAAGCGGCGTAGTCATTTTGATTTTATCCATTGAATCTCTCCGTACGGTCAAAGCCGCAAAAATTTTCTTTTGAAATGATTATAATATTTTGCCGTGCATTTTGCAAGCGTTTGCCGAGCTTTTGCCGTAAACGTCAAGCACGTTTGAACCGAATTTGACCGTTTTTGAGCGTTTTGAGCGCAAAATCGCGTCGTTTACGGCAGCGGCGACAACGTCGGCGTACCCCATGCCGTTGTCGCGGAAAAGATAGGTCGCAAGACTTCCGGGGATCGTGTTCGCCTCGTTTACGTAGACGGTGCCGTCGTTGTCGTCCACGAGAAAATCTATCCTGACGACGCCCTTTGCGCCCATTCCCTCGTACGCTGCAAGAGCCGCGGCTTTGACCTCTTTTTCGACTTTTCCGCTCACTTTCGCGGGATATATCCTGCCTCCTCCCGACATTTTGCCGTCCGAGAGATATTTCTGTTCGAAGGAGAGGAATTTATCCCAGGTCAACGGCTGTTCTATCTCCGAAACGACCGTCTTGCCGTCCCTGACAAGCACGGCGCAGTTGAGTTCGGTAAAATCCGTCAGCGCCTTTTCGCATATCGCCCTGTCGTCGAAAGCGAGCGCGGTCGCAAGCGCCTGTCGGAGCTCCTCTCTGTTATTCGCCACGGCGATCCCTATCGACGACCCCTGCGCGACGGGTTTGACTATTATCGGATACCCCGTTGTTCTCTCCGCCTTTTCGACGCTGTCGTCGCCGTCGTCGGTGACGGTAACGTAAGGCGTTACGTTGAGACCGAGCGCGGAGAAGATCTTTTTTGAAAGTTCCTTATCCATACCGACCGCGCTTGCCCGGACGCCCGACGACGTATACGGCAGTCCCGCAACGTCGAGATAGCCCTGGAGCGCTCCGTTCTCCCCCGTGCCGCCGTGCGTGCACAACAGACAGCAATCGGGTCTGAAAAGATTTTTTCTTCCGAAAAGCCCTATTTCGAATACTCCGTCCTTGTCCAGATACACCCGCTTCTTTCCGCGCACGCCTCCGATATAACTCTTTATCTCGTCAGCGCGTTCTACCGTGTAAAATCCGTTGTCTTCGAGCAAAAGCGGATAAATGCGGTAGACGTCTTTGAGATTTTTCATCGCCTGTACCGCCGTTATCACCGAAACGTCTCTTTCCGTAGAATCGCCGCCGTATATCACCGCGACGCAAAGTTTGTTTGAATTGTCTTTCATATTCCCTCCTCAATAGCCGTCGGGCAGATCGTTTTCTATAAGAAGCACGTCTCCTCTTCTCATCACGACTGAAAAAAGCTCTTGCGCTTCTGAAAGATTTTTCCTGACGTAGACGTTTTGCTCATCCATTCCCGCGGACAGGACGCCCTCTCTCATATCGTCCGCATAAGGACCTATCAGCACCGCGACGTCCGCCGCCTTCGCGATCTCTTTGCCGAGTTCGAAATTGGCGACCCTTTCTCTCTCCCCCATTTCCGCGAGCCCCTGACAAGCCACGACTTTGCGACCGCGGAAGCACGCAAGCGTACGGAGCGCCGCTCTCGCCCCTTCTTCGTTGGAATTGTAGCCGTCGTCTATTATCACTATCCCGGCATTGTTTTCGACGAGCTCGAGTCTGTGCGGAACGGGTTTCAGTCTGCCGACGGCTTCGGCTATCTTTTGAGGGGAAACCCCGTAAACGAACGCGACGGCTGCGGCAAGCGTAATGTTGCTCACGTTGTGTTCTCCGAGCAGCCGCGTTTTGCAAGCCGCGCACTCTCCGCCCGAAAACACGAGAGTAAAGCTGCTGCCGTCCTCTCCCGTCCGCACGTCCTTCGCATAACATTGTCCGCCGACTCCGACGCGGTATTTTTCGCCGCGAGCGTCTCTGAACATCAGTTTGCAGTAGTCGTTGTCGGTATTGAAAAAGGACTTCCCGCCTCGCTCCGAAACGTAATCGGACAACTCCGCTTTTGTATCTATGATATTCTGCAAGGTGCCGAAGGTTGCAAGGTGCTGGGCGGCTATGCCCGTTATGACGGCGCACGCGGGCTTCACGATATCGCAAAGCAGGGAGATCTCTCCGCGTCTTTTTGCGCCCATCTCCGCAATGAACACCTGCGCATCGGCAGGCATATCGCGGACTCCGATGCAAATGCCCATCGGAGTGTTGTAGCTGTGCGGAGTGGCGTAAACCCTGTACTTTTCCGCAAGCATGGCGGCAAGTATGTTTTTCACGCCCGTCTTGCCGTAGCTTCCCGTGACGCCAATTCTGATCAAGTCCGTTTTTGCGTCCAGCTCCTTTTTGCAACCTTGTATATATATTCGGGCAACGGCTTGCTCTACAGGATAAACGAGGGCGGCAGCGGCGAAAAACACGAGCGGAGCGCAGACGTAAGCGATCGGAATGAATACGAAATAAAGTCTGACGTCGCCCGCGACGATCGCGCTTCCCGCGGCGCACAGCGCGAGACATACCGCAGCCCCCGTCGCAAGGTAAAACACCGTGAAACGCACGCATCTTTTCGTGAATTTCAGCGGAGTCCTCGCGTTTTTGCCTTTGTTTGAGAAATAGAACCAAACGGCTCCGAGCACGCAGAAAGCGGAGTAAAACCAGCCGCATTCCGCAAATCCGCGCGCGCAACCGACAGCGTAAACGAAATAACACGCCGCCGCGTTTGCCGCGCCGTAAAGCGACTGCGAAAGGAATTGCCGCCGCAGTTTCTTTGCGCCGTCGAATCGGTATCCGTTCTGCTGCCAGAAATTTAGCGCTCTGACCGAAACGAGCCAGAGCAAAACGCCGTTAAGCGCCGCGGCGATCCACTCCATACCACACCCCCGAAACGAATTTTTCCACGATTGCCGTGTACTGCGCGAGGTTTTGCAGATAGCAGAAATGCCCGCCTTCGAGAAATACGAGCGCGCTGCCTCTTATCAGCCTGCAAAACCGCTTTGCCATATACGGCGGAGTATCTTCGTCATCCCTGCCCCAAACGACGAGAACGGGGTGCTTTATCGACTTGCATTCCTTGTCCGTGTATCTGTTGACGACGTTGACGAATGTCCTTTTCATGACCCCGTCGAGCTCCCTGTAATCGGGAGATCCCGCGTCGGAGACGTCGGCTCCCAGCCTTTTTTTGAGTTTGTACGAAAAAACCTTGAAATAATATCTTATTCCTCTGCGCGGTTTCAGTCCCGCACCGTCGGTGAATATAAGACCGACCGTGCGCCCGGGATAATACGCCGCGATCAGCGCCCCCACCCGGCATCCGAAAGAATGTCCGACGAATACGGCTTTCTCTATGCCGATTTCGTCCATAAGCGAGATCACGTCGCGGACGTAATCTTCGAGCGTCATTACCTTGTCGCAACGGCTGTTTCCGAAACCTCTGAAATCGAACAGCAGACTGTTTATTCCGCGAAGCCCTCTCGCGACGGACAAAAAAGAAACGGCGCCGCCTCCCCAGCCGTGCAGAAACACGACGACGGGCGCTCCGTCTCCACCGTTTTTTACATATTCGAAACAGACGTTATCCGCGCTTAAAATCTTCCTTACCTCCGACGTTGAGCCAATATATTATCGCGTCTTCGGTATTCTGATAAAATCTTTTTCTTATGCCTCCGACCTCGAAGCCGAAGGACTCGTAAAGCCCTCTTGCGCGGGCATTGGAACTCCTCACCTCGAGGGTCAGTCCTTCGAGCCCGCAAAGCGAAGCCGTATAGACCATATCCTTCACAAGCGCCTTTCCTATCCCTTCTCCGCGTCTGTCCTCTCTGACCGCCACGTTGTTGACGTAGCCGTCCCCGCATACGACGTTGTAGCTGTAATAGCCGACGACGTTACCATCGTCGTCCAAAGAAACTCTCGCGATCACGCCGTATTTGCCGCAGATCTCCTCGATCTGACTCCTGCTCCACGGCTCCGCGAAGGTCGCGCTTTCGATCGCGGCGACCTGCTCCGCGTGTTCTTTTGTCATATCGACGATATTATTCACCGTCTTTCATCCTCTCCGCCTGTGATTTTTTCAGATATACGGGCGAAAGGTTGCTCTCAAACAGACCTTTTTCCGCTCTGTATTTTGCAAGCGCTATCAAATCTCTGCCGTTTACGGGCGTCGTCTGATAAGTTACGCTGACATTATATGAAAGGAGTTCTGTTTTGGTTACGCTCTTCTCCCAGACCGTATTCGTGCAGTCTCCGCAAAACATTGCCGCATAAAAGTTGTCGTTTCTCGCGTCTATAGCGGTGATGAAATCTCCTTTCTTTCCATATCCGACAAGTGCGAGCGCGTCGACCGCAACGACGGGTTTGCCGAGAGCGAGGGCAAAAGCCTTTGCCGTCGCGACTCCCACTCTTATGCCGGTAAAAGACCCGGGACCGCACACCGCAGCAAACACGTCTATCTCCGCGATCTTTGCCCCCGCCTGCGCGAGAACGTCGTCAACGTAAGGCACGATAAGTCCGTTGTGCCTCTTGACGTCCTCTCCGCTCTTCTTCTGAAAAAACGCGCCGTCTATTTCCGCACAGACGACGAGCCTGTCGGTTGTGCTGTCAATCGCCAATATGTTCATCCGCTATTTCAAACTCCCTGACGTCGCCGCCGAGCGACCTTATGTTTATCACGATCGGATCTCTGACGTCATCAAACTTGTTCCATTCCACGACGACGACTCCGCCTTTGTAAAAATATTCCTCGAGCCCGAGCTCGTAAACCTCGTCCGCGTCCGCGACTCTGTACATATCGAAATGATAAAGCGGCAATCTGCCTTCATACTCCTTGACGTATGTGAAAGTCGGAGAAGTCACCGTCTCCGTCACGCCCAGAGCAAGCGCAAGCCCCTTTGTGAAAGTGGTCTTTCCCGCTCCGAGATCGCCGTTGAGAAGGATCGTCTCCCCGCCTTTGAGCCTGTCCGCGACTCTTTTTGCAATCGCGAAAGTATCTTTTTCCGAACGCGACAAAATTTTCATAGTTTGATTATATACCGCTTGACAATAATTTGCAATCGTTTCATAATGTTATAGAACACTTTGAGGGCGGGTGCAATTCCCCACCGGCGGTACAGTCCGCAAACGTCGCAAATAACTCAATAGGCGACGCCGAAAGGGTGAGATTCCCTTACCGACGGTAAAGTCCGGATAGGAAAGGATGTTTATGACCAATAAGTTTCATTACCCGCGTTCGCGCTACGTCGCGTTCACCGCATTTTTTGCAGCAATCTCCACAGTATTGATGTTTCTGGATTTCGGCGTACCCTTTATGCCGTCTTTTCTCAAACTCGACTTTTCCGAAGTGCCCGCGCTTATAGCGGCGTTCTCGCTCGGGCCCGTATCGGGCGTTCTCGTCTGCCTGATCAAAAACCTGATCAATATGGCGTCGAGTTCGACGGGCTGCGTCGGCGAGCTCTCCAATTTCCTGCTCGGCTGTATGTTCGTGGTGCCCGCAGGCATCATCTACAAATACAAGCGCAACCGCGTGGGCGCATTGCTCGGCGCGCTCGCAGGCGCGGTGATAATGGGACTCGGCAGCGTGCTGACAAACAAATTCATCGTCTACCCCGTCTATTACAATTTTATGCCCGAAAACGTGATCCTCGGCATGTATCGGGAGCTCTACCCCAAGGTCGAAGATATATGGGACTGCCTTCTCATATTCAATATGCCGTTCACGATAATGAAAGGACTGTGCTGCGCGTTGATAACTTTCGCGATATACAAACCGATAAGCATTGCGATGAAGACGATAGAAGGCAAATTCACGATTGCAAACCGCCGCAAGGAGATAGAGCTCAACAAAAGGCGCGTCGCCGCGGTGATAATACCATCCGAAAACGAGACGGAAGCGCAAAACGTCGAGACGCAGACGGCATTTGCAGTTCAAAGCACCGACAGCGCGGCAACGTCCGACGAGACTCCCTCTCCCGAAGCGCAAAGCTCAAGCAAAGAGCTTTCTCACGCCGAAGCGACAAAATAAATATTTGCAAAAATTATGTCTATCATAATTGACAAAAGCCGATTATTTTAGTAAAATGAATTAGCTTGATAAGCTGATGTGGCTCAGTCGGTAGAGCAATTCACTCGTAATGAATAGGTCGGCGGTTCGAATCCGCCCATCAGCTCCACAATAAAAACTTACGCTTGTCGTAAGTTTTTATTTCGAGGTGTAGCGCAGTTTGGTAGCGCGCTTGGTTCGGGACCAAGAGGCCGCTGGTTCAAATCCAGTCACCTCGACCAAAAAATAAGCAATGACAAAAACGTCATTGCTTATTTTTTTACGGTAAGAGGTTGGCTGTTTTACCAGCGGACTCTTGGTCAAAAACAAGTGACGCTCTAAAAATAGGGCTCCCGAAAAGCAAAGCAAAGCGTGCTTTTTGGGAAAAAGGAGTTATAAGGCGTTATGGCTTGCAAGCATAAGCATAGCGTTGCTTGTTGCCATTCTCGTCTTATAACGACGCGGTTCGGGACCAAGAGGCCGCTGCTGATTGTTTGCGTAATAAGCAAAAAAAATATTGGTTTCGCTCCTCCCAGGTCGCAATCACAGATTGCTCCCCGCTTTGGCTAACAACGTGCCACCGGCACGTTGTCTTAACGCGTCGCGCCTTACAAATCCAGTCACCTCGACCAAAAAATAAGCAATGACACAACGTCATTGCTTATTTTTTTACGGTCAGAGGTTGGCTGGATTTACCTGCGAATTCTGATCCAGCCAAGCGTGCTCTTTCTTCAGGGCTCCCGGAAAGCAAAGCAAAGCGTGCTTTTTGGGAAAAAGGAGTTATAAGGCGTTATGGCTTGCAAGCATAAGCATAGCGTTGCTTGTTGCCATTCTCGTCTTATAACGACGCGGTTCGGGACCAAGAGGCCGCTGCTGATTGTTTGCGTAATAAGCAAAAAAAATATTGGTTTCGCTCCTCCCAGGTCGCAATCACAGATTGCTCCCCGCTTTGGCTAACAACGTGCCACCGGCACGTTGTCTTAACGCGTCGCGCCTTACAAATCCAGTCACCTCGACCACGCGATTGCTCGGCGTTACGAACAAAATCTGAAGTCACGTTTTGCGGCAACTTTGCGGTTGTCACGGACATTGCTCCCCGCAGACTTTTTATAAAAAAAGACCCGCAAAAAAAGCGGATCTTTGCATTTTTGAAATCTTGCCTCACATCAACGCGGTCAACAACGTCATAGACGATCCCATTCCGCTTGCAAGCGCACCCGTAAATGCGAACAAGCCGAAATATATGATCAATACAAAGACGACCGACACCGCTTCGATAATAACGCTTATCAACGCGCCTTTACCTGCCATGCGGGCGTTCTTGGGCGCCTTATCTTTCCAGATCAGATAAAGCACAAGTCCTGCAATAGGAACGAAAAAGCCCAAAAAGCCCCAACCTATATTGCCGTCGTCTTCAACGGAAACGCTCTTGTTCACATCCTCGACCATAGCGCCGCATTTAAGGCAGACAGCTTGATTTTCCTTGAGTTCTGCACCGCAATTTCTACAATATTTAGCCATACTCTTCTCCTCCTTTTTATATATTACTAAATCGGGCAAGAGTTGTCAACTCGCGGACAGATATATGCTCCGACAAGTTGCGCGCAACGCTTTTCCAAAAAAAATACGGCTCGCGCCGTATTTCTTTTATCATATTGCTGAATTTATCAAAATCCGCCCGCAGAACCTACAAGAACGGTTGCGGTAAGGATAGCATAAAGAATGGACGAGAAAATCGAAATACAAATGCTTACCAACGCGCCTCTGCCCGCCTGTTTAGCGGAACGCGGCTTGGAGCTCTTCCAAACGAAATAGAGAATGATGCCAACGATCGGGATGAAGAATCCGAGGAATCCCCAACCGACGCTGCCGGAATCGACTTCTGCAGGTTTGACTTCGTCGTCTACCATAGCGCCGCATTTGAGACAAACTTTCTGATTCTCGTTGAGTTCTGCACCGCAGTTTTTACAAAACTTTGCCATAATTATTCCTCCATTATTGATATGTGATGGCTCGAGAAATTTTCTCTAACGCCATTGTACTAAATATTCTATAACGTGTCAAGATGATTTATTAAAATAATATTAAAAGTTAATAAATATTAACTGTTTTTGAAAGCCTTTTAATTGAGGCGATTATGCCGTCCCGCGCAAAAACTTCGTCGCATTTTAACGTTAATGCAAAAAAAAACGTCGTTCAAAAGTCGATATTTGTCGAACAACGTCGGTTTCAAGCATATTTGACGGCAAGCCCCGTTTTATCGCAAAACCGTTTTGTCCGAGGTTTTCAGCCCGCGAATATTCAAAACCCGATAAAAATATTCGAAAGCGATAAATAATTATCCGATCTCAACGCCTTGCGATATCCTTTTTCGTTCGACAGCGCCGTCGTGTCTGACTTGAATACGAAAAAAGCAGCGGATTTCTCCGCTGCTGAAAAATTTGACGAACCGTCTTTTCTCAAAGAGATCTTTGCTTTATCGAAGGATCGACGACATTGAGAACGTCGATGTAATAGCGCTTCCCCACCGTACGGTAATATATCACAAGATCGCAAACCTGCGCAAGGGCGAGCGATATCGAGATCGAAAACAACGTCCCTACCCCGACGGTAAATATCGTAACCATCACGTTGAGCGAGAGAGAGACGATATAAAACACAAAATAAAGTCCGAGTGCGTAATTAAAGCGTCTTTTGAGAAGGCTCATTCCCTTTTTGAGACCGTCCACGGCGCCAAGCCCGTCCGAAACCATAGCGGGCACCCAGCCGAACAGAAGCGCGCGGCGAAGCGCCATGACAAATACGAATATTGCCACGACAGACGCTATTCCGAGTAAGGGAACGAATTTGAACAAAGTCGCAAAACTCAGCCAGAAAAGCAAACCTGCCGCCGCCATAAACCCGATCGTTATCACTGTATAAAGCAAAGAATATCTCATTGCCTTCTTGAAGTTGACGGCGAGGTTTGACGAAAATCCGAACTTGCTGTTTGAAGACATATGGTGATTTATCACGTCCGAAACGCAGTATTGTCCCCACGAAAAGAACACGACGTAAAACAGATAGAGGACGGCGGTGAGAACTATCGCGAGGGATATCTCCGTACTGCTGTTCCTGACAATTTCCGCAGCCTGATCGAGTTTTGACGAAAGTTGTTCGTATGCCTGTGATTGCAGACCGGGGTCGTCGCCTTTGAGAGCTTGTTCGATATAATGCCTGACCGCTACGTCCAAGTCAAGCTCGTTAATGCTGTTGCGAAGTCCTGCAAGCGTCGGATATATCACCGAAACCATAAGCACGCTGAACAGAAATGTGACGATCAGGATAAACGCAAGGAGTTTGTACGTTATCGAAAATCTCGAAGTCAATATGCTCAATGAATGTTTGAAGGACATGATTTACCCCCAATATTTATTTTCGTTTTCGTTTGCGACCTCGACGTTCTCAAGGTCGAAGAAAATGACGTACATCAGGACGTGGTAGTACATCAATGCTATTAGATAAAACAGCACGTCGAAGATCTGCGTAAGTATTTCCATAAACAGATTGACTTCAAACGCGTTGACTATTACGAGCGGGATATAGCACAGTATTATCGGCACCGTTACCGCTGGGATAAGAGTCTTGCATTTTCTTATCGCGGTCGACCAGCTCAATTTTATAGACTTGAACAGTCCGAAACCTCTCATCGTCATGTTTGGCACGGTAAGTATCAGCATCGTTGCGACAAACATGAACATCGCGACGAATGCGAGTACGGTCAGCACGCAAAGCACGGTCGTAGCGGCTTTGACGACGATCACCCTGTGCCAGAAGAACACAAACAGCGTAGTGATCAGACCGAGGAATTCCATAAGGACCATCAACACGATCATACCCTTTGCCATAGACAAAAAGTTGCCGTTGATCATCTTGAAGAAATTGTGGGCTGTCGGCTTGTAGAACTGCCCGTAACGCATCTTGTGCTGCACGCTGCCGACGCAAGCCGCGGCAAAGAAAACGTATACGAGGAAGGCAAGCACCATTATGCCTATTTTGTAAGGCTTGTTGATGTCCGTACCCGTCAGGAAAACTTCGGAAAAACTGACCGTATTGTCCAGCTGCGGGCTGAACAGCAGTCTGATCAGGGATACGGGAGAGGACACGAGTCCAAGCACGAGCGCGGGAAGAATGCAATATGCAAGCATCCTCCAGAAATGCTCTTTAAGGTATCCGAACGTGGTCTTGACGTAAGCCATAAGCTACTCCTTTGTCACAAAGCCGACGACGTCGTCGGGAGTGGAAGCAAAATAAACGATGTTGTTCTGCTTCATATTTGCATAATCTCCGAATCCCCATTTGCATACTATGCAATCCATACCGACCTGCGCGGCGCCGTCGACGTCGAAGTCGGTATCGCCGATCATCACGCACTCATCGGCGGAGATATTCATCTCGTCGAGCGCGTATTGCAGCACTTCTCTCTTGGTCTCTCTAACATTATAGCACAAACCCGACGTAAATGTAACGCAATCGTAAATTCCGAATTTTTTGAGCAGCGCGACCGCTTCTTCGTGTTTTTTGCAAGTCGCCACGCACACCTTGAAGCCGTTGCGGGAGAGGTATCCGAACGCCCTTGCTATCCCGTCGTACAATTTCGTCGTGCCGATATATTTGCTCGTATAGACGGAGCGGAAGAGCGCGACCGCTTCGTACGCCTTGTCCTTGTCTTTGAGGTAGGAATAAAAGGTGTCGGAAAGCGGAGGTCCTATATAACGGGAATACAGCCTCTCGTCCACGTCCAGCCCGAGCTGCGGAAACACCTCTCTGAAGGTCTTGTATATACCTTCGGAGGTGTCGCATATCGTGCCGTCAAAATCGAAAAACAGATACTTGTACATCAATCCTTCATATTGTCGAGCTGTTCGCGAAGTTTTGCGGCTTTCTCCTTGTTCGCCTGCAACTTCTGCTCTTCTTTTTCGATCAGCGCTTTGGGAGCCTTGGAAGTAAAGCCGGTATTTGCGAGCAATCCTTCGCTTCTTCCGATCTCCGAAAGGGTACGTTCAAGCTCCTGCGAGAGCCTTTGCGTTTCCTTTTCTATATCCACGAGTTCGCCGAGCGGAACGACTATCTCTCCGAAGCCGCCGAAAAGCGAAACCTTCTTGCCGCTTATGCCCGACTTGTCCGCGCAGAAATCTATGCTTTCCACGCCCGCGAGCTTTCTGATATAATCCGCCTCTTTCTCCTTTATCGGACTTGCGACGAGGTGGATGTTGACCTTTTTGGAGGGCACGACTCCCTTTTCCGCTTTCATATTGCGGATCGCGCGGATCGCGTCCATGACGTGCTCGAAATACGCCCTGTCCTTGGAATAGGTGTATTTCTTCTCGTATTGCGGCCACGGCGCGAGCATGATCGTGCCTTTGGTCGTGGGCAGATTCCTGTATATCTCCTCCGTAATGAAAGGAACGAAGGGGTGCATCAGTTTGAGTATGTTCTCGAGGACGTAAAGCAATACGGATACCGTGTTGGATTTTTTGTCCTCGTCTCCGCCGTAGAGCGACGTCTTGGACAACTCGATGTACCAGTCGCAGAATTGCGACCAGACGAAGTCGTACAGTTTCGCGTTGGCGAGACCGAGCTCGTATTTGTTGAGCGCCGCGGTGACGTCCTTTATCGTGCGGTTGAGCCCCGAAAGTATCCACTTGTCCGCGACGGTGAGTCTGAACTTGCCGAGCTGTTTGACCTTGACGCCCTCCGCGTTCATAAGTACGAAGCGGGACGCGTTCCACAGTTTGTTCATGAAGTTGCGCGCGCTCTGCGTCTTTTCGTCGATATAACGCGTGTCTCCGCCAGGGGAAATGCCCTGCGTGAGCGAGAAGCGCAGGCTGTCCGCGCCGTACTGCTTTATAACGTCGAGCGGATCGACGCCGTTGCCGAGCGACTTGCTCATCTTTCTGCCGTATTGGTCTCTGACTATGCCGTGTATGAGCACTTCGGGGAACGGGATCTCTCCCATGTGTTCGAGTCCGGAGAAGATCATTCTCGCGACCCAGAAGAAGATTATGTCATATCCGGTAACGAGCAGACTGTTGGGATAAAAATACTTGAGGTCTTCGGTCTTATCGGGATAACCGAGCGTCGAGAAAGGCCACAACGCGCTCGAGAACCAGGTGTCGAGCACGTCTTCGTCCTGTCTGAAATGCGTGCAACCGCACTTGGGACAGACTGTAGGCTCCTCTTTTGCTACGACTGTCTCGCCGCACTGCTCGCAATAGTACGCGGGTATGCGGTGTCCCCACCAAAGCTGACGGGAGACGCACCAGTCCTTAATGTTTTCCATCCAGTTGAGATAGACTTTTGAAAATCTCGCGGGGATGAATTCGACTTTCTTTTTCTTGACGACGTCGATAGCGGGCTTCGCAAGCGCGTCCATTCTGACAAACCACTGCTTCGAAACGATAGGCTCGACGTTGCAGCCGCAACGGTAACACTGACCGACGTTGTGTTTGTAATCCTCGATCTTGACCATAAAACCGCCCTTTTCGAGGTCGTCCACAATGGCCTGTCTGCTCTGCTGTCTCGAAAGTCCGCAATATTTGCCCGCGTTCTCGTTGAGAGAGCCGTCGTCGTTCATGACGCGGATAACGGGGAGATCGTGACGTTTGCCGACCTCGAAGTCGTTGGGGTCGTGAGCCGGCGTTATCTTGACGGCGCCGCTTCCGAAATCCTTTTCGACGTAATCGTCGGCAACAATCGGAATCTCTCTGCCCACAAGAGGCAGGATCAGGGTTTTGCCGACCATTGACGTATACCTCTCGTCCTTGGGATTGACCGCGACGGCGGTGTCTCCGAGTATCGTCTCGGGACGCGTGGTCGCGACGACTATCTCGCCGCTGCCGTCTGCGAGCAGGTATCTGATGTGCCAGAGATGGGAGTCCTGCTCCGTATATTCGACTTCGGCGTCCGAAAGCGCGGTCTTGCAGGACGGACACCAGTTTATTATCCTGTCTCCGCGGTAGATGAGCCCTTTGTTGTAAAGGTTGACGAATACCTCTTTGACAGCCTTGGAGCGTTGCTCGTCCATCGTAAACGCCATACGCGACCAGTCGCAGGAAGATCCGAGGAATCTCGTCTGCTTTTCTATCCTGTCGCCGTACTTTTCTTTCCACGCCCATGCGCGTTGAAGGAAGCCGTCTCTGCCGACGTCCTGTTTCGTCAGACCCTCCTGTTCTTTCATCAGGTTTACGATCTTGACCTCTGTCGCAATGGACGCGTGATCGACGCCGGGAAGCCACAGCGTGCAGTATCCGCACATACGCTTGAAGCGGGTGATGACGTCCTGCATCGTATGGTCGAGCGCGTGCCCGAGATGCAGTTGCCCCGTTATGTTCGGCGGCGGCATCATGATCGTGAACGGCTCTTTCTTCTTGTCTATGACCGCTTTGAAATAGCCTTTCTCCTCCCATTCCTTGTAGAGTCTGCTCTCAAACTCGGAAGGATCGTAAGTCTTTGACATCTCCATTTTTTGTTTACCTCTGTATATTTGTCACAAATTGTTATCTTTTTACGCTTCGCGGAAAGAAACGGGTCTCACGCACAGAGCACCGCGATCAATCCGCCCGCCAGAAGCACGACGGCTCCGACGATTCTGACGACGTTGCGTGTAAAATCGGGACTGTCCTTCTTTTGAGGAAGCACTCCAGCAATGACCCCGCTCGCGAGTACGGCGACGAGTCCGACGACCATGAGCACAAGCCCTGTTATTACGCCGGGTTGAGTCAACCTTTCCGGACTGAATTCGACGATAGCGGAAAGAATGGTCATTCTTTGTCTCCGCCGTTCGCTTCTTCGTCCGCGCCGCTTTCTTCGCTGACGGAAGCGGCGTCGTTTTGCTCGTCGCGGGAAATTCCCTTGACCGATTTTTCCTGCTCGTCCGCGATCACGTTGACCATTACGCTTTTGTTGTGGTAATCCTTGAGACCGTATTCCGCCCTGACGACGGCGATGTTTCTGCCGTCGAGAGGATTGCCGTTTTTATCGAGCGCCTCGAGGATCCCGCTCTTTCTGACCTGTTTGAGCTGTTTTGTATAGATATATGTGTACTGCACCGCCGCGCATATCGCAAGCGCGCTTCCGATGCAGAATATCACGAGATCGCCGATCTCGATGACCTTGTGAAAAGGTACGAGAAAAGCAAAGAACAGCCCTATAAACACGATGAGCGCCGCGTATTTGCCCCACTTGTTAGCCATCTGCTCGACCTGACGCTTGCTTGCACGCATAAAATATTTGCTCGTAATGCCGATGAATATCTCCTTTGCGACGATGATGACGACAAAAGCCCAGTGAACGTTGCCCGCAATGCCCAGCATGAGTATCGCAAATCCCTGAAGCAGTTTGTCTGCGACGGGATCGAGCACCTTGCCGATGTCGGAGATCAGATTGAAGCGCCTCGCGATGTAGCCGTCGGCAATATCGGTCGCGCTCGCGAAAACGAAAAGCCCGAAAGCCGTCCAGAGATAAGCCGTCGCGGACTTGTCCACGCAGTAAGCTATCATCATGCCTATGAAAACGGGTACGCAAAGCAGTCTGATATACGTCAGAATGTTGGGTATCGTAAACAGATCTTTTTTTGAAAATTGCATATTACCCCTCCGCGGGTATGTTGTACTAAAAAATTATAGCACAGCCATTTGAGCATTTCAACTTATTTAATTATATATATTGCACATTTTTATATACGTTGCGTCCGAGGCGCGACCGCACGCACGCCGCGTCCGACGGGCGCGTAAGCCTGAAATTTTACGCGCGGCGGTTCTTTGCAAAAAAATGCTGTCCGCCGCAGGTCTGCGACAGCAGTCCTCACTCTCTCCTCCTCCCCTTTCTGCCGTCTCAAAAAGCAAACGTCTTCTTATCCTCACCGTTTCGTCCATATTTTTCAAGGCAACGAAACGGATCGCAGACACTCTCCGACCGCCACCGCGAATACTATGTATTATGTCTTAACGACATCAAGGAGGCAAAATGAAAAAGACGATAACATTAATGCTCGTGTGCTGTATGCTCGCGATAGCGACGGTATTCTGCTTTGCCGGCTGCAACGCCGAGCAGGATACGATAAAACTGATCGAAGTCACTCATTCGGTATTCTACGCTCCCCTTTACGTCGCCATAGACGGCGGCTATTTTGAAGAAGAGGGAATAAAAATCGAGTTGTCCAACGGCGGCGGCGCGGACAAATGCATGACCGCGGTGCTGTCGGGTCAGGCGGACATAGGATTTCACGGTCCCGAAGCGGTGATCTACGTCGCCGAGGAAAAGGACAGCGACTTTCCGATAATGTTCGGACAACTGACCGAAAAGGACGGCTCTTTCCTTATGGCGAGAAACCCGATGCCCGACTTTGAATGGAGCGATATGGCGGGAAAAGAAGTCATCGGCGGCAGGCGCGGCGGCGTGCCCGCTATGGCGCTCGAACACGCTATGCTGCTCAACGGTCTTACCGACGGCGTCAACGTGACGATAAATTACGACGTTCAGTACGACCTGATCGGCGCCGCGTTCATCGGCGGAACGGGAGATTTCTGCACCATGTTCGAGCCTGCGGCTTCTGAAATGCAGGCGCAGGGCAACGGATACATCGTGGCTTCGGTCGGCGAAGCGGCGGGCAATATGCCTTTTACCGCGTTCAGCGCAAAACAGAGCTACATCGACAAGAACCCCGACAAGATCCAGGCGTTCTGCAACGCGATAGCGCGTGCGATAGAGTACGTTTACGCCACCGACTCCGAAGAGATCGCAAGACTGATCTCCCCGTCTTTTGCGGGAACCGACGTCGCGACGCTCGCCAACGCGATACAGGCGTACAAGGACATCGGCGCGTACAGCCCCACTCTCGTACCCGACGAAGAGGACTTCGACAGACTTCAGGACGTGATCATCGAGGCGGGCGTACTGACAGGCAAGACGGACTTTGACAGGATAACCGACCTCTCCTTCGCGCAGAAAGCAACGGAGTACGCAAGATCTCTCTCGTGACCGACTCATACGGAGGTGATGAAATGACGGACGAAAAATTCGTCAGCGTATACGCAGACAAAAACTCTCTCCCCCACGACGGGGGAGAAAAAGAGATCCTTCCCGTAAAGTTTGAAAACGTATCCCTGACCTATCACGACAAGTCGGGCGAAACGCTTGCTCTCGACGGGCTCGGATTTGAGGTGAAGCAAGGCGAACTGCTCGGACTCGTCGGTCCGAGCGGCTGCGGAAAGACAACCGTTTTGTCCATAATATCGTCGATAGTAAAACCGTCGTCGGGAAGCGTCACGGTATACGGCGAAAAGGCGGGAGACAGCCGCGACAAATGCGGTTATATGCTCCAAAGAGACGAGCTTTTTCCGTGGCTTACGATCGCGCAGAACGTACTTTTGGGCGCAAAAGTAAAAAAGATGAAAGACAGGCGCGGATATGCGTTTTCCCTGCTCGACAAATACGGACTCGGCGACTTCAAAGACCGCTATCCGTCCCAACTTTCGGGAGGAATGAGACAGAGGGTGGCTCTCATCAGAACGCTTGCGACTTCTCCCGAACTTCTGCTCCTCGACGAGCCTTTCGGCGCACTCGACTTTCAGACGAGGATGCATGTCGTCGAAGACGTGCGTTCGATAATTAAAAAAGAAAAGAAGACTGCGGTTTTCGTGACCCACGACATATCCGAAGCCATATCCATGTGCGACAGGATAATAATACTGTCGGCACGACCCGCAAAAGTAAAAAAGACGGTTGATCTCTCGCCGATATGCGAGCTGTCCCCTCTCGGGCGCAGAGAATCTCCCCTCTTTCAGAAATACTTTGAAGACGTATGGGAAAACCTTCAGAGCAAAAAGGAGATATGCCAATGAAAGACAAGACGAATTTCTCCGCAGGACACAAAAAATACCTTGCAGGGTTAAAACGGCGCAAGATCGCCGTATCCGCGATGAGATGGGGACTTCTCGCCGCGGTGATAGCGCTTTGGGAGCTTCTTGCCAAAACGGGCGTCATAGACTCGTTCATAACCTCGTGCCCGAGCAGGATATGGGACACCTTTCTGACCCTCTGCAAAGACGGGTCGCTGTTCGAACACGCGGGCGTAACGCTGTTTGAAACGGTCGTGAGTTTTCTGATCGCGACGGCTGCGGGCACTCTCATAGCCATTGCGTTGTGGTGGTGCGACACGTTGAGAAATGTGCTCGAACCTCACCTCGTGGTGCTCAACGCGCTCCCGAAGATAGCGCTCGGTCCCGTGATAATAATCTGGGTCGGCGCTGGCACGGGAGCTATCATCGTAATGGCGCTCATGATCTCTCTGATAATAACCGTATTGAGCACCCTCAACGGTTTTCTCGAAGTCGACAAAGGAAAAATCACCCTTCTCGACACGATGAACGCCACAAAACTACAAAAACTGATCTATCTGGTGCTCCCTTCCAACGTACCGACGATAATTTCAGCGCTCAAAATAAACGTAGGACTGTGCTGGGTCGGGACGATAATGGGAGAATATCTCGTTTCGAGAGCTGGTCTCGGCTATCTCATCATCTACGGCGGTCAGGTCTTCAAACTCGATCTCGTAATGACAAGCACGGTCGTGCTGTGCGTGCTTGCGGCTCTGATGTACGCAGTGGTCGCGCTTCTCGAAAAACTCGTAAATAAAAAATTCGGAAAAGACTGATTCTTTTCAAGAAAATCACAAACCGTCCTCAACGGGCGGTTTTTTTCTCTTCCGCGCCGCTACTGCCGCCCTTGCAAAAAGCGAATATCCCGCAAAAACGGCAAAAGTCAACGCAAACACTCCGCTTGCGACAGCCGCGATAAACGGGTAAAAAAGCGCGACCGCGCCTGCGAAATCCCAGCCGTAAGACGCGAGAGTGAGCAGTAGCAGCGCCGCTGTGACTCCCGCCCTCGAAGGCACTACCGCATACATCGCATCGCCCAGACTTTTAGCCGCGCCCGCAAGCGTGGTCAACACGGCTATCCCTACGGCGAGTGCCCCCAGCGCGCCCAGACCGTGCGCCGCGCAAAGCGAATATACCGGCATATCCGATCCCGGGTAATCGCTCGCGACGCAGTACACGAAAAAGGTCATCAGTCCCAGCACCGCGGCGCACAGCGCGCCGATACGCAACATATCCGAAGTCGTGGCTTTTTCCCCGTCCTTTACCGCGAGGCATCCTCCGAGAAGCATATTCATCGAGAGATAGCCGACAGACGACGACAAGTCAAACGGCAACGCGAAAATCTGTTTCGAACTCTTTGCGAAAAGAAACGCGAGAAGCGCGAAAAGCAGCGGCACGAGCGCGAGATTGATGCGACTCACCGCCTTTGCGCCGAAAGAGCTGGTACCCACGCACAGCGCGGCGAGCGCAAACCCCGTTATCCTACCCCCTGCCGTGTCTCCGAACAAGCTCTGCATTCCTCCCGTCATTGTCGTCAGGGTAAGAAGAAGGCATATCCCGACGACCGCGAAAAACGCAAACTTGCATACGTTGAAAAATGTGCCGCAAAACACACCTTTCTTTTTCAGACGCGCCGCGATCCTGCCGACGTAAAGAAAAAGAGAGGAACAAAACCCCATGGCGATCCCCGTCGCAAGCGGCGCGAGAAAGCCCCCGTTGCCGAAAAAAAGAATGATCTCTCTGCCCGTCGCGAATCCCGCGCCCACTATGGCGCCGACGAAAACGCTTGCCGTCTTTAATCTCTGCACGCGCGTCATAACAAAGTATATGCCCGCGCCCGCGCGTATAATCCATATATCCGAAGATAGCTTTGCGTCGACAATAGTTTTTGCCGCAAGCGTTGAGAGCGCGCACGGACAAAAAAACGGAGGCGTATGCCTCCGTGCGTTTTCAGATCTCGAGGAGATGTTTTACTCCCTCTTTCGTCGAAACCTTGTAAAGCGTGATCTTGTTGCCGAGCACCTGCACGACCTCCGCACCCGCGCCGAGCGCAACTTCTCCCGCTATTTCCTTTGCCGTATAATCGCAGTTTTTGAGCACGTTAATCTTGACGAGCTCGTGCGCCTGCAACTGTTCCGTCAACTGAACGACGACCTCCTCCGTCACCCCGTTTTTGCCTATATGCGTGGTCGGCTGAAGGGTCATTGCGATACTTCTCAATTTTGCTCTCTCTTTGGCAGTCATAACTCACTCCGTATATTCGAATTCTATATCGAGGATACGCACGACGTCTCCGTCCTCTATCCCCTTTTCTCTCAACGCGTCGTAAACGCCCAGCTTCTGCAATCTGCTCTGGAAGTATTGGAAAGACTCGTAATCGCTGAGCACGACTATCCTCGCGAGATAATTCACGAGACCGCCCGAAACGACGAAAGCTCCGTCGTCCGCAATCTCCACCTCGAAGCCGCCCTGTTCGTCCTCCTCGACGTAAGTCGCCTCGAACGGCGTCGTCTTCGGGAGCGTGGGCAGTATGCGCGCGATCTCGGCAAGCAGGTCTTTGAGTCCGCTGTTTGTCGCCGCGCTGACTCTGATCACCTTTTTGCCCGACTTCTTCTCGAATTCCACAATCTTGGAATCGTCTTCGAGCAGGTCGCATTTGTTGGCGCAGATTATCTGCGGCAGAGAGCCGAGTTTTTCGCTGTATTGCGACAGCTCGTTGTTTATCTTGACGTAATCGTCGTAAGGATCCCTGCCTTCGCTGCCCGAAATATCGACGACGTGCACAATGAGTCGCACGCGCTCGATATGGCGCAAAAACCTCGTGCCGAGACCCGCGCCCTGCCACGCGCCTTCGATAAGTCCCGGAATATCCGCGACGACGAAACGCTGATCGTAATATTCGGCAACGCCGAGATTAGGATTGAGGGTCGTGAAATGGTAGTTGGCTATTTTGGGTCTTGCGCCGGACACGACGGACAGTATCGTCGATTTGCCCACGTTGGGGAATCCGACGAGTCCGACGTCCGCGATCGTTTTGAGTTCGAGAGTAAGTTCTCTCTCCTTCGTCGTCACGCCTCTGTGACTGAAATGAGGCGCGCGGCGTTGAGCGGTCGCGAATCTCGCGTTACCTTTGCCTCCCTTGCCGCCCTTTTCGCATACGAAAGTGCTGCCGGGATAAAACATATCCGCGAGTATCGTATTTGTCTTTTTATCCTTGATTATCGTACCGCAGGGGACCTTGATTATCATGTCCTTTCCGCTCTTTCCGGTGCAGTTCTTCGCGCCGCCTTTCATGCCGTCTTCGGCACGGAAATGCTTTGCGTAGCGGAAATCGATAAGCGTAGCCGACGTGTCCTCGGCAACGAAGATCACGTCTCCGCCCTTGCCGCCGTCTCCTCCGTCGGGTCCGCCGTTCGCGACGTACTTTTCGGTATGAAAAGAGATTGCGCCGTCGCCGCCGTTTCCTGCTTTTACGAATATCGTCGCTATATCGAGAAACATATCGGGATCACTCCACTCCGAGCTGTTCCGCAATCGCCTTTGCGGCTTTTCTGCCCGCGCCCATTGCGAGGATTACCGTCGCGGCGCCCGTAACTGCGTCGCCGCCTGCGTATATTCCCTTGACGTTGGTCATCATCGTATCCTCGTTGACGACAATCGTGCCTTTTTGCGAAAACTCTATATCCTTGCATGACTTGCGAATGAGAGGATTGGGACTCGTGCCGAGTGAAACGATAACCTGGTCGACGTCTATGACATACTCGCTTCCCTCGATCGGAACGGGACGACGTCTGCCGGACGCGTCCGGTTCGCCCAGCTCCATCTTCACGCACTTGATGCCGGAGACCCTGCCGTTCTCGCCGAGGATCTCGACGGGGTTTGTCAGAAGCACGAATTCGATGCCTTCCTCTTCGGCGTGCATGATCTCCTCTCCTCTCGCGGGCATTTCCTCGCGACCGCGGCGATAGATTATGTAGACGTGCTCGCCGTTTATTCTCTTTGCGGTGCGCGCCGCGTCCATAGCCACGTTGCCCGCGCCTATTACTGCAACCTTCTTGCCGCAGTATACGGGAGTGACGGCGTCCTCTTTGTACGCCTTCATAAGGTTGACTCTCGTCAGAAACTCGTTGGCGGAGCTGACGCCGTTGAGGTTCTCGCCGGGTATGTTCATAAACTGCGGGAGACCCGCGCCGGTGCCGATGAATATGGCGTCGTACTGCTGTTGCAACTCCTCTATCGTGATCGTCTTTCCGACGACGGTATTCAGTTTTATCTCAACGCCGAGAGCCTTGAGCTTGTCGATCTCCTTTGCGACGACGTCGTCTTTAGGCAGTCTGAATTCGGGTATTCCGTAAACGAGAACGCCGCCCGCCTTGTGGAACGCCTCGAAAACGGTGACCTGCATACCGCGCATAGCGCAGTCCGCCGCGCAGGTAAGACCGCTGGGGCCGCTGCCGATAACGGCGACCTTTTTGCCGTTGGACGGCTTCTTTTGCGGAACGATGGAATTTTTGAGCGCATAGTCTCCGACATATCTTTCGAGCGCGCCGATAGCGACGCTTCCGCCGAGTTTAGCCTTTCTGACGCATAAGTTTTCGCACTGTTTTTCCTGCGGGCACACTCTGCCGCATATCGCGGGCAAAAGCGTATCCTTGCTTATGCTCTCGACCGCGCCGTCCACGTCGTTCTGTTTGAGACGCGCGATAAACGCGGGAATATCAATCCCTACGGGGCAACCCTTGCGACAGGGAGCGGCTTTGCAGCCGAGACATCTGTCCGCTTCGGCAAGCATGAGCTTTTCGTCAAAGCCGAGACTGACCTCTTTGAAGTTTTGTATTCTCTCTTTGGGATCCTGATGAATGGTCTTGTTTCTTTCGCTGTTATTCATTGTCAACCTCTCAATTTGCACTTGCCTTCGTGCTCTCTGTAAAATCCCGAGCGGTTCATCGCTTCGGCGAAATCCACTTTGTGTCCGTCGAATTCGGGTCCGTCCACGCAGGCGTACTTTGTCTTTCCGTCAACGGTGAGTCTGCAACCTCCGCACATACCCGTACCGTCGACCATGATGCTGTTCATGCTGACGATCGTGTGTATGCCGTAACCGCGCGTGAGCTCGCTGACGTTTCTCATCATTATCATGGGTCCGACGACGAAAACGCAGTCTATCTTCTCTCCGCTGTCTATAAGCTGCTGAAGAACGGTGGTGACGAAACCTTTGGTGCCGAGAGAACCGTCGTCAGTCGCGATGAGCAGCTCCTTGCTGTTCTCTCTGAACTCGTCTATGCTGAAGAGCAGCTCCTTCGTCCTCGCGCCTATTATCGTGGTGCAGGGTTTGCCCTGTGCCATGCGCAGTTTAGCCTGCGGATATATTACTGCGCAACCTATGCCGCCTCCCACGAGCACGACGTTTTCGTACTCGGAAAGGTCGGTTGCGTTGCCGAGAGGTCCGACCATATCGTGAATGAAATCGCCCTCTTTGAGCTCACCCATCTTGTGGGTGCTGTATCCGACGTCCTGGACGAGCAAAGTGATCGTGCCCGCCTCAGAATCGTAATCGCATATCGTAAACGGGACTCTCTCCCCGTCTTCGTCGACGCGCAGGATAATAAACTGTCCCGGCTTGCAGTGCGTCGCGATCTCTTTCGCTTCGATGAGGTATTGCTTTACCCTCGGAGCTATGTCGACGATTTTCAGAATCTTGTTCATATCTGAAATCCTCCTAAAAAATTATGTGCATTAATTTTCCGTTTTAACGGGATTTCCGCAGATCTGCGCATAGTAGTCACAGTATTCGCAGATCGTGCATTTGTCGCATTCGGGATTCCTCGCCTTGCAGACGTATCTGCCGTGATGTATGAGCAGGTGATGCGCCTCTGTCCATCTCCGTTCCGGGATAGCGTCCGTCAACGCTTTTTCCGCGACTTCTGGTCTGTCCGTCTTTACGAATCCTATCCTGTTGGCGAGCCGCAGGACGTGGGTATCGACAGCCATTGCCTGACCGCCGAACGCAACCGCATATACGACGTTCGCCGTCTTTCTTCCCACTCCGGCAAGGGTAACGAGCTGATCGACCCGGGACGGCACCTGACCGCCGAACCGCGTAATGACGTCGGTCGCCGCGCTGATTATGTTCGCCGCCTTGTTTTTGTAAAAGCCGCAAGAATAGATGAGTTTCTCAAGCTCTTCTCTGTCGATATTCGCAAAGTCTTCGGGCGTGTTGTATTTCGCAAACAAAGTCTTCGTGACTTCGTTGACCCGCTTGTCCGTGCACTGCGCGCTCAGTATGACCGCGACGAGAAGCTCGAAGGGAGTGGAAAAATTCAACTCGCATACGGGCTGCGGATGTATGACGAGAAGTCTGTCGAGGATCTTTTCCGCGACGTCGCGCTTTCCATCCATTATTTCATCACGACGTACTGCTCTCTCTCCGCGCCGACCGAAACGTAGGTTATCGGGCAGCCGACCGCCTTTTCGACGTACTTGATATAGTCGAGCGCTTCTTTGGGGAGATCGGAGACCTTGCGGCAGTTGCTGATGTCGCACTTCCAGCCCTTGAGGTACTCAATGACCGGCTTCGCCTTGTCGAGGCGTTCTCCTCTCGGGAATTCGGTGGTCTTTTCTCCGTCTATATCGTAAGCAACGCAGACGGGAATCTCGTCGAGATAGGACAGCACGTCCAGCTTTGTCAGAGCAAGCTCGTCCGCGCCCTGCATTTCAACGCCGTACTTCGAAGCGACGACGTCGAAAGGTCCGACTCTACGGGGTCTGCCGGTAGCCGCGCCGTATTCCGCGCCCGCCTTGCGCAGTTCATCCGCTTCCGCGCCGAACAGCTCTACTGTAAAAGGTCCTTCGCCAACGCAGGACGAATACGCCTTCATTATGCCGAATACGTTGTCCAGCTTGTATTTGGGTATGCCCGCGCCTATCGGAGCGTATGCAGCGATGGTATTCGACGACGACGTATAAGGATTGATGCCGAAATCTATGTCGCGCAAAGCGCCGAGCTGCGCTTCGAACACGATCTTCTTGCCTGCCTTCACGCAATCGTCGAGATATTTGCCCGTGTTGCATACGAACGGTTTGAGCTTGTCGCCGTACTCTTTGAGCCACTCCATGATCTCGTCGACCTGTATCTTCGTGCTTCCGTAAGCTCTCTCTATAAACAGATTCTTCCACTCAACGATAGAAGCGATACGTTTTTTGAGAGATTCCGGATAAAACAGATCGCCCATAGTGATTATCTTCTTCAGATATTTGTCGCCGTAAACGGGGGCGATGCCTCTCCTCGTAGAACCGTACTTCGCGTCGCCGAGTCTGTCCTCTTCGAGGCAGTCCTGTCTGACGTGATACGGCATGCAGATGACCGCTCTTTCGCTTATCTTGAGGTTTTCGGGGGTGATTTTGACGCCCGCGTCGGTCAGACGCTTCATCTCGCCGACGAGGTGCTGCATATCGATGACCATACCGTTGCCCATCACGTTGACGACCTCGGGACGAAGTATGCCCGAAGGGATAAGGTTGAGAATGAACTTTCCGAGATGGTTGACGACGGTATGACCCGCGTTGTTGCCGCCCTGATACCTGACGACGACGTCGTAATCGCTGGACACGAGGTCGACCATTCTGCCCTTACCTTCGTCTCCCCAGTTGATGCCTACGATAGCTGTTAACATAGTTTTATCTCCTTTTGCTTGACACAAATTTCGTGTTTCGTACTTTATTTTTTGGATTTTTTATCCTTGTTTTCGAGTTTTTTGCCGCGCAGTTCTTCCCAATACTCGCGCGTTTTCTGTCTGAATTCTCTGATCTCCCTGACTAAACTGTTGAACGCGCCTATCTCCGCTCTCCAGAAGATTATCATCGGGAAGACGGCAAGCAGCATGAACACGATGTTGATCGTCATCTCCGTCGTCAGACCCGATATCGAAAGAAAGTTGCGGATGAACGACGACGTTATCGCCGCGATGTAGAGCACAAGACACATCGCGATCAGATACAACCTCTCCTTCGTGTAGGGTATGCACACCCACATAAGCACGATGAACGAAGTCAGACTCGTGACGTAAAACGCCATAGTCGAGACCTGTGCGGAAACGTCAATGCCGACGTTGCGGTACACCCAGCAGATGATCGTGACCATCGTCGCGACGGTAAAGCCCGCCGGCAACGCTTTTTTGAACACTTTGGACAAGAACGACCCCCTGACCTTGGAATCGTTGGGTTCGATCGCAAGGAAGAAGGACGGAAGTCCGACAAACAGACCGCTTATGAGCGTGAGCTGTATCGGTTCGAAAGGATAGTTCATCTGAAGTATTATCAGAAGAAGGGTGAGCACAATGCTGAACGTCGTCTTGACGAGGAAGAGCGACGCCGCGCGCTCGATGTTGTTGATGACGCGTCTGCCCTCCGCCACTACGCTGGGCAGCGCCGCGAAATCGCTGTCGAGAAGCACGAGTTGAGCGACGTTTCTGCTCGCCTCGCTTCCCGAAGCCATCGCTATCGAGCAATCCGCTTCTTTGAGCGCCATGACGTCGTTGACGCCGTCGCCCGTCATGCCCACCGTGTGCCCTTTGGATTTGAGAGCCGTCACGAGCGTCTTTTTCTGCTTTGGCGTGACCCTGCCGAATATCGTGTATTTGTCGCACGCGTCGAATATCTTTTCGTCGGTGTCAAGCTCGGTCGCGTCGATGAATTTATCCGCGCCAGCAAGTCCCGCGCGCTCCGCGACTTTGGAGACGGTCAGAGGATTGTCTCCCGAAATGACTTTGAGCTCCACGCCCTGCTTGGCGAAATATTCGAGAGTTTCCTTTGCGTTGTCTCTTATCTTGTCCGACAGCACGATGAGGGCAATCGGTTTGAGTTTTTCCCTGTCGAGATCGTCTTTGAGAGGCTGCGTGGTCCTGACGAGCACGAGAACGCGGAAGCCCTGCGCGCTGTACTCCTTCACGTCGTTTTCGACGAGAGAATACTTTTCTTTGAGCACGAACTCGGGCGCTCCGACTATAAATTTACCCAGGGCGCCGAAATCCGCCGCGCTCCATTTTCTCGACGACGAGAAAGGAACGGTGCCGACGACCTCGTATTTTTCGTTGCTTCTGAAATACTGCTCGAACGCCTCGAATGTGGATCCCTGCGCGCCGAGCGCCGCAACCATGTTCGCCATGATGTCGTCGACGTGCCCGAACTTGGTCGAATAAATATGAGTCTTTTCGACCTGCATACTACCTTCGGTGATCGTGCCCGTCTTGTCGAGACACAGCATATCCACGCGCGCAAGCGTTTCGATGCTGTAAAGATCCTGCACGAGCGTGCGTTTTCTCGCCAGCTTGACGACGCCGACCGCAAGCGCGATCGATGTCAGCATCACAAGTCCTTCGGGTATCATTCCGACAACGGAAGCCACGGTGCCCGTGACCGCCTCGTTGATCGTGGACGTCGTTACCCTGTTTGTGTAAAACATCAACAGACCGAGCGGGAAAATCGCAAGCGTGACTATGCGAATGATCCAGTTGATAGAGCGCATGAGCTCCGACTTCGGCTTTTTGAACTTCTTTGCTTCCGCCATAAGCTTTGACGTAAAGTTGTCCTTGCCGACAGCCGTAACGCGCGCTTTGCATCCGCCGGCTTGCACGAAACTGCCGGAGTAAAGAAAGTCGCCGTTCTGCTTGTGCACGTCGTCCTGCTCGCCCGTGAGCAAAGACTCGTTGACCTCGCACTGTCCTTCGACGACTATGCTGTCCGAAGGTATCTGCATACCCTGTCGCAGTATCATGATGTCGTCGATGACGATGTCCGAAATAGCGCATTGCGTCACCTGCCCGCTCCTTACGACGTCGACGTGCGGAGCCGCAATAAGCGACATCTTTTCAAGCACTTTCTTGCTTCTTATCTCCTGGACGACGCCGACAACGATGTTTATCGTGACGACGCCGATGAAAAGCATATTTTTGAGATCGCCGTAGACGAATATCAGCGCGGCAAGCACAAAGTTGATGAAGTTGAAGAGCGTGAGCACGTTGGAGCGGAATATCCCGAGATAGGATTTTGAAACCACGTCGGGCTGGACGTTGTTCATTCCCCTGTTCAACCTCTCCTCTACCTGTTGCTCGTTCAGTCCGCAGGACGGATCGGGCTGGACTCTCTCAAGCTCGCCTTCGTACCTGATTTTCTTATTCTTCTTTCTGCCGGGAGCTTTTTCCTCGACCTTTTCGTCCGCGCTCTGTTCGGCGGCTGCTTCGGGAGCCGGCTCCGCGGGTTCGACCGCAACGTCTGCCGCGACGGCGGCTTCGTCTTTGTCGTCGTCGGTTTTTTCCCCGACCGCGATCTCCTCCGTCTGCAAAGGAGCGACGATTGTTTCCGTATTCTCGGAGACATCTTGTTTTTTGCGCTTCGCTCTCGGCTTTTTTTCTTTGACGACGGCGTTGTCGTCCTCTTTCTTTTCTTCCTCTGTGACGACGGTTTCCGCGGGTTTATCCTCCTCGACGGCTTTACCTCTCTCTTTTGCCCGATCGAATTCAGAGACGTTCTCCATCTTTTCGTCGATCGCCGCGACACGCGTTCCCTTTTCTTTGAACTGTCTGGGCGCGCCCGAGCTTCTTGCCTTGCGCGTCTTCGCGCGCGCAGAAGAAGCGGCCTCGGAGTTTTTCTCCGCGGCTTTTGCTTGGCTGTCGGTCTCCGCCGCGGCTACTGCGTCGGAAACGGGAGTTTTTTTCTCTTTTTCCTCACCTTGAGCGGCGATTGCTTTTTTCGTCTTTCCAGAGGCTGCCATACATTAAATAATATATCATTTTTATATTATTAAGTCAATAAATTATTGCCCATGCGCTCGTCTTTTACTCTCCTTTTCGGGCTTGAGTAGCGGCGTTGCCGGGACAAAGCGGATACCCCGGCGTTTTCTCTGTCCGTTTTGGCAAGAGGCTCGCCCTTCGGTTAAAAAACAAAAAAATTACCCCTTGCGGGGTAATCCGACTTCGTTTTTTGAAAAACACAACGGAGATCACAACTCCTTGTTGAATTCCGTCCTCCTCTTCGTCGCCCTTACGAATTCGCCTTCGAGCGTCTCTTTGTCGTCGTTTTCGAGCGCAGTTTTGATCACGTCGAGGCACTTTTCAAACTCCTTTATCGACGACAAAAGGTTTTGTTTGTTGCCGAGAAAGAGCTCCGACCACAGCTTTTCGTTGATGTTTGCGATTCTCGTCAGATCCCGGTAGCTGTCTCCGACAAAACGCGGAGTATCGAATTTTCTGTCGTCGCTGTTGACGAGCGCGACGGCTATCGCGTGAGGGAGCTGCGAGACGAAAGCTATTACTCTGTCGTGCTCTTCGGGCGTAAGTCTCATTACGTTTCTGAAACCCATTTCGCGTGCCAGACGTTCTATCTCGTCGAGCGATTCCTTTCTGTTCTTCGGAGAGGGCGTGATTATGAAATTCGCTCCTTTGAACACGGAGTCGTCCGCATAATCTATGCCCTTCTTTTCTCTGCCTGCCATAGGATGAGCAAAGACGAAGTCCGTACCTTCGGGCAGCAGACTCTCTATCTTTTCTGTAAAATGCGACTTTATGCCGGCAACGTCGGTCAGTATCGCGCCTTCTTTGAGAAGCGGAGCTATCCTCGCAAGTTCGCCTTCGACCAGCTTGGGATAAAGAGCAATCACGACGAGATCGGAAATCGGAACAAACCCGTCCGCCGTCGTCGCCGCGTCGTCTGCGATCCCGCGCTCTATCGCCTTTTTCACGGTCTCCTCGTCGCAGTCGGCGCCATAAACGGTATACCCGAGTTTTTTCAGAGCCATAGCATACGAACCGCCGATAACGCCGAGTCCTATTATCGTGACGGTTTTTATCCTGTCTTTCATTTTATATCCTCGTATTTTTCGTTTTCGATCATTTTTACCGCAAGGACGTAACCGTCGAAACCTCTGCCGCATATCTGCGCTTTGCATACGGGCGCGGTGACGGAAACGTGCCTGAATTCCTCTCTCTTGTCTATCGCGGAAATATGCACCTCGACGACGGGGAGCATTATCGCTTTGATCGCGTCCCTGATGGCATAGCTGTAATGGGTGTGCGCGGCGGGATTGATGACTACTCCGTCATACTTTTCAAAAAAGCATCTGTGCAGACAATCGACAATGTCGCCCTCGTGATTGCTTTGGAAAAAATCCAGCTCCGTGTTGGTATTCCCGCAATTTTTTCTTATGTAGGCATACAGATCTTCAAGCGTGTTTTCCCCGTAAACGTCCTTCTCCCGCGTGCCGAGCATATTCATGTTCACACCGTTTATAACCATTATCTTCATTGTTTTCCGTCTCCTTGAGAGAGTATGTTTTTGAGTTTTTCGAGCCCGTCCGCGACGTCGCCGTCATTGTCGAGGACTGACTGCGCGGTGGCGTAATATCTGCTTTTTCTCGCCGCGTAAATGCCGCGGAGCCTGTCCGCTCCCTGCGCCAGAAGAGGTCTGCCCGAGCAGTCCGCGCTCCTTATTATTTCGTCGATCTTTCTTCTGACGAAGACCGTCGCGCCGGAGAGCAGCATCACGTCCGCGTTGCGGATCCTTTTAATGCAGCCGCCGCCCGTAGCTATCACCTTGCCTTTGCCGAGAGAGAGCTCGAAAAGCGCGCGACTTTCGGCGTCTCTGAAAACTTTCTCTCCCTGTTTGAAGAGCTCGGGTATGCTCTTTCCTTCGCGTGCGACGATATATTCGTCCATATCGACGAATTCTCTGCCCGTCTCCTCCGCAAGCAATTTGCCGAGAGTGCTTTTGCCGCACGACATTATGCCCGTGAGATAGACGTTGAGCCCGTTTTTCAGAGCTTCTTCAAACGACAGACGTCTGAATATCTTTTTCGTGGCGGAAAGGTCGACTTCCTCGTCTCTCCACATGCTCTGCGATTTCATCGCCTGCGCAACGAGCATATAAAGCCCGCCGACGCATCTTTTGCCGAGCTTCGCGCCCGTTTGCAGAAAGCGCGTGTACATCGGATTGTACACAATGTCCGCAAGCGCGTCGTAACGCGAGATCACGTCCTCGCCGACGGGAGACGCGTCCTCTTTGGGGAACATACCGACAGGCGTGCAGTTTACGAGCAAAAAGCCCTTCTCTCCTTTCGCGCAGACCGACGAGAGAGCGTCGTAATCCAATACGCGCACGTCGTTTTCTCCGACGTTCTGCGGATTTCTGCTGACGACGGTCACTTTCGCGCCCTTCTCTTTGAGCGCGTGCACGACCGATCTTGCGGCGCCGCCGTAGCCGAGCACGGTCGCCTTTTTTCCTCTGACGTTTATTCCTCTCGAATCGAGCATCGCGGCAAAGCCGTAAGGGTCGCTGTTGTAGCCTTCGAGCCTGTCTCCGACGCGTTTCACCGTATTGACCGCGCCTATTTCTTTCGCCTCGTCCGATATGAAGTCGAGATTGCTCATCACGTCCGTCTTGTAAGGGATCGTGACGTTGACGCCGTCGTAGCCGAGCAAGAATTCTCTGCACGAACGGATATTCTCTCTCGCTATCTCCCTGACGTCGTAAACGCCCTTCTCTCCTTTTATCTCAAAAAACGCGCTGTGTATCTGCGGCGAGCGGGTATGCCCGAGCTTTTCGCCTATGACGCAAAACCTGTTTTCCACTTCACTCCTCCGCCGGCGCGCTCTTGACGTATTCGCCGAGTAGCTTGAACGCGAGCGTCGATCTCTCGACGTAATACAGCGCCTGAATCATATCCTTGCTGTTGCAATTGCCTTCGAGGTCGACGACAAAGTAGTAACTGCCGGGATTGTTTTTGAGCGGGCGAGACTCTATCTTGACCATGTTTATGCCGTAACGCGAGAAAAAGCGGAGCACCTTGTACAGAGCGCCCGACTCGTTCTTCAACGTAAAGCTGACGCTGACCTTGTCCGCTTCGGTATCCGCAAGCGTCTTGGAAATGACGATGAATCTCGTAAAATTGCCTTTATCGCTGTTAATCCCTTTTGCGAGCACGTCCAGCCCGTATATTTCCGCCGCAGCTTCGCTTGCGACGGCGGCAACCGAAAAGTCCTTCTTTTCCGCGATCATCTTCGCGGCGAGCGCCGTATTTGGATAAGGTATCAGATTCCACCCTCCGTCCGCGAGAAAAGCGTGCGACTGTTCCAGCGCTTCCGCCTTGGAATAGACGGTCTTTACGTCCGCAAGCGACGCTCCCTTCGCGCCGAGCAGACAGTGCTCTATCCTGATCCACTTTTCGCCGACGATGAAGCAGTTGAACTGACCGAGAAGGTCGTACACCTCGACCACGGAGCCTATCGACGAGTTTTCGAGCGGAACGACGCCGTAATCTATCTCGCCGCCGTCGATCGCCTCGAAAAGAGATCTGAAAGTGAAATAAGCCTTCTTTTGTTTCGCCTTCGGAAACAACTCCGAAACCGCCTTGGACGAATAACTGCCCTCCGCGCCCTGAAAGCCGACTTTTGCGCATTCGTCGATCGCTCTGCGTTCTCTCGACGTCTCCGCGACGGGGTTTGTCTTGAGCTGGATTTCCTTGCTGAGGTCCATGACCGCGGTCATAAAGTCGACCGCCTCGTTTGAGTATCCCTTGTCGGACAACCTGTCAACGGCGCGCGAAAGCACCTCTTTTTCTCTGCCCGTCTGGAGCACGGTCTCGCCGTTTGCGCGTTTGTATTCCGCGACCTGTTTCGCGACGTTCATTCTGCGCTCGAACAGAGGTATCATTTCGTCGTCTATGACGTCTATTTCTTTTCTCAAATCCTTTATGTCTTTCATATCAGTCCTTGACGAATTGGTATATCGCGAGCGCCGCCGCAGCCTCTATCACGGGAAGCGCGCGGACGACGATGCACGGATCGTGTCTGCCTTTGAGCGAAAGTTTTACGTTTTCGCCCGTGGCGACGTTGACCGTATCCTGTTCTTTGAATATCGAAGCGGTAGGCTTGATCGCGACGTTGAACACAATCGGCATGCCCGTGGATATTCCGCCCAGCACGCCGCCGTTGTTGTTTGTACGCGTGCGGACGTTGCCGTCGTCATCGAAATACCAGCAGTCGTTGACCTCGCTGCCGCGCTTTGCGGTCATACCGTATCCGCTGCCGAACTCAACGCCCTTGACCGCAGGCACGGAAAACAACAGAGAGGAAAGCACGCTCTCGACGCTGTCGAAAAGCGGATCTCCGAGTCCCGCCGGAAGTCCCGTGACAGCACATTCTATCCTTCCTCCGACGCTGTCGCCGTCTGCTCTCGCCGCGGCGATCTCCGCCTTCATACGTTCTCTGACGTTCTCGTCGATCACGGGCAGGATCTCCCCTTTGAGTGCCTCTGCGAGCGAGCCGTCTATTTGAGTGCCGAAGTGCTCGTCGCAAACGCCGCCGACCGAAAGGATATGCGAAACCACGTCGATACCCCTTTGAGCAAGCAGTTGTCTTGCGACCGCTCCGGCGAATACGAGAGGCGCGGTCAGTCTGCCGGAGCTTGCGCCGCCGCCCCTGTAATCGTTGTTTGCACGATATTTCATGCGATAGCCGTAATCCGCGTGCGACGGACGCATCACGTCTTTGAGCTGCGCGTAGTCGGACGATCTGACGTTGGTGTTTTTTATCACGGCGCAAATCGGAGTGCCTTCCGCGACTCCGTCCATAACGCCGCAAAGCAGTTCGAATTCGTCGGCTTCCTTTCTCGGCGTGGAAAAATCTCCGCCGTTGGGAGCGCGTCTCGCCATCTGCGCCTTTATCGCGTCGAGATCGAGCTTCGTACCCGCAGGCACGCCGTCCAGCACGACGCCGATAGCCGCGCTGTGCGACTCTCCGAAAACGCTTATTTTAAGTTTGTTTCCCCAGACTCCGCTCATTGCACCTTTCCTCCAAGCTCTTTGTATCTGTCCAGAAAATCGGGGTACGACTTGGCAATGCAGGCAAAGTCGTCCACCGTGATCGATCTTTCGCATCTCGTTGCGGCAATGGCAAGGGTCATCGCGATCCTGTGATCGTTGAACGAGCTGACCCTGACGCCGCCTTCGAACGTCTCAACCCCGTCGAATACGAGGTCGTCTCCCTCTCTCCTGACGTCGGCCCCGATCGCGGAAAGTTGAGAATAAACCGCATCCAGCCTGTCACATTCCTTTATTTTGAGTCTCGAAAGTCCCGTAAGCCTTGTCCTGCCCTTTCTCAAAGCGCACGCCACGGCGAATACGGGCACGACGTCGGGACAGTCCTCGCAGTCGAAAACGAGATCGCCCGCATTTTTCAGTTTTTCGAGGTTTTCTCTTATCACCCTGTCCCCCTGCGCGCTTTCCTCGTTGAGTCCGAGTATTTCCACGTCCGAACCTATCGCGTTCGCGACGAGGTAAAACGCCGCCTGGGACCAGTCGCCTTCTATCTCTCCGTCAGTCGCCAGATATTTCTGACCGCCCTTTATTTCAAATCTCTCTTTGCCGTCGAAGCGCACTTCCACGCCCGCCTGTCCGAGCGCCTGAATGGTCAGGTCGATATATCCTTTGGAATAAAGCGGAGTCGTGATCTCAACGACGCTGTCGCCGTCCGCAAGCGGAAGCGCAAACAGAAGTCCGCTTATGAATTGAGAGCTGACGTCTCCTCTCACGCGGTAACGTCCTGCGGGCAATGCTCCCTTCACCGTCAGATCGAGCGCGCCTTTCTTCGCGCTGTCGTCGCGGTAATACAGCCCCGCGTCCTTCCACAGCTCTTCAAACACGGTCATGGGTCTTTGTCCCAGCTTTCCGCGCCCGCTAAAATGCGTGAAGCCGCCGTTGAGAGCCGCGCATACGGGAAGGCACATCCTCAACGTCGAGCCGCTCTCGTTGCAGAACGCCTCCGCGTCGCGGCATACGCCCCTCGTGCCCTCTATTTCGAGACAGCCGTCCTTTTCCTGCGCCTCTGCGCCCATTTCGCGCATCACGCCGAGAGTCGCCGACACGTCCTGACTGTACTGAACGCCTCTTATCCTGCTTTTTCCGTGCGCGAGCGCGGCGCAGATGATAGCTCTGTGCGCCAGGCTCTTTGACGGCGGCACTTTGACTTTGCCGCAAAGCGTACTCTTTGAAAAAGTCAGGTCTTTAGCGTTCATCGGCAAAAAACTCCGCGTTGGTCGGATAGAGATAGCTCTCCCCTATATCTTTGAGGAGAACGGTAACGAGTTTGTCTCCGAGATTTTTCTTGTCGTTTACCACTCCCGCGACGACTTCTCTTTCGGGAGCGGGATCGGAAACGGGCAATCCGAAAAGTCTGCAAACGCTCTCTATCTTTTCCGCACAGCCCTTTTTCGTCAGTCCCTTTTCTTCCGCCTTGCGCGTTATCACGCACATACCGACGGCGACCGCCATTCCGTGCGAGATCTTTTCGAAAGCGTAATATTTTTCGAGCGCGTGTCCGTATGTATGACCGAAGTTGAGGATCATTCTCTCCCCTTTGTCCTTTTCGTCCTTTTCGACGACTTCGCGCTTTATGTCGCAGCAGCGGTATATGATTTCGTCCTGCTTATCGGGAGCTATCCTGCCGCCTTTGCACGCGGAGAGCGCGTCGAATAGCGCCGCGTCCCTTATGCAGCCGTATTTTATCACTTCCGCCATGCCGTCCGAGTAGTAATAATCGGGCAACGTGTCGAGCGCGGTCGTATCTATGAGCACGACGTCGGGCTGATAGAACGCTCCGACGAGGTTTTTGCCCTGCGGAAGGTCTACCGCGACCTTTCCGCCGATGCTGCTGTCTACCTGCGCAAGGAGAGAGGTCGGGATCTGCACAAAGCCTATGCCGCGCAGATAAGTCGCCGCGACGAAACCGCAGAGATCCCCTATCACTCCGCCGCCGAGAGCGACGAGCGCGTCCTTTCTCGTGATCTTTTCTTCAAGCAATCTCGCGTAAACCGACGGCAGAACGTCGAACGACTTTGTCTTTTCTCCGTGAGGAAGCACGATGACCGAAGTCTCGTAACCCGCTTTTTTCAAAGACGAGAGCACGTCGTCCGCGTACAGTTTCGCGACGTTTTCGTCCGTGACGACGCAGATCTTCTTCCCGTCGCAGGCAACGTAGTCCGCAACGTGAGAAAGAAGCCCTCTTTCGAATATTATGTCATAGCTGTCCAACCCGAGATCGACGTGAAGTTTGTGCATTTTACACCTCTCTGCCGACTACCGAAGCGATCTGCTTTATCTGTCCGACGAGGTCGTCGAAGACGTCGGGCTTTATCGACTGATTGCCGTCGCAGAGCGCGTGAGCCGGGTCGTTGTGGACCTCGACGATAAGTCCGTCCGCGCCGACCGCTATCGCCGCTCTCGCGAGAGGCTCCACCATCCACCATTTGCCCGTTGCGTGAGAAGGATCCACGACTATGGGCAGGTGCGAAAGCTGTTTTACCGCGACGATCGCGCTGAGGTCGAGAGTGTTTCTCGTATAGGTCTCAAAAGTTCTGATACCTCTTTCGCAGAGAATTATCTGCTCGTTGCCGCCTGCCATTATGTATTCTGCGGACATGAGCCATTCCTCTATCGTCGCGCTCAGACCGCGTTTGAGAAGAACGGGCTTTCTCGTCTGACCGAGAAGGCGGAGCAGATCGAAATTCTGCATATTTCTCGCGCCGACCTGGATCACGTCCACGTCGCGCACGAATCTGTCAATGTCGAAAGGAGACATGATCTCCGTGACTATCGGAAGTCCCGTGACTTCTCTCGCCTCTTTGAGAAGTTCGAGCCCCTGATATTTGAGTCCCTGGAACGCATACGGAGAAGTACGCGGCTTGAACGCGCCTCCGCGCAGGAAGTTTGCGCCCGAAGCCTTGACCGCCTTTGCGACCTCGACTATCTGCGCCTCGCTTTCGACGGAACAAGGGCCCGCCATAAGCGCAAGTTTTTTGCCGCCTATCTTCGTGCCGTTGACGTCAACTATCGTCGGCTCCGGATGGAACATCTTGTTCGCCTTTTTGAACGGCTCCGCAACGTGCATGACCTTTTCGACGTTGTGGTTAGCCTCTATCTGCGTCGGGTCTATCTTGCTGGTATCGCCGACGAGACCGAGTATTATCAGATCCTGACCGAAGACGGGGTTGACCTGAACGCCGTAACCGGTAATTTTATCGATAAGACTGTCGACCTCGTTTTTCGGGGTATTTGGTTTGAGAATAACTATCATGGTTTTACCTCTGGTAAAAATATTATCTTTTACATTTTACACTAACGCGCGCAAATAATCAAGAATACGGATATATTTCTTGTCGTTTTTTGACGGGTAAAAGACACGAAGCCCCCGCCGTGAACGGATAATCCTCATACGCTTATTTCTCACGTCGTGATTAATTGCCGTTTGTTAAGCAATACCTTACTCTCGACACTTTCAACAGCAATCTTCTTTTTATCCGACCCGTCTCGTCAATACCCGTAGCATTTGCGGGCTTCGGGCGACCTTTCGTCTTTACCTTGTCAAAAAACGCTTCGCCCTTTCCTCTACACGGTTTCACCTCCTTGATCGGATGAAAAAAGACAACCCGTATGAGTTGCCTTTTGAAACACATTGCAAATATTTGTCTCCTGAAAAAATTTCTTTCTCGCAATATTACTCCCTTCGTCGCAAACAAGATTGACCGCTTCCGCATAATATCCCTCTGCCCTGTCCTTTTATTTGTCGGGTCAGTCACGCACTCTTAATCCTTGTCTTTACGTCACGACAACAAACAGAACGTGACGTTTCTTTTTAACAAAATCAGAGCGATTTGCCTTTTTACATATCCCGTTAATCTGATACGATAAACGCAAATTGCAAAAAAAGGTGCGTAAGAGCGTTTCAGGTCCGAAAGAAAAAAACGCTTCCTGTCAAGTACCTCTCTCCCCGCAAAACAATTGCCGCAAAGGACGGGAACGAGCGCGACCGTGAGCGAGCGTTTCAAGTCCGAACGAGAAAAAAACGCGGGGCAATACTCTTTTGTATTGTCCCGTGGTTTTGACAATGTTCAGGCTTGAAAAAGCCGTTCACAGTCCGTGAGTTTCAGTTCTTTGCGGCAGAAGTATACTTGAGCATCTTGTTTATCGCGCTGACGAGCGCGGAAACCGACGCAGCGATGATGTCGTTGTGGATGCCCACGCCCCAGACCTTCTTGTCGCCGTACTGCACGCAGACGTAAGCGACTGCCTGCGACCTGGACGTCGTGGTGAGCGCGTGCTCGTGATACTCCGCGATCGTATAGTCCTGCGTGACTATGTTGCGCAAAGCGTTGTTGACCGCGTCGAGTCTGCCGTTGCCTATGCCCGACAGCTCCCTGATCTTGCCCTCGTAATCCACCGTTATCACTGTGTGGATGTCGCCCTTTTGCTGATAGTGGTGCTCGTACAGCTTTATCGGCTCGACGATATTGATGTAGTTTTTCTCAAAGATATCCATCAATTCGTCGGGTTTGAGCTCCTTGTGAGCGTGATCGCTGACCGACTTGACGAGATAGCCGAAAGACTCCCTCATATTCTGCGGCAGTACGAATCCGAACGAATTTTCAAGCAGATACGCGACGCCGCCCTTGCCCGACTGGCTGTTGATGCGGATGACGTCCGCCTCGTAAACTCTGCCGACGTCGTGCGGGTCTATCGGGAGATAAGGCACGTCCCATATCTCTTTTTTGTTCGCCTTGCGGTAGTTCATACCCTTTGCGATAGCGTCCTGGTGCGAACCGCTGAACGCGGCGAAAACGAGTCTTCCTCCGTACGGCTGACGGTCGCTGACGTGGAGTCCCGTCGCCTTTTCGTAAGCCTCGCATACCGCGGGCATATCCGAAAAATCCAGTCCCGGGTCAACGCCCTGCATATACATATTCATCGCGACGGTCACGATGTCCGCGTTGCCCGTGCGCTCGCCGTTGCCGAAAAGCGTGCCTTCTATTCTGTCCGCTCCCGCAAGCAGCCCGAGTTCGCAGTCCGCAACCGCGCAGCCTCTGTCATTGTGCGGATGCAACGATATGAGTACGTTTTCTCTGTCGTGCAGGTTCTTGGACATGAATTCTATCTGTTGAGCGTAAACGTGAGGCGAACTCATCTCGACGGTTGCCGGAAGGTTGATAATGACCTTTTTGTCCGCAGTCGGCTTCCATACGTCAATGACCGCGTTGCAGATCTCGAGCGCAAATTCGGGTTCCGTACCCGTAAAACTTTCGGGCGAATACTCAAACAGGAAGTTGCCCTCCGTCTTCTCTGCATATTCGACGAGAAGTTTTGCGCCGGTGACGGCGATCTCGACAATCTTATCCTTCGGTTTTTTGAAGACCTGTTCTCTCTGCGCGACCGACGTGGAGTTGTAAAGGTGCACGATAGCCCTTTTCGCGCCTTTGAGCGCGTCGAAAGTCTTTGCGATAATGTGTTCTCTCGACTGCGTGAGCACCTGAATGGTGACGTCGTCGGGGATAAGATTTTTCTCTATGAGAGCGCGCAGAAATTCGTATTCCGTCTCGCTCGCGGCGGGAAATCCCACCTCTATTTCCTTGAAGCCTATTTTGCAAAGGAAAGTGAAAAATTCCAGCTTCTGGTCGAGGCTCATCGGTACGACGAGCGCCTGGTTTCCGTCGCGCAAATCGACGCTGCACCACACGGGAGCCTTGTCGATGCTGTCCTTTCTGACCCAATCGTTGCACTCCTCGGGCGGCATAAAGTAACCTTTGCGGTACTTCTCAAAATTTTTCATATACCCTCCGATAAAAAATTACAGCCGTCGTCTTTAAGAGACGAAGGCTGCGTTTCGTGGTACCACTCTTATTCGATTTCTCCCCGCCTCGCGGCTACGGCTTGCGCCTCAAGGGGAAATATCCTCTTTTCGCTGTAACGGGCTACTCCCGGCAGAGCTGACTGTTCACTCTGCGGACTCCGAGGCGAGTTCGTCCGTCGTGGCGTCCGCTTTTCACCTGCCGCGGCTCTCTGTGCACCCGTACACGACTAATATTCCTCTTCTTTGTCCGAAAAATATTGTGATTGTTTCTATCATATTGTATTTTACAGTGTCTGTCAAGCGTTTTTTGAAAATCCGCTCCCGACAGACGGCTTACGGGCGCCGCAAAACGTGCGTTTCCACCCCTTTTCAGACGATATGTCCGCCCCCTTGCGTCAGAGCGACATGAGCGCGTCGAGCAGACTGTCCATCGCGACGTCCGCAACGTCCGCCGTCGTGTTGAGGTGGCGGTAAAGCTCTCTGAACTTGAATATCTCGTGTATCTCCGAAGTGTCGAAAAGCCTTGCGAGCGCTTTGTAGTAAGCCGCGCCCACCTTGTTTTCGAGGCTTTTGACCTTTATCGCCTCGTCTCTTGCTATGCTCTTGTGCTTTTCCATGTTCGTAACGGCTTTGGTGATATGCTGGGTGATGTCGAGAAGAATAGAGACCATCTTCACCATATCTTCGTTGGGCTTCACATTGAAGAGTCTCGTCTCGTCGACAGTCGTCTTCGCATAGTCGAGTATCTCGTCGAGCTGTCTCGAAAGATCGAATATGTCGTTTCTTTCCATCGGCGTTATAAATGTCTTGTTGAGCTCGTCGATCAGCACTCTCCTGACCATGTCCCCTTCGTCTTCGATCGCAATGACGCTGTCTCCGAACTTATCGTCGCCCGTCGTGCAGTAATCGTAAAGAGCCTGCATACCGCGCACCATCGCGTCGCACTGCTTGCCGAGAAGCTCGAAAAAATTCGTCTTTTTCTTGAATAATGCCATAATTTCCTCCCTGTATTACCGTACGATTATCAATTTGAGAATAAGTGCGACGAAAGCGCCGACGCACGCCGCGACGGGGAACGTGAGCATCCAGCTCGTAAAGATCTTTTTCGCCCTTCCCCAGCGCACCGCGCTGACTCTTTCCGCAATACCGACGCCGATAATGCTCGACGAAACGACCTGTCCCGTGCTTATCGGTATGCCCGCAAACGAGCAAGTGAGAGCAACCGTTTCAGTCGCCACCTGCGCGGTAAACGACTGCATCGTACCCACTCTGTATATTTTTTTGCCGACGGCATATATCAGTCTGTATCCGCCGAACACGATGCCCGCCATTATCGCGACGGAAATGAGCGCGACTATCAGAAAATCGAATTGGTACGTCTCAATGTCCACGCCCTTGCATACGGCGAGCGTGAGCAGGTATATGCCCATCGTCTTCTGCACGTTGTTTATAGAAATGGACGTGCTCATTATCACGACGTTGACGACCTGTGCGACGCGGAAATACTTTTTCACGCTCCTGTCGAGATAGACGCATACCGCCCTTGTTATCTTGTTGAGCAAAAAGCCGACCGTCATGCACAAAAGCGGAGTGAGAAAGACCATGAGGATGACCTTGAGACCGACCGCCGACCAGTTTACGCTCTGAAATCCGAAACAGGCTATCGCCGCGCCGACGAGCCCGCCGAGCAACGTGTGAGACGTGCTGTTGGGAACGGATACGAGGACGCAGATCACCGACCAGATGAGAGCGGCTATCATCGTGGAAAGCATAAACACAAAGCCCGCTTTGGGATCCACGCTTTCGAGCGTCTCGCTGTACACGAGACTGCCGACCGTCCTCGCGACGCTGTCGCTTTTGAGAAAATAGCAGATGACTATGGGAGCAACGAGCATTACAACACCCGCAATGATGAGCGCGTATCTTGCTTTTATGGCACGGGTAGCCACACAGGTCGCGACGGCATTTGCCCCGTCGGAGAAACCCATGTAAAACGTATATAACATCGCAAAGATCATCACAACGATTATGTACGCGTCCATATTTTCCGTCCCGCTTTTATCTTTTGACGCATTGATTATACAATAAAAAACGATAAGATTCAACACCGTAAACCCGTGCGTCGCCGTAAATATATTATATTATATTGCCGCAGCGCATCAAATACAATGCAAAATAACAATTATTTTATGGATTTTTCGGCGCAATGATTTTGTCGCGTTTTTAGACAAAGCGAATATTTGTCACCGTTGTCGTTAATTATTATTACTTAATAATAATTGATAATAATTGATAATTAGATTACAGACGGCAAATAATACGATTATTTTTTCGCACAAAGCGGCAAAATACAAACGACTCAACTTCATACAAACAAGCATATTTCGGTGTGAATACGCAGTGCACCACACCCTGTTTCCGAGCCCCTTGCTTCGCTCTGTTTGCATCTCTCGCAATCGGGATAAGTCGCCCCGAAGGGTGCTCACTTTGACAAAAAACTTTTAATTTCCTCGATCGGGTCGGTGAATAACGAAACGGGACCCCTCGTGCGTGACTTGTATGTTAAAGACATTTTGCCCTCGTCTTCGCCTTGCGGACTTTTCAATGCAATCGCGAAAAAAACCGCAAGAAAATACCTTGCTCGTTCAAAAAACTTTTTACTCTCGAGCCCTCTCTACTCACGTTGTCTTTGCCTCACGGCTTCATCTGCAAGGTTCGCTCTCTTTTGACCGAATCTTCGCGCTGTTTCTGCTATTTTCCGTCTTCCCGCGCCGACTTGCCGTCGCAACGTGCGACTCATCTTTTGCCGGTTCTTCCCCTGCGCTCCTCCGTCGACATTTTCTTTTTTACCTTTCACGCTCAACATCGACGTTTTCCGTTTCTTCTCTCGGCTTTCGTGGTTTGATTGCAAAAAAAAGGCTCCGCCGTCTGCGGAGCCTTGAACTCTTATTATTTGATTATCCTCTTACGCCAGCGTTTTGAGGAATGTCGGGCAAACTTGCAAATCCCGCTTTGAGATCGTTGTCCGTCGGAATGAAGTCGGTCATCGTCTTGTCGTTGAACGCCTTGTATGCCGCCATATCGAAGTAACCCGTGCCCGTCAGACCGAACAGTATCTTCTTGTGCTCGCCCGTTTCCTTGCATTTGAGCGCCTCGTCGACGGCGACTCTGATAGCGTGCGAAGATTCGGGTGCAGGCAGTATACCTTCGCATTTTGCAAACATCTCTGCAGCCTCGAAAACCTTGGTCTGTTCGACGCTTCTCGCGGTCATATAGCCGTCGTGATACAGTTTGGAAAGTATCGGGCTCATGCCGTGATAACGGAGTCCTCCCGCATGGTTGGGAGAAGGCAGGAAGCCGCTGCCCAGCGTGTACATTCTCGCAAGCGGGGTCGTCTTGCCCGTGTCGCAGAAGTCGTAAGCGTAAACGCCTCTCGTAAGCGAAGGACAGCTTGCGGGTTCGACCGCGATGAACTGAATATCGTTTTTGCCTTCCAGCCTATCCGCCATAAACGGAGCGATAAGTCCCGCAAGATTGGAACCGCCGCCCGCACAACCGATAACGAGATCGGGGGTGACGCCGTATTTGTCGAGCGCCGCTTTCGCCTCGAGACCGATGACGCTCTGATGAAGCGCGACATGGTCAAGTACGCTGCCGAGGACGTATCTGCAATTGGGCGTCGAAGTAGCTACTTCGATCGCTTCGGAGATCGCGCAGCCGAGCGATCCGCCGGTATTGGGGTGCTCCTTGAGAATGGCTCTGCCGACCTTGGTCGTCTCGGACGGAGACGGTATTACCTGCGCGCCGTAAGTGCGCATGACCTCTTTGCGGTACGGCTTCTGTTCGCTTGAAACCTTGACCATATACACTTTGAGGTCTATGCCGTAAAACGCGCACGCCATGGAAAGCGCCGTACCCCATTGTCCCGCGCCCGTTTCGGTGGTAAGAGAGGTTATGCCTTGTTCTTTTGCATAATACGCCTGCGCCACAGCGCTGTTGAGTTTGTGAGAGCCGGAGGTGTTGTTGCCTTCGAATTTGTAATAAATCTCCGCGGGGGTGCCCAGCGCCTTTTCAAGCTCGTAAGCTCTGACGAGCGGAGACGGTCTGTACATCTTGTAAAAATCGCGTATTCCTTCGGAAATATCGATATATTTATCCGTGCTGTTGAGCTCCTGATCTATGACTTTGTCACAGAACACGGGACGAAGATCGTCCTTCGTGCACGGCTTGAGCGTCGCGGGATTGAGGAACGGATCGTGCTGTTCCTTCATGAACGCCTTGAGGTTGAGCCATTTTTTTGGGATCTCTTCCTCTGGCAGATATATTTTGTACGGTATTTTATCGTTTTTCATAATATGATTCTCCTGTTATTTACGTTTTTGCGGCTTTGACCGAGCGCCGTAAGGCATTTGCGCAGCGACTATAAAAAAATCGTTCGGCATAACATGTCAAACGAAATACTACCGCGAACGCCATCGCGTAAAATATGCTGAATTCATGTCTGTCTTCTCCTTCTTTTCTTGTCTTGTCTCAACCAGCAAATCCACTAGGATCCGCTCGGTATGATATTATATTACATTATCTTTTGCGCGTTGTCAACGCATTTCAAAAACAAAATCCGCGTTTTTCAGTTTTTCGTATAATATCTCGTCATCAGTACGAGCTGTATGTCCGAAAGCTCTATTTCGTAAGTTACGTTGCCCTCGTCGTCGGGCTCCGAAGGCGTTACTTCCCAGAAATTGCCGTCGTTGTAGCTGCCCGTGCCGAGATCCTGACCGTTGAATTTGAGATATATATTGTTGAAGAACTCCGATATTTTGTTGAGCGCGCCTTTTGACTTCCAGAATTCTGCCTCGCTATTTAACTCGGTCAGAACGGGACTTTCGTTTATCTGCTTTTCGTATTCGTCGTATTTCTCCTTGTCGAGCAAGTTGAGCACGTTCATCATTCTCCCGTAATACTCGGTCATCGCCGCGTATCTCAAAAGGTCGTTGTCGCTGTTTATCAGGACGTAAGTCGCGACGAGGTTGGCGTCCTCCTCCCTCATAATGCCGATAGAATGTGCCATTTCGTGCGCAGTCGTGAATATCTTGTCGCACAGCGGAGCCTGCTCGTTTACGTTTGCTTCGCCTATCGGCGTAAAGGTGATCCCTATGAGATACAGCTCGCTCATAAGCGGCGAAAACGCCATGCCTTTCGCAAGCGGAACAAAGTCGCAATAATAGTCGTCGGTAAGTTTTTCGTATTCCTTGCGTATGAGAGCGGACAGATCCTCGACGCTTCCGCCGTAAACGGGCACGCCTTGCTCGTCTCTTTCAAGCGAGTAAGCAACGTCGAGAAAATCCGCCATGAAATTGTCTATCGCTTCGAGCTGTTCTTCCTGCGAAAGCTCTCCGTTGGCGTAAATATCGAGAGGAGGCTCCTCCCTGTTGTATGCGAACGACGTGTCGAGCATATACACCGACACCACGCAAAGCACCGTGGCGACGAGTGTGGTAAACGAACACAATCCTGCGGAAAACCTGCGTTTTGCAAGCATGACTATACATCTGATTATCAGAAAGAGCGCGGCTACGACCGCAATGCAGACAAGCAATTCGAAAAGAGAAAACGGGAGCGCAGAGGACAGTCTGCCCAGCGACGAAGTCAACGCAAACGTGACGGCGCGCGTCGCCTTTTCGCTTAAAGCGACGTCCCTCGAAAGAACGGCGACGACAACGATCAGTACGATCGCAAGCGCCGCGCAAATACCGTTGAATATCATCCTGCGCCTTTCTTTCACAACAGCCTCTCAATGCGTTTCAAACGCGCTTTTCTTTCTCTTTTCCGTCGACATTCTCCGGGGCGGAAGCCTCGTCTTTGTCGTCATTTTCCCCGTCCGCGTCCTTCCTTCCGCCGTTTTCGCCAAAGCCGTCGAAGACGTCGCCTTCGACCTTTTCGATCTTTGCCTCGCTCTTTACATCGTCGCCACCGACGGACGTGCGCGAGCGCCTGTCACCGCCGACGTATTTCGTGACTATCCTGCCCATATTGACGAAGACGAGCCGATAAAGCGGATCGTATACGCAAAAGCACGCAAGCCCGACGAGCATAAACAGCGGGAGCGTCCAGTCGACGCCGAACAGATCTATATCTGCGATCACGATTTTCATAAGCGTAAGACAACCGTAAAACGCCGCCGAGAAAAAGCCGAGTTTGAAGACGGTTATCATCGCTATTTTGCACCACTTGGGAAGTCTGACCTTTTTGTAGAATACGAAGTCGAGCGCATACTGAATTATCGAATACGGCGCGTAAAACAAGATGAACGGCAAAGCCTTCACGTTTACGATGAGAAAACATATCACGCCCGAAGCGACGTAAGAAAAAACAGCTCCCCCCACGGACTTCTGCGTGAGAGGAAGCGATATTGCGAGCGCCGCGATCACGTTTATCGCAATGCTCGCCGCGGAGACGTACGCCTGCGCCACGACCGCAATGACCGCGAGCGCGCAGGATACCGCCGCAAGAGCTATTTTGTAACTGCGTCTCATTTCAGCAGCAAGGGATGAGATCCCCGCCCATCATTTCGCAACAGCAGTCGCAACAGATAAGAGTCGAACAGGTGTTGCAGCAAGCGGTCGACGTATCGGGACCGGCGTCGGATTGCCCGGGTCTCGCATAGCCGCCCCTCTGCCGTCCGTAAGGATTTGCCGTTTCGTCCGCGGAATTGTTCGTGGTCGTGCCGGCATTGTTGATAAGAGCGGTCAACTTTGAATGACTCGTCTTGTACTTTTGATTCTCGGGGTCGAGAGTCATAGCGATCTCGAGCTGTTTTTTACTTTCGACGTGCCAGTTTCTTTTATAATATATTATCGCCTGAACGTAATGCCATTCCGCGTCGCGGCTTTCCGCCATATCGAGCCTTGTCTGCGCCTCGTCCAGCTTTCCCTGCCTGATCAGTTCCTCGACGGGAGCGAGCCTGCTTGCGTTCTCCGAGACGGAAACGCGATTTTGAAGATCGTCGAGACAATCCGCATACGCCCTGTCGATCTCTCCGAGCGCACGGGTAGCCTCCGCGCCTTCTTCGCCCTCTCTGAAGCGCAGTTCTTCGTATTTGCGGCGCAACGCGCGGTAGGCGTTTTCCACCTGTTCCTGCGTGGCATCGTTTTTGAGTCCGAGCACTAAATACGGATCTTTTGCTTGCACTTGTCGGTCCTCCTTAAAATTCTGTCCGTCTGCTCTTTCAGACCGTACCAGACGACGTTTGTCACTACGCCTTCGTATGCCTTGAGCTTTACGTTGTCGAACGAGTTGTTTATCTCTTTTAGACAACAGTTGAGAATAAACGCGGCGTCTTCGCCCTTATCCCTGACGAAAGAAGCTCTGTCTTTATATTCGTAGCCCGTCAGAAAGACGTTGAATTCCTTTTTCTTCGCGTCCTCGTCCGCATCGTCGTACGCGTCGGCGAAATAAACCCACCTGCCGAGGTTGTACATCATGTTTCCTGCCGCCTCGCTGTAATCCTCTTTCGCAAGGATACGCGTGAGTTCTTTGAGTATCGTCGCAAACTGATGCGCGATAAGGTCCTCGTTTTCGCAGCGTTCCGATTCCAGCCTGCCGAGCTCCTCGTATCCCGTCCTGACGATCTCTGCGATTTCCGGGTTTCTCTTGCGCGCCTTTTTGAAATGGCGCTTTATCACAAGCGCGTCCGCCGCCTTCTTACCCGCGCTCTTGTCGTCGTTGACGTCGTCCGCGGCTTTGTAATGAGCGAGTATCGTATTGACGTCCGCTATCCCGAGCATCAGAGGAGTCGGTTTTATCACGGATTTTTTTCTGACGGGATTGAGTATGCACCCCTCGTTTTTTATCTCCGTCTTTTCTCCCGTGAGCGCGTGCAGAAACACGCTGAAAAACGTCATGTCGTAATTCGTCGTCAGTCTCATCAGCTGACCGCACCTTTTGCCTATGCACTTGCACAGACCGCAGTAAAACGCGCGGTACAGCGTAAAGTCCTTGACAAACATATTGGGCTTGTCTGGGATAACGTATCCGAACATTACATCACGAATCCTATCTTTTCTTTTACTTCTTTCAGCGTTTTTTCCGCAATGGCGGAAGCTCTCTCTGCGCCGTTTTTCGCAACCTTGAGGAGATAGTCTTCGTCACCCCTGATACTCTCGAAGCGCTCTCTGAAAGGACGGAGCATTTCGACCACGGCGTCCGCTGTAGCGAGTTTGAGATGGCCGTACATCTTGCCTTCGAATTCCTTTACGAGAGAATCCATATCCTGCTTGCGCGCGATGGAAAGTATGGTGAGAAGATTGGACACGCCCGGCTTGTTTTCGGGGTCGTAAATTATCTCCGAACCGCTGTCGGTCACGGCTCTCTTTATCTTTGCGACGATGTCCTTCTCGCTGTCGAGCACTCCTATGACCGCGTTGGGATTGGGGTCGGACTTGCTCATCTTTGCGAGCGGATTCTGCAAGCTGGCGATCTTTGCGCCGAACTTCTTGACTCTCGCTTCGGGCACCGTAAAGGTGTCGCCGTATATATTGTTAAAGCGCAGCGCAATGTCTCTCGCGATCTCGAGATGCTGGCGCTGGTCTATGCCTACGGGCACGCTGTCGGTCTTGAAAAGCAGAATGTCCGCCGCCATAAGCACGGGATAATCCATGAGCCCCATATTTATATTGTCCGCATGTTTTTCGGATTTTTCCTTGAATTGGGTCATTCTGTTCATTTCACCGACGTATGTGTAGCAGTTGAGAAGCCACGACAGTTCGCTGTGCTCGTGAACGTGCGATTGGAAATATACTATATTCTTGTTTTCGTCTATGCCTGCCGCCAGAAGAAGCGCAAACATATCGAGAGAGTTCTTGCGAAGCGCGGCGGGATCCTGCCTCACCGTAATCGTATGCAGATCGGCGACCTCGAAGATACAGAAATTGCCCTCCTCATTCTGCATTTCGCTCCACTCGTTTACAGCGCCTATATAGTTGCCGAGAGTCATGATGCCGGTGGGTTGGATGCCGCTGTAGATCACCTTTCTTTTCATTGCTTAACCTCTAAAAAAGATATTTGCAATATTATAACACAAATATAACCTTACTGCAAAGATTTTGCGCTCAAGTTTGGGGATTTTGCCCTTTTGTTACCTTATTTTTCAAAATTTTATCACGCGAGCGTTAAAAACGCGTTAAAATCACGCGCAAAAGCGGTTTTCCCCTCTTTACACGAGCGCCCCGTTTTTGTATAATAAAACCATGGAAGATTACAAAAAGACCGTTTACGAAAAAGAAGCAATGTTTTTCAGTCCCTACGCCTGCCGTTCGGACGCAAGCAAAGGCAGAGTCAGGGAGGAAAAACCCTGTCCTCTCCGCACCGATTTCATGAGGGACAGAGACCGCATCGTGCACAGCAAGTCTTTCCGCCGTCTCAAACACAAAACGCAGGTATTCATATCCCCAGAAGGCGATCATTACCGCACGAGACTGACGCATACTCTCGAAGTGGCGCAGATAGGCAGGACGATAGCGCGCGCTCTCAATCTCAACGAGGATCTGATCGAGGCGATCGCGCTCGGACACGACCTCGGACACACGCCTTTCGGACACGCGGGCGAAAGCGTGCTCGACAAACTGATCGAAGGCGGCTTCTCTCACAATGAACAGAGCCTGCGCATCGTCGAACTTCTCGAAAACGACGGCAAAGGACTCAACCTGACGTTCGAGGTCAGAGACGGCATTGTAAATCACAAATTCAGCGGAAAACCCGCAACTCTCGAAGGCGAGATAATAAAATACGCGGACAGGTTCGCATATATCAATCACGACATCGAAGACGCGATCTGCGCGGGCGTACTCAAAGAGTCGGAGCTTCCCAAAGACTGCACGGAGCTTCTCGGTCACAGCAAGAGCGCGAGGATAAACAGCCTGATACTCGACATAGTCGGCAACAGTTACGGCAAACCGTTCGTAAAGCAGTCTCCGGACTTTGAAGCCATGCACCTCAAGCTGCACAGATTCATGTTTGAAAGCGTGTACACCAACCCTATCGCAAAGGGAGAGGAAAAGAAAACGCTCGCGCTTATCGAGCTGCTCTTCGATCACTACATGAAAAAGCCGGAAGAACTGCCCGCCTTTTTCCGTTCTCTGCTCGAAACGACTCCCCGCGACCGCGTCGTCGGGGATTATATCGCCAGCTTTACCGACAGATACGCCGTGCGCACCTTCCACGAGATATTCACTCCGAAAGGCTGGAACGTATAAGATTTTCGCTTGTTCACCGAACAAAACGACGGACGGGCAAAAGCTCCGTCCGTCTTTGTTATCTCACAATGAAAACGCCGCCCTTGCGGACGGCGCTCTTTTTGTTTGTCGCGTCAGTTTATCTGAGTGACCCAGCCGAATTCGTCGGCGTATTTTTCCTGCTGTATACCCGTGATCTTGTCGTAAAGGAACGCGGTTATCTCGCCCATCTTGCCGCCGTTGACGACCATATCTTTGCCCTTGTAGCCGATAACTCCGACAGGAGAAATGACCGCCGCGGTGCCCGTGCCGAAACACTCGCGGAGCGTGCCGTCTTCGTATGCCTTGACGACCTCGTCGATCGAGATCCTTCTCTCGCTCGCCTTGTAACCGTACTTTTTGAGCACCTCGAGACAGCTCTTTCTCGTAATTCCGGGAAGAATACTGCCGACGAGCTGCGGAGTGACGACTTCGTCGCCTATCACGAAAAAGATGTTCATACTGCCGACTTCCTCGACATACTTGTGCTCTTTGCCGTCAAGCCAGAGCGCCTGATCGTAACCGAGCGCGTTCGCCTTTTCGCCGCCGAGCAACGAGCAAGCGTAGTTGCCCGAGCATTTCGCTTCGCCCGTACCTCCGATGAACGCTCTGACGAGAGTGTCCTCGACGAGGATCTTCGTGGGTTCGAGACCGTGAGCGTAATAGGAGCCGACGGGAGAAAGAATGATGCAGAAAACGTATTTTTTGCTTGCGTGCACGCCGAGCACTTCTTCGTTGGCGAACATAAACGGACGGATATAAAGCGCGGTACCAGGCTTTGTCGGGATCCATTCGCTTTCCAGCTTGAGGAGTTCGAACAACGCGGGTTTGACGACGTCTGCGTCAAACTGCGGCATGCACATTCTCTTTGCGGAATTGTTCATTCTGACAAAGTTGTCGTCGATACGGAAAACGGTTATCTTTCCTTGCTCGTTCTTGTACGCCTTCGCGCCCTCGAAAATGCTCTGCGCATAATGCAGTACGTTTGTGGCGGGAGCCATCGGGAAAGAAGCGTAAGGCACTATCTCGGGCTCTTTCCAAGCGCCGTTTTCGTATTCCATCACCAGCATATGGTCGGTGAAATACTTGCCGAAGCCGAGTTTGGTAAAGTCGGGTTTTTGCTTCAAAACTTGAGATCTGGTTATCTTCATAAAAATACCCCGCAATTTGTTTTCTTATTTGTCAAAATCGAAAAATCCTTCACCCGTGTAGGTTATACTCGCTTTTCCGAAAGACAGATCGGTCAGTTTTTCTATCAGTGCTTCCGCATCTTTTTCGGGTACTGCAAACGCCGTTGCGACGTCTTCGCCGTATTCCGTCGACGTGACCTGCGCGCACTTCGCGATCTCGTCGGACAGCCTCCTGAAATCGGAATAATCGCAGGAGACCTCATAATATTTCGCAAAGTCGTATCTCGCGATCCGCGCGTTGTCGAGAGCCTCGGATACGCTCCTCGAATAGGCGCTCACAAGGCCTCCCGCCCCCAGCTTCACGCCCCCGAAATAGCGCGTGACGACGGCGAGCGTCATCCTGAAATTTCTCTTTTTAAGCACCTCGAGCATAGGAATCCCCGCAGTCCCCTGCGGCTCTCCGTCGTCCGAAAAGCGCTGTTCGGTATTCTCTCTGTTGGATACGAACGCATAGCAGTTGTGCGTCGCGTCCGAATACTTTTTGGATATGCGTTTTATTTCTTCGAAAGCCTGCTCCGCGCTGTCAACGGGAACGAGCGTCGTGATGAAACGCGACCTGTTGATCACGATCTCGCTTTCGCTCTCGCCCCTGACGCAGTAGTAGGATTCTTTCATTGCGCCTTGACTCTGACGTGCACTTTCTTGCCCTTGTGCAATATGACGCCCTTTTCGAGCCTCTCGTCGCTGACGACGTAATCGAAACCTTCGACCTTTTCGTCGTCCACTTTTACACCGCCGCCGCTGATAAGATTTCTCGCTTCGCTCTTGGACTTGCATACGCCGACGGCGCACATTATGTCGATGACGTTGTTGACGCCTTTAGCCACGATAGCCTCGGGCATATCGTCGCCCGCGCCGCCGAACGCCGCTCTCGCCTGCGCTTTGGCTTTGTCCGCTTCTTCTTTGCCGTGGACTATCGCGGTGACTTCGTAAGCGAGTCTCTCCTTTGCCGCGTTAATGCGCTCGTCGCGGTATCTGCAAAGCTCCGCTATCTCGTCGAGATCGATGAACGTGAGCAGTTTGAGGCACTTTTCGACGTCCTCGTCCGCGGTGTTTCTCCAATACTGATAAAAATCGTAGGGAGAGGTCTTCGCGGGATCGAGCCATACCGCACCCGCCTGCGTCTTGCCCATCTTCTTGCCCTCGCTCGTCGTGAGGAGCGCAAATGTCATCGCAAACGCCGGAGCGCCTTCCTTTCTCCTTATCAGATCCGCGCCCGCCAGAATGTTGGACCACTGATCGTCGCCGCCGCATTCGAGCTTGCAGCCGTAATGCTTGAAAAGATACAGGAAGTCGTATGCCTGCAAAAGCATATAGCTGAATTCAAAGAAAGAGAGCCCCCTTTCCATGCGGGTCTTGAAACATTCCGCGGTAAGCATCTTGTTGACAGAGAAACTTGCGCCGATGTCCCTCATGAATTCGAGGAAATTGAGATTGTCGAGCCAATCCGCGTTGTTTACCATTATCGCCGCGTTCTCGCCCTCGAAGGAGAAGAACCTTGACATCTGTTTTTTGAAACACTCGCAGTTGTGATTTATCGTTTCGTTCGTCATCATGCGGCGCATATCCGTTCTGCCGGAAGGATCGCCGATCTTGCCGGTGCCGCCGCCGATGAGAACTATCGGCTTGTGTCCCGCTTTCTGCATATGGCTCATAGCCATAAGAGCGAGAAAATGTCCGACGTGCAGACTGTCCGCAGTCGGGTCGAATCCTATATAAAACGGTACGCTCTCCTTGCCGAGCATTTCGTAGAGCTCGTCCTCGAAAACCACCTGTTTGATAAAACCTCTGGCTTTCAGCGTGTCCATTATGTTCGTGCCGTTCATTTTTTACTCCTTAAATATACGTTTGCAATAATTATACCACCCTTTTTTTGCGTTGTAAAACGATATTTTCTTTTTTTATTCAAATATCGGACTGTTTTTTGCGGCGCATGCATAGTTTTTTGTCAAACGCACACCTTAACGACAAAGAGAGGTGCGTTATGAAACGAAACAACAACTATCTTCTTCTGCTCGCGTTACTGCTGATCGTCGTCGCGGCGCTGGCTCTGTGGGGTTGCGAAAATGGAGAATCCGCAAACGCGACTTACACCCCCGAAGACTTTGTGTCGCTCGACAACTTCACGCTCAGAACGAACACGAAAAAGAACAGCGTGATGAGGTATGATAAATCGGAAGAAGGACTTTTTTATTCTTCAACTTATATAGGCGAAGGACATACCAACACCGTTTATTACGCGTTTGAAAAGGACCGTAACAGAGAATACAGCGAAGGCGCGTGGAAGGACGTCGAGGACTCCGACCGCGACAAATACGTTGACTCGATCGAAAACGCATGCGGACTGATATACAACAAGCTCGATCCGACGCAATTTGAGGAAATAAAGGGCAAAAAGCTAAAATTCGGCGTCGAACCTCACGCCTTTTTCAAACAGGCATACAGACAGATATACCAAAACTATTATGGCACGGATTATGACGAAAAGACGTTTGACGAAGACTTCGAGCAAAACGCCCCTACCCTTTTCGGGGATATGGACGACTTTGAGATAATTCTCGACTGTTCACAGTCGGACAGACTCGTTCTCGAGATCAAAAACGACAGAGACGGAAGCAGCGATATTTACGAATATTACGCTATCGGAAAGACGGAGATTTCTCTGCCGGAATGACGGGGACGGCACATGCCGTCTCCCCGCGCGCTCCGCTTACATACCTGCGTCCGTCCCGACGTCAGCGGGCGGCTTCCCACGTGCGCATATAATTTTTTACGCTATCTCCCGAAAATTCTTTGATATTTTTTTGACTATATGATATAATCCAATCAATGCAAGAAATTTTTAAGGAGGATTTTCCTAATGGAATATTCACGCGAAGTTCTGAATATGTGCAAAGTTGCCAAAGGCGCGAATCACGGTCCTGCTCCTATCCCCGAAGAAGCCAGATGGGTTCAGGCGAAAGAGATCAAGGATATCAGCGGTTTCACCCACGGCGTAGGCTGGTGCGCTCCGCAGCAGGGCGCTTGCAAGCTGTCGCTCAACGTCAAAAACGGCGTAATCGAGGAGGCTCTCGTCGAGACTCTCGGCTGCTCCGGCATGACCCACTCCGCAGCTATGGCGGCTGAAATACTGCCCGGCAAGACCATTCTCGAAGCGCTCAACACCGACCTCGTATGCGACGCTATCAACACCGCTATGAGAGAGCTGTTCCTTCAGATCGTCTACGGCCGCACGCAGTCCGCTTTCTCCGAAAACGGCCTCAACATCGGCAGCGGTCTCGAAGACCTCGGCAAGGGTCTCCGTTCGCAGGTCGGCACGATGTACAGCACCAACGCAAAAGGCGTGCGCTACCTTGAGATGGCAGAGGGTTACGTCACCCACATCGGTCTCGACAAGGACAACCAGGTCATCGGCTACGAATTCGTCAACCTCGGCAAGATGATGGAAGACATCAAAAACGGCATGGACGCCAACGAAGCTGTCAAAAAGCATACGAAGAGCTACGGCAGATACAACGAGGCGGTCAAGAAGATCGACCCGCGCAAGGAATAAGGAGGTAATGACTTATGGCAGTTACGTTTGAAAGTTATGAAAGAAGAATAGACAAGATCAACAAGTGCCTCGCCGAATACGGCATCAAGGATCTGGAAGACGCCAGAAAAGTCTGCCTCGACAAGGGCATCGACGTTGAAAGCATCGTCAAAGGCATCCAGCCCATCGCTTTTGAAAACGCGGTCTGGGCTTACACCGTCGGCTGTGCGGTCGCTATAAAGAAGAATTGCAAAAAGGCAAGCGACGCGGCTGAAGCGATCGGTATCGGTCTGCAGAGCTTCTGCATCCCCGGTTCCGTTGCAGACCAGCGCAAAGTCGGTCTCGGACACGGCAACCTCGCAGCTATGCTGCTGAGAGAACAGACCAAGTGCTTCGCGTTCCTCGCGGGACACGAATCCTTTGCGGCGGCAGAAGGCGCTATCGGTATCGCCCGCACCGCTAACACGGTCAGAAAAGAGCCCCTTCAGGTCATCCTCAACGGTCTCGGCAAGGATGCGGCGCAGATCATAAGCCGTATCAACGGTTTCACCTACGTTCAGACCAAACTCGACTACTACACCGGCGAGCTCAAGATCGTCAACACAACATCTTACAGCAGCGGCGAACGCAGCAAGGTCAGAGTTTACGGCGCTGACGACGTCGTCGAAGGCGTTGAGATCATGAAACACGAGAAAGTTGACGTTTCCATCACCGGCAACTCCACCAACCCGACCAGATTCCAGCACCCCGTTGCGGGCACCTACAAGAAATGGTGCGTCGAGAACGGCAAAAAGTACTTCTCCGTTGCAAGCGGCGGCGGCACCGGTCGTACCCTGCACCCGGACAACATGGCTGCGGGTCCCGCAAGCTACGGCATGACGGACACGATGGGACGTATGCACAGCGACGCACAGTTCGCAGGCAGCTCCTCCGTTCCCGCACACGTCGAGATGATGGGTCTTATCGGCATGGGCAACAACCCGATGGTCGGCGCAAGCGTTGCATGCGCGGTCGCGGTCGAAAAGGCTATGGCTTAACTTTTCAGGAACAACGCAAAATAAACAAAAGGGACCGTCAAAAGCGGTCCTTTTTTATTGTCTGTTTGCCGTTCTCGTCGCGTATTGACTTCTTCCTCCGCGATTTCGGAGACTGCTCGAGATCGGAAATCCGCGCCCTTTTGCAGGCTTTTCCCGTTTTCAACGATAACGTCTCTTTCCGGAATCTTCAGCCCTTCTGACCGGCAAAAAAATTCCCGCGACTATGCGCGGGAAACACATGCCTGCCCGTCCGACGGAATCAATCCGCTTTTTTTGCGTATTTCTCCCTGAACATTCCGACCGCCGCTTCGATCATTCCTATCTGCAGCAAAAGATATTCTTCGTCCTCAAACAGCGCATAGTGCACGCTCGCCCTGACGAAAGAATAGATCAACGGCTGAATGACCTGCCAGGGTATGCCCAGCTTCGGCTCAAGCGACTTTGCATAATCGGTATAGCGTTTGGTCACTCCTTTGAAGAATTCCTTGCCATGCTCGAGATAACTCGGTGACGTATAGACCTGATACATAAAGCGGTATTTCTCGCCGTGTTTCTTTGCTGTCCAATAAGGGATCTCGTGCAGGAAACGCGGCACGTCGTCAAAGCTCTTCGGAGCGTTTTCCATAAAGTCGTCCTCGACTTTCGCCATGCTATACGCGGTTGAATCGATTATTATCTCGTCCTTCGTCCCGAAATAATGAAATATATTACCCGAACTCATGCCGCAGGCTTCGGCAAGCATTTTCGTCGACGTGGCTTCGAGACCGTTTTTACAAAAGCAGTCAAAACATTTTTCGAGAAGTTCGTCTCTCTTGTTCGGATTCTTTTTCCTCATATCTTTACTCCTTTGAAGTCGACGGAATTTAGCCGGTCCGTTCAGTATTTACCATAAAGTCGCGACATCTCCCGCTCGTCGCAGAGATAATGTCGCCAATCTCCCACGTCTTTCCCGTCAGGCAAAGACGAACGTCAGTATCGTAACGGCAACGGCAGTTGCCGCGAACAGCGGAACGAGCACGCAGAATTTCGCATGTTTCGTCTTGTGACGACAAAGCGCCATGCCGAGCAATCCTCCGACTCCGCCCATAAAAAAACTCGCGCCGAGCAACGTCGACTCGGGGATCCTGCGCCTTTTTCTTTTCGCCAAATACTTGTCGGTCGCGAAAAGTGCAAAAGTAACGACGGTCATCGTCGCGAAAACGACAGTGACCGCGATCTCCGGGACAGTCATCATTGCAACACGAACGTCATCGTCGCGGGGTTGTGATCGCTGTACAAAAAGTCGTTGTCGATATTCACGCAACCGACCACCGTGACGTTGTCGGACACTATAAATCCGTCGAGTACGACCGAATAGTTGACTCCTTTCTCATACGGGATATCCGTACTGCGGCAGGTCGGAGCGTTTGTCGAAGCGACAAACGAAAACCCTTCCGCGAGGTCGTCGTCGGACAGAGAAAACACCCAGTCCGGGCGCTTTTGCTGCGTTTCGAACAAGCCGTCGCTTGCCGCTATATCGTGATTGAAGTCGCCGCCCACTATAACGTAATTGCCCTTCTCTTTTTCCTGCGTCAGAAACGCGTTGAGCGTTTCGAGCTGCTGCTGACGTATAGTGCCGCCCTCGTCGTATGCCGACATATGACTGTTCACTACGACGAGCTCCTTGCCGTTTTCAAGCGCGTAACGCGTGACGACGAAACATCTGTCGAGATCGAAATATTTGCTGAAATCGGTCGCAAGCGGATATTGTCTGCGAAGTGCGCTCGCCATTTGATATTTACTGTAAGAAGCAAGCCCCGTCAAGCTCTTGCCGTGCGGATCGGTGATCGGATAGAACAGAAACGCGCTGTCGTAACAGATGCCGAGATTTCTCGACATCTCCGCCCCGAAAGTGGAATTGAAAATCGCGTTTTGATCGACGTGATAACTGCGCGTCGAATCTATATCCACTTCCTGAAGCAACACGAAGTCGTAATCTCCGTCCGCGATCAATTGCGCCGAGCCGTTGATATTTTCGAGTACGACCTCCTTGCTCGCGGCTTTGCTGTTCTTGCCCGTGACCTTCGTGCCATCCTTCATCACGCCGCTGTCCATGAAGAATGAAAACGCGTGATTGTACGCGCCGAAACCCACGTTGTAAGTGGCAATCGTATACTCCTTCCCCGTTTGTACGGCAAGCGAAGTATTGTTCTCGATTTCAAGGGTCTGGTTGTCGGGTATTCTGTAATAAGAGATCGCGACGTAACAAACGTAACCGATAACTACGGCAATCAAAAGCGCGATCAGAGTGATAAGGACGCGCGCGGTAACGGACACAAATTTTTTCATATCTCACCTCTCAATCACAAAGATCTGTCGTCGGTATATTACAATTATAAATCCGTGCGGAAAATAAGTCAACCCGCAACCCCGCCGCGGCGTTCCGCAGGCAACTCAAATGCTTCTCGCCTCGGTTTCGCGGCGCAAAAGCCGTTTTGGTTCTCAAAAGAGATCTTTATCAGAAATCCGCCTCGTCGGGATGCTGACCTCTGCCTCCGAACGGTCTCATATAGTCGATAAAGTACATATCCGAAAGCGAGATCTCAAAATCGAACACATCGGCGTTTTCCGACATTCTGTCTCCCCTTACCGATTTGGGAAGAGGAACCGCGCCGTGCTGAAGCGCCCATCTGACGGCAAGCTGCGCGGGAGTTTTGCCGTATTTGTGCGCCATTGCGACGATCTCGTCGTTTTCAAGCACTTCACCTCTGCCGAGAGGTCTGTACGCCTCGACGAGAATATCGTTTTCCTTGCAGAATGCAACGACGTCGAACTGCGGATACCCGGGGTGCATTTCTATCTGATCGACGGCGGGTCTGACCGTACAGTTTTCGAGTATGCTCAAAATATGGTGAGGCAGGAAGTTGGAAAGACCTATGCTCTTCACCTTTCCGCTTGCCTTTATCTCCTCAAACGCCTTCCAGGTGTCGCAGTTGATCTTTTGCCAATCGCTGAAATTCTTCGCATTTGCCGGCCAATGTATCAAAAAGAGATCGATATAGTCGAGACCGAGGTTTGAAAGGCTCTTTTCAAAGCCCGCGAGCGCGCTCTTGTAACCTCTGTCCGTACCCCAGAGCTTGCTCGTGACGAAGATCTCTTCTCTCGGCACCTTGCTGTCTCTTATCGCCTTTCCGACGCCCTTCTCGTTGCCGTAAATAAATGCCGTGTCGACATGGCGGTATCCGAGACCGAGCGCCTCGCGCACACAGCCGTACGCCGCGTCGTCATCGGCTATCTTGAAAGTGCCGTATCCGACGCACGGTATACTGTTCCCGTCGTTCATAACAAAGCGATCGCTTAAATCTTTCATGTTTCCTCCGATTGCCGCGCCGAATAAAGCGCGCAGCCGTATAGATTCAGTATACCAAAACAACGGCATACAAGCAATATTAATTCGGAAATATAATAAAAAAAATGTTTGCGCTTTTTACTCTTTTTTTTCTCGTTTTTTCAATCGCGGACTCTCAAGAAAAATCATGAGACGACATCTATTTTTTAATGTGGCTATGTTAAACGCTCGTTGCTCCTCTTTTTTTGCGAAAATGCGGCGCAAATCGCAAAAATCGCACGAAAAAACGGCTGTTTTTTCAAAATGCGTATTGACAACGACTTTTTCAAATGTTTTAATATATTTAAGGAATAATATGACGCTTGACGGGTTCAGAGGCGGATAAACCCTACCGCATTCGACGCGCAAAAACGCGCACACGGCTCAATGCGGGGGTTAGTCTCCCCGCCAGACGTAAAGGAGAAAATTATGGACAAAGTCATTACGATAAGCCGTCAGTTCGGCAGCGGAGGAAGAGAATTCGGCATAAAGCTCGCGCAGGCTCTCGGCATTCCTTTTTACGACAAAGAGCTGATCTCTCTTGCCGCGCAAGGCACCGCAATGTGCGAAGAATTCTTGCAACATCACGAAGAAAGCGCTCCTTCTATGCTCTCGGGAGTGTTTTACTCCACTTATTTTATGCCAATGTCCGATCAGATCTATATCGCGCAGAGCAACGCAATCAAGGAAATTGCAAAAAAAGGTCCCTGCGTCATACTCGGAAGATGCGCGGACGCGATCCTCGAAGACTCCGTCAAGATATACGTCCACGCAGATCTGAAAAAACGCGTTGCGCGCAAAAACGCGCTCAACCTCGGCATCGAGCCCGAAAAGATGGAAGCTCACGTCAAAAAAATCGACAAGAAGCGCAAGAAATATTACGAGTTTTACACCTACCAGAAATGGGGCATGGCAGAAAACCACAATCTCTGCCTCGACAGCGGTCAGATCGGCATAGACGGTTGCGTAAAGACCACCCTCGCCTATCTTGCGAGCATCGACGAGCACACCCCGCTCGAAGATCCGGGTCAACACGGCTGATAACGTACGGCAGGTCTTCGACACCCTGGCTTTGCGGCAACGGAAAACGACGACGTTTTCTCATTCATTGCACCGACAAAACGAAACGCACCCGAAAAGGGCGCGTTTTTAATTTGCCTGATATTCCGCTCACACGCGGCATTTCAGAGTCCTATTATATTGAATATCAGTATAAGGAGCATACAGACGGGCGCGACGATCTTTATCATGACCGAAAAATATCTGTCTCTGAACGACTTGACCTTGAGCCCGATCTCATCCTTTATCGCCCTGAAATTGACGAAAAAACCCGCGATCACGCAAGTGCCTATCGCGACGATCGGCATGAGTATGCTGTTGCTGACGTAGTCGAATATGTCGAGAATGGTCATATCCCCTATCGACACCATATCGAGCACACCGAACCCGAGCGAAGACGGAACGCCGAGAAGAATGACAACTCCGAACACGACGAGACAAGCCGCCCACCTCTTCATCCCCAGATTTTCGCGTAGTACGGCGACGATCGCTTCGATAAGCGAGATCGCCGAAGTCAGAGCCGCAAAGAGCACGAGCAGGAAGAACAGCGCGCCGATCACGCTGCCTCCGGGGATCTGTCCGAACACGTTGGGCAGAGACACGAACATAAGCGTCGGACCGCTGTTTTGCAAAACGTCCTGCGGAGACGACGAAAACGCGAATACGGACGGGATTATGATGAGTCCCGCGACTATCGCGAAAGCCGTGTCGCAGACGCTTATCTGTCTTGCCGACTTCTGAATATCGGTATCCTTTTTCATATAGGAGCCGTAAGTTATCATAATGCACATCGCAAGCGACATCGAATAGAACAACTGCCCGAGCGCGGCAAGGAAAACCTCTGCGATATTGACGTTTTCAAGTTTGGGAATGAGAAAATATTTGACTCCTTCGAGCGCGCCGTCCTGACACATCGCGAAGATAGCGAGCCCCACCGACAGCACGGCGAGGAGCGGCATGAGTATCTTGCCGATCTTTTCAATACCCTTCTGCACTCCGAATACGACGACCGCGAACGACAAAAACGCGAATATCACGAAGAACACGATCGGTTCCCACGGAGCGGATATGAAATTCTGAAAATAGGTCGCCGCGTTCTCTCCCGTCATGGCGCCGGAAGCGCCGTCGCCCGAAACGTAAGCGAACAGATATTTCGTGACCCAGCCGCCGATGACGCAATAATAAGGCACTATGAGCACGGGAACGATCAGGCTGAAAAACCCGAACCATTTCGTCTTTTTGTTGAGTTTAGCGAAAGCACCTATGACGTCTTTGCCGGTATGTCTTCCGATCGCGATCTCGAGCACGAGAAGGCTGAATCCGAACGTGACCGCAAGCGCGATGTAGCACAAAAGAAATATTCCGCCGCCGTATTTTGCGGCAAGATAAGGAAATCTCCACAGGTTGCCGAGACCGACCGCGGAACCCGCCGCCGCAAGGACAAAACCTATCTTTCCCGTAAATCCGTGATGTTTTTTGACGCGGACCTCTCCCGCGTCCGCCTGTATCGGTTCGCCGTTCTGTTCAACGCCGACCTGTTTTTCTTCTTGCATAAATCCTCCGAACGCAATGCACGTTTATATATTGTAACAGTATTATCCGTTTTTAGCAAACGAAAAAACGGATTTTGCCGTTTTGAGCAAAATCCGTCCCCATCTGTATTTTTTTGTCGGATTTTTTTATCAGATAAGAGCGTAAGCCTGCATGAGCGCCTGCATGCCGTCGAGATACGAATAGGCGTTGCGGTAGCCTTCCATAACGGAGCGCAGCCCCAGCCATACGACCTTGACCATCTTCGCGCTGGCGATCTCGAACGCGTAATACAAACCTTCGAGCATTGTGACGTAATCGTCTCTCGTCTCGTCGGAAAGGCGTTCGTCCGAAACGACGAGCTCTGTCAGCGAAGTGATATAAGGTACCACGTTTTCCTTGACGATATCCTGCACGACGAAGTCTCCCTCGCCGAACCTCGCCGCCTTTTCGTCGTCCTTTTCGTCGAGCACGTTCTTGAACGCGAGAACGTATGCCGTTATCACGCTGTTGCAGAACATCTTGAAGGACTGATCTATATCGTCCGATCTGAAAAACGTCTTGAGAAATTTGTGCAGGCTCTGCGTGCCCCTGTCAAACTCGTACAAAAGACCGGTAACGAGCGCCACGACTCCCCTCGACGAGGGCGGAAGTTTGAAAGAATTGCCGACGACGGCAGCCTGAAACTCCTTTTTGTAATCCACGCCCGTATTACATTTCGCAATATATCCCATAAGCGACGGATTGGACGCGAGGTAACGCAAAAGGCTCTTTATCGCGTTGCCCGCCATGATAAATCTGCCCTTTGAAAGATCGTTGCACCTCGAGACGAATCCCGTATATGCCTGTTTGAGGCTTTCGTTTGCCATAAAATCTCCTCTTTTGCGCCGAACGCGCGGAGTTATTATATATTATTATACTCCCGCGAGCGTTTTAATGCAAGCAAATACGCGCCCGCGCCTTCCCGCGTCTTTTTCCGCGCAAAAATGTAAAATTTTTATAATTTCTCCGAAATCATTGCAAATCCGACTCAAAGTAATTTATAATAACAGAGTACAATTTTCAGTCAACGGAGTGTTCATCATGAAATCTGTAAGTTTACTACTCAATACTACAGAAAGCGTTAAGAAATTCGTAAACATCATTTCGTCATACGACTACGACGCAGACGTCAGAAGCGGCAGATACGTCGTGGACGCAAAGTCCATTCTCGGCTTGTTCTCGCTCGACCTCAACAAACCGGTAGTGCTTGAAATTTACAGTGCCGACTGTGACGATCTTCTCGAACAGCTTACCCCGTTCATCTACGTCTGACAGCCATGCTCGACGCAAAAGCCCTCAACAAAGTTATCCTGCTCTTCATCTTCGACAAGATGGAAGTGGCAATGAAAGAGGATATAATAATCGAAATGGCCGTCTCCAACGAGTGGCTCGCCTATATCGACGCGAAGGAAAGTTTTTCGGAGCTCGCATCAAGCGACTTCCTGACCAACGTCTCTCCGCGCGGTTCCGTCGCGCACTACTCGATAACGAGCGACGGCAGAGAGTGCCTGCAGCATTTCTATACGCAGATACCCTCGTCGCTCCGCGACGCGATTACCGACCACGTCAAGAAGAACAGACTGATTTACAGGAGAAAACAGGACTATTCTTCGGATTACTACAAAAATTCTGACGGCACCTACACCGTCGTGCTCAAGATAGAAAGCGTGACCGTTCCCCTGCTCGAGCTCAAGCTCAACGTGCAGAACCGCAATACCGCAAAGTGGATATTCAAACACTGGTCGGACAAGGCGCTCAACGTCTACGAGCTGATACACGACAATCTCGTCGAATAAAAATAACTCAAAGAAAGACGCGCCGTCGGCGCGTCTTTTTTATGCTTATCGTCCGTATCTTTATCTTTATTTATTCAGTCCTTGAGATCGGACTCGTCTCTTACCCTGACACCGCAATTCTTGCAGAATTTCTCGCCGGGAGCTATTTCCGTACCGCAATTCACGCATCTTTTCACAAGCGGTTTTCCGCAGGTTTCGCAAAATTTGCTCCCGGGGGAATTGGGTACTCCGCAATACGGACAGACGACGGGAGCGGGTTTTTCCTTCTTGCCGAGCTTTGCACAGCCCACCGCCGACAGTATTGCGCCGACTAACGCGAGGACGAGTCCTATCAACCCTATGGCGTTCGAACACACGACAATCGCCGTATATACGTTCAGCGTCACTCCTTTCAGAAAGAGGTTTGTCGCAATCCTCGACAATATTGCCGAAATCAGAAGAGCCGCAACGCCGCCCGTGGCGAGACCCGCGCCTATCTTTATCTTCTTTACGCTTTTTTCGTTCATAAGAATTTCCTCCTTTGCCGGTAACGCTTCCCTGTCGAGGCGAAGGCGCACGACGCGTTGCTCAAAACGCGTCCGCAGTCGCATATAATGCCGCTTTAATCTTTAGGATCGGTATTGTCTCTCACCCTTACGCCGCATTTTCCGCAAAACTGTTCACCGGGCGCAAGCTCCGCGCCGCAGTTTACGCATCTCTTTACGGTCGGATTGCCGCAACTGACGCAAAACTTGTTCTCCGCAGGATTGGGAGCGCCGCAATAAGGGCACAAAACGCTCTTTTTGACCTCTTTTTTGCCGAGTTTTTTGCAAGCGACAAGCTGGAGCACCGCTCCGACGAGGATGACCGCCATCCCTCCGTACCAAAAGACGATCACGTTGACCGTGGCAAGCGTCGACGTCACAATTTCGTTTATCGTCCCGCTTGCGAACAACGTGTTCAATATCGTCGAAAACAGATCGTTGACAAGGCAAAACGCTATGCCTGCAAATACGAGACTGACGCCCGCGATCATGCATTTTTTCATTTTATTATCCATATCGGTCACCTTTGCGCTTTTTATTTATTTTAACCCGGATCCTTCGAGCCGTCAATGCCCTTCCTCGCCGCCGCGCCTTCCGCAATGACGCTCTCGTCCCTCGCCGCGGCTATTATTGGATCGTAATAAGCGACGTGCTCTCTGACCGAGTATACGTTGAGAGGCAGGCTCTTTCTCTCCTCGACGTATCTCCTGTAAGAACCGCCGCCCCACGCAGAGCGAGGCTCCGGATTCTTGCGGCTGAACGCGAGTTTTGACAATCTGTACAGCACCGCGATATATACGAAGAACACTGACAGATACTCTATGATAAACAGATGGTTTTTGTCAAATCCCGGGATGAGCAGCCATTCGGGCAACACGCATTCCTGAATAAACATTATGTTTTCCGGCTTGTCGAGCTCGTGATCGTATCTCCATGTAAACGCGGCAAGCGTGCCCCAGAGCAATATCACGAGGAATCCGGCGAGCGCCTTCCACAGATCCTTGTATCTCAACGGCTCTATCGTGAAATTCCAGATCAGACCGCCAAGGTAAAGACAGTAGTGCATGATGATGCTCTCTATGAACGTGAAATTCGTCATGTCGCTGTTGACGAACGAAGCGGGCGATATGCTCATCGCGATAAGCTGAACGAGCCCCGCGAAAAACCCTACGAACCTGCCTGTCTCCTTGAGTATCTTTGACCCCGAAAGGTATGCTATCGGCATGAGGAAATAGCTGACCGAGCTGATCTCGACGGGAATGAGTTTTACCGCGTCCTGCCTGAATACGGTGGGCATGAGCGTAAAATGTATGATCTTGTAGACAAGCAGGAAGATCATCAGGCGGTACATGAATTTCTCCGCCCTCTCCCTCGATTTGCCAAAGGTCTTTATCACGACGAAAGGACTGATCACAAGCGCGCCCAGCCCGACGACAAGGCAGAACGCTTGCCAGAAAGTATTCATCAACATATCACCAGTCCTCCTTGTGCGAGAGCTTTATATCGGTATAAAACTCCTTGTATTTGCGTTTGAAAGCCTCCGCGTCGGTCTCGTAACCCTGCGCTCTTTCGAGGTCTTCGTCTTCTTCCATGCAATCGCAGTCCTCGTCGTACTTTTCGGCGAGCTTGCTCTTTTCGTAATCGGTCATCATTCACCTTTTTTCTTTTGATTGTTGAGAAGATCGGCGACCGCGTCGTAACCCATCTTCTTCATGCGGTAATTGCGCGCCGCAACTTCGACGACGACGGCGAGGTTCCTGCCCGGCATGACGGGCAAAGTGAGCTTGGGCACGCTTATGCCGAGTATCTCCTCGTATTTCTCCTCGTTGCAGAGTCTGTCGAAATCGGCGTCGCCGTTCCACTGCCGCAACTCTATAACCATATCAATGCTCTTGTCGGGCAAAACCGACGAAACGCCGTAAAGACTCCTGACGTCGATTATCCCTATGCCGCGCACTTCCATAAAAAATTTGATGCGCTCGGGCGCCGTGCCGATGAGCATGTCGTTTATCCTCTTGACGATCACCGCGTCGTCTCCGACGAGCCTGTGACCCCGGTGTATGAGTTCGAGCGCCGTCTCGCTTTTGCCGAGACCGCTCTTGCCCGTGAGCAACACGCCGATACCGCTTATCTCGAGCAGCGTCGCGTGCACGCTCTTCATAGGCGCGAGCAGCTTTTCGAGATAGTTGGCTATATCCGTATTGAGTGCCGTCGTGGTCTTGTGAGACAGAAACACGGGTATATTGTAACGGGACGCGACTTCAAGCGCGATAGAGCTGGGATTTATCGAGCGGGTGTAGATTACGCAAGGTACGCGCTTTGAAAACAGCCTCTCGATCGCATGCTCTTTTTTGTCGTCGGGCAGCGATTTAATATAGTAGTATTCCGCGTTGCCGATGAGCTGCACTCTGCCCGCGCCGAAGTAATCGTCAAAGCCTGCGAGAAGCAATCCCGGGCGGTTGAGAAGCCCCGACCTGAAAGTGATGTAATCCGTCTCGTTGCCCTGCAAAAGTTCGAGATTGCAGTCCTGACAGAAGTTTTTGATCTTTACGCTTTCGCTTATAGCGTATTCGTTGTCGAAAAAGTTGTTTGCGTCTTCCATCTCAATCCTTGCAATAGTTTTCGATTATCCACGCTATCGCGTCGTGGTTGTTGCTCACGCTTATGACGTCGGCGTGCGCCTTCGTCGTCTCCATCGCGTTCATCACGGCGACGCCGAGTCCCGCGTATTCTATCATGGAAATATCGTTGTCCGCGTCTCCGACGCAGATGATCTCCTCTCTGTCGAGTCCGTGCATTGCGCACACATTCTCTACCGCGACGCCCTTGCTGAGCCCGTATGCTGTAAACTCCACCATAAAAGGCTGCGAGCGCGTGAGCGAGAGCTTTCCTTCGTATTCTTTGCGATACTTATCCGCAAGAGCGAGCGCGTCTTCGGGCTGCACCATCGCAAGCAGTTTGTTGGGCGTCGAGCCCGTCCTTTTGACGTATTCCGACATCTTTTCATAGACGAAAATACATTCGATCTTGCAGATATTGCAAAACATCTCGATCGCGGGATGAGGCTCCGTGCCGTAACACTTGTCGTCTATGTACACCATATTGACGGACTTGCCCTCTTCTTCCAGCTTTTGCAGACAGTCGACGGCGACGTCGTTGTCTATCGTCTTTTGCCAGAGCGCCTTTTTGCTTTCTATGTCGAAGATGCCTCCGCCCTGATAGACTATGACTTCTCCTTTGAGCCCGAGCGCGGAGACGTGAGGATATATCGCCTGAAAAAGACGACCCGTTGCGACGAAGAATTTGCCTCCCCTCGCCTCAAAATCGCGGATCGCCGAGATATTCTTTTGTGACACTTCGAATTTGTCGGAATACAGAGTCCCGTCAAAATCGCTGAAAATCGCCTTGTACTTCATCTTTTACTCTCTTTGCGCGCAAAATGCGCCCGTACATATTAATAATATAACCGCGCGACGGTTTTGTCAAACGATTGCGACGCGGGAGCGTTTACTCCTCGTTCCCGTGGAAAGCGTCGTAGACGTTGCGGGCGGTGCGCGCGTCTATGCCCTTGACGGCGGAAAGCTCCGTGACGCTCGCGTTTTTGATATTGTCAAGCGTCCTGAACGCGTCGAAAAGCAGCTTGACTCTCGTCTTTCCCACTCCCTCTATGCCGAGAAGCGCGCTTTGAGTCTGCGACTTCTTGCGCAGACTTCTGTGGAATGTAATGGCAAATCTGTGCGCTTCGTCTCTTATCCTCTGAAGCAACTTCAACGCATAGCTATCTCTCGGAAGTATCACGGGCGCACTCTGCCCAGGCAAAAAGACTTCCTCTTCTCTTTTTGCGAGACTTATGAAGTTTATGCCGCTCGTGTCCTCGCCCTCGACGACTTCCATCACGCTGCTCAACTGACCTTTGCCTCCGTCTATGATTATCAGGTCGGGACGGGAAGAAAAACTGACGTCCTGCGACCTGTCCTTCATATCCCGAAGCCTTCTTTTCAACGTCTCCTGCAAACAGGCGAAGTCGTCGTTGCCCGCAACGGTCTCGATCTTGAATTTGCGGTAATGCGACCTCTCCGGCTGTCCGTTGACAAAAACGACCATCGAAGCGACCTTGTTCGTGCCGCTGATGTGCGAGATGTCGTAACATTCCATTCTTACGGGCATCTTCGGGAGCGCGAGATATTCCGCAAGCTGTATCACGCCGCCCATCGTCATGTTTTCCTTTCTCTCCATGACGGAGACGGATTTTTCGAGATAATCCTGCGCGTTGCTGACCGCCATGTCCGCAAGCTGACGTCTCACGCCCTGATGAGGACAGATCACGTTTATCTTCTTTCCCGCCTTTTCGGACAGATACTCCTGCATTACGTCCGCGTCGTCCGTATCAGAAGCCAAAACGATCTCGCTCGCAATATACCCCGTAACGTCGTAAAACCGCATTATGAAATTGGACAGCGCGCTTCCCTCGTCGAGAGATACGCCTTCGACGACCTGTTTGTCGCTGCCGACAATCTTTCCCCCGCGCACGAATATGACCGCCGCGACCGTATTGAATCCGTTTGCCGCAACGGCGAAAACGTCCATGTCAAAGTCTTTCGGGAGCGCGCCAACCTGCCGTCTCACCAGCTTTTCGAGCACCTGAAGTTTTTGTTTGTACGCAAGCGCGAGCTCGTATTCTTCTCTCTCCGAAGCCTCTTTCATCTTTGACGTGAGGATCTCGGCGATCTTCTTGTCGTTGCCCTGCAAAAACGAGATTATCTCCTTCATCACGCCGTCGTATTCTTCGCGCGAAATAAGCCCCGCGCACGGCGCGTAGCAACGCTTGATGTGATAGTTGAGACAGGGTCTGTGATTTTGCGGAACTTTGATCAGATCCATCTTGCAGGTGCGCACGCAGAACGCGCTGTTTATCAGCCCGAGGATCTCCTGCGTGCTTATGCCCTGCATATAAGGTCCGAAGTATTTTGCGCCGTCGTTTTTGAGTTTTCTGACGACCTCGACTCTCGGAAAAGGTTTTTTTACGTCTATCTTTATAAAAGGATAACTCTTGTCGTCCTTGAGCAAAATGTTGTAAGGCGGCTTGTGCTTTTTTATCAGATTGTTTTCAAGCACGAGCGCCTCTACCTCGTTCGCCGTGATGATATAGTCGAGGTCGTCGATCTTTTCGACCAGCTTGATGACCTTGACCGTACGGTTGGCTTTGTTGCCGAAATACTGATGCACGCGCTTGAAAAGATCGCGCGCCTTGCCGATATACAGTATCTGGCGAGCGCTGTTGTACATTATATAAACGCCGCTCTTGTGAGGCAGGTCCTTGAGTTTTTGCTCCAATTGCTTCATACCCGTAATTATATCACACTAAAAAGACAATATAAAGCGATTTTTACCTGCCCCGCAAAAGCGGCGGCTTGAAAATTTTTTCAAGATAAATAAAGTCTGACGACAATCCTCTCAACCCGCGCTTTGAGAAAATTGCTTTGCGCCCGTAAGCAGCACGTCGTTGACGTAAGGATTGACCACTGCGTAAAGTATCAGTTTGCCCGCCCTGCGGCAACCGACTATCCTCGCGTCCTTGAGCAGTCGGAGCTGGTGCGACACCGTGCTCTGACTCATCGAAAGGATAAAAGACAGATCCGCGACGCAAAGCTCTTTCATCGAAAGCGCAGAAAGTATGCGCAGTCTCGTATTGTCAGAAAACACGTCGAAAAACCGCGCAAGATGTTCCGTCGCAGCCTTGGGAGGCATACTCCTCATTATGCTCCTTTCCTGTTGTTCGGTTATGGTGAGACACCCGTCATACATCATAAAAAACTCCTTTCAGAGCCGATAACGCTCCTTTCTGTAAGTCGCTTCAATCTGCCCGACAGACGACAACGCACAGCTCCGCAAGCTCGTCTTCTTTACTCTTTCCGACCGTCAACGCGCACGGTCAACGGTATTGCCCCTTCCTATACGGCGAGATTTTCGGAACCGGCATTGCCGCATCAGGCATAAATATCGGCGTATGAACATATTATATAGCGTTAAAACGGACGTAAAATCGGAATTGTTGCCGAAAGCCGTCGAATTTTGTAAGAGGTGATAAAATGAACAATCTTCTGCTCCTGATGCTGCTCTGCTGCGGCAACGACAACAACGGTTGCAATACAAATTGCTGCGATCCACTCGCGCTCATCATTTGTTGTCTTGCGTTTGCAAAATGCCTCGGCACGAGCGCGTCGTCTCTTTCGGACAGCTCATGCTGTTGATGACGGCGCGGGTATAATTTATATCCGCGACCGTATTCTCTGTATTGACGCGCCTGCAAAAAAACTCCCGACATAAAAGCCGACACACCGTTCGGACATCTCTGCCCGACAGACGCGCCGCGCGTAACAGACAGCGGCGCAATTTTTGCCGTTGATTTACTGCGAGCTTCACTTTACTCTTTTTACCATTAATTCGTTTTTTCAAACGTGCAGTCAGTATATTGTCAGACAGTGTAAAACGCGAAGATTTTTTCGACAAATCCTTTTCAAGTCGGAAATCTGCAACGGGAAAAGCGCATAAAAATCTTTGAAAAACATGATGTCTCGTCACAAAGCCACCGAGAATACTTTTATAATCGTAGTTATGAAACAAAAAAAAACGGGGCGAAACGCCCCGCATGAAATTTTACCCTTATCGGGAACAGCCGCAACAGTAGCAGTCACAGTCGGAACTTCCGACGTTGTAAACGCCGACGAGCACCGGTATCACGACGCGGACGGAAGAATACCATCCGCAGGGGTTAACGTAATACGGCAGATCGTCGCTCTGACAACACGAACCGTTGCAACCGGAGCAGCCGCCGCACGAACAGCTTCGGGAAAAGCAAGAACCCGAGCCGCACCCGCAGCCGCAATTAACGCTTGAGTAACACATATTGCACATCCTTTTCCCGCGACAAAAAGCCGCAGGACAATACATAGTATGTCCCGCAGCGACGTTTTGTGAAATTGCAACATTCGACAATTTCAGTATTATTAATTATTATCAATTATTATTAATTTTGATTAATTACCGTTTTTCGTTTTTTTGTCACAACGCCCGTCGAGAAATATGCACGTTTTCGTCAGAGCAATATGCACAGCACACCGCCCTTTCCTTCGTTGACTATCCTGCCGACCGTCTTTCTCAATTTGAGCCTGGTATCCGCGGGCATCGAAGCGAGCTTTGTCGTCAATCCGTCTTTCGCCATTACGTCGAGAGATTTTCCGAGCATATTCGTCTTCCAGACCGCTTTGCTGTCTTCGCCGAAACCGTCGAGCCATTCTTTGAGCATCTTTTCGTCCTGCGATTCGCTCATTATCGGACTGACTTCAGTCTCCACGTCCACCTTCATTATATGATAGCTGGGCGCGCTCGCTTTGAGTTTCACGCCGCATCTCGAGCCTTTTTTGACTATTTCGGGCGCGTCGAGATTCATGTCGTCTTCCGTCGGTATCACCACACCGTAACCGAACTCATCTGCCTGTTTTACCGCTTCGGACAACTTGTCGTACTGTTTTTTCGCATAGCCGAGAGATTTTATGTACGACACGAGCTCAAAGTCGTTTTCTATCTTCAGATCGCACTGCTTGCTCAACACCTCGTAAAACAGTCCCTGTCTCGGCGACAATTCGAGGGTTATCTTGCCCGTGCCGAAATCCACGTTGACTTCGGCGACTTTCTGTATGTAGTCGTCTTCTTCAAAAACGCCGGCAAGACGGGTAAAATCGCCCATGACTTTTACGTCTCCGCAAGCCTGTCTCGCCTTTTCGACGACGTCGACGATGATCTCGTTGTCCTTGGGGAGAGCCTGCAACCATTTGGGCATGACGATCCCGACGCCTTCGACGGGAAACTGAAGAAGGACTGCCTTGAGTATCTCGGAGATCTCGTCTTTGCCCATTTCCGCGACGTTCTGAAGCATAACGGGAACGCCGTATTTTTCAGACAGTTTCGCTGCAAGTTTTTTGCTGTCGGCGTTCTTTTCGTTTTTGGTATTTAGTACGACGGCAAAAGGCTTTCCGAGCTCCTTCATCTCGTAGACTATGCGTTCCTCCGCTTTTTCGTAAGCCTTTCTCGGCAATTCCGTAACGGAGCCGTCGCAAGTAACTACTATTCCGATAGTAGAATGGTCCGTCATGACCTTTCTCGTGCCGTATTCCGCCGCTTGCTCAAACGGCATTTTTTCGTCGCTCCACGGCGTGTCGACGAGACGGGGTTTCCCGTCCTCGACGTGACCCTCGGCGTTGTCGACGAGATAGCCGACGCAATCTATGAGTCTTATCCCTGCTTTCAGATTGTCGCCGAACTCGACGACCTGCGCTTCGTCGGGAACGAATTTTGGCTGTGTGGTCATGATCGTCTTGCCGTCCGCGGACTGCGGCAACTCGTCGGTAACGCGTTTTTTGCGGTGCGCGTCCTTGATCGCGGGCAAAACGAGCGTTTGCATAAACCTGGTGATGAACGTGGATTTACCCGTGCGCACGGGTCCCTCCACTCCGATATAGATATCTCCGTTTGTGCGCATGGAGATATCGCGGTACAAGTCGAACTGTTGCATAAAATCCCTCCAAAGGTTTGTTCTTTTATACATTATGACGGCTTGTCTGAAAATATGACCCGATCCGTTCGGACAATAGAACGAGCGCGGGAATAAAAAACAGGACGAACGCGCAATAAAAAATATCCGCCCCCGTCGGAGCGGATATAATTGCTGACTTAAAACCCTTTTATTGCTGTTCGCTTTCGTTTTTAAGGCTTTCCTCGTACTTCGCAACGCTCGAAGAAATATCCTTGTGACTTGCCGCATTGCCGAACTTGTCGATCTCGACGACGTTTTTCTGTTCGTGGTGCAATATCAGCGCGCCGTTGAGACAGCCGCCGTCGCAAGCCATGCCTTCGAAGAAGTTTTCCGCGGCTCTGCCAAGCTTGAGTTTGAGCAGGTTTATCCTGCATTCTTCTATGCCGTTCATCGCGATCGGCTTGACGTTGTCAACGCCCATGGACTTTGCCACGTTCATTACGCCCTGCGTGATGCCGCCGGACTTTGCGAATATTCTGCCGTAATAAGATGCCTCGTCCACGGGGCAATCTTCGAGTTTGAGAAGCTCTATATCGCGCGCATCGAAGAACGCCTGCAACTCTTCAAACGACATGACGCAATCGATCGCACCCTTCGTTTTGGGCAGTCTGTATTCGAGTTTTTTGCTGGTGCAAGGTCCTATGAATATGCATTTTGCGGTCGGATCGTTGCGCTTGATGAGCATGGCGGTCTCAATCATCGGAGAGACAGAGCTTGAAACGTACTTTACGAGCTCCGGAAAATTCTTTTCGATAAACATAACGAAAGACGGACAACACGAAGTCGTCAGTATGCCGCGCTCCTTGAGCTCCTTCGCCTCGTGATACAGCGTAATATCCGCGCCGAGCGCCGCTTCGGCAACGTCGTAGAAACCCAGCTTTTTGATACCGCTGGCTACTTTTGCCATAGGCACGCCGGTAAATTGGCTCGCAAGCGCGGGAGCAACGACCGCGTAAACGTGATATTTCGTGTTGTTTTCGGACTTCTTGAGAATATCGAGCACGTCCATTATCAGAGATTTGTCGACTATCGCGCCGAACGGACACTGATATACGCAGGCGCCGCACGAAATGCACTTGTCGTTGTTTATCTTCGCCTTTTTGTTTTCGTCCATAGAGATAGCGCCGACTTTGCAGCTCCTGACGCACGGACGGCGTTGTTCGATGATAGCGCTGTACGGACAAGCCTTTGCGCACCTGCCGCACTCGACGCATTTATCCTTGTCTATCACGGGATGGTTGTCGACGATCGTGATTGCGTTTTTTGGGCAAGCCTGCTGGCATTTGTGAGAAATACAGCCTCTGCACGCAGGCGTGATATACATGCCTTCGATCGGGCACGCGTCGCAAGCCGCGTCGATGACTTCGACGCTGTTGGGATTGGATTTGTCGCCGCCGAGCGCCATTTTTATCCTCTCCTGAACGATGGCTCTTTCCTTGTATATGCAGCATCTCATCGTCGGCTTGGGTCCCGGCGAGATCTGCTTGGGTATATCCATATATATATTGCTCATATCGCCGCTGTCCGCCGCCTTGATGACGGCTTTGAGCACTTCGTATTTGAGCTCCTGAACCTTTGTATCGAAAATCTTCATAAAATCTCCTCTTTTGCTAAAACTTCAGCGTCGGAAAGCGCCTTCAACGTAAGTACGCCTTTCTCGATTACGATGTAGCCCGCCTTGGTATTGTCTTTGGGGAGTGAAACCGACCCCGGGTTTGCTATCGTCCTTCCGTCCTTCTTGATGACGAACGAGGTGTGGAAATGCCCGTAAATCAACGCGTTTCCGCAGTTTTCGGGCACGTTGTCCTTGTTGTACTTGTCGCCGTGCTGGAGCGTGATCTTTGCTCCGTCGACGTATATCTGCGCGAGATTGACGAATTCAAACGGCGCGATCATCGCGTCCACGTCGCTGTCGCAGTTGCCTTTTACGACGAGAAGTCTGTCCGTGTAAGGCGCAAGCATTTCTGCGACTTTCATCGGAGCGTACTCCTCGGGGAGCGGATTTCTGGGTCCGTGATAAAACACGTCGCCGAGAATGACGAGCTCGTCGGCTTTTTCTTCGGCAAAGCGCTCGAGCATGAGTTTTGCAAAGCGCGCGCTGCCGTGTATATCGGACGCAATAAACAGTTTTGCCATGATCCTTCCTTATTTCGCAAGTTTTTCGAGACAAGCGAGTTTGACGCAAGCCACGAGTATTTCCGCCGCGACGGAAACGTCTTCGCCGTTGGTATAGGTCGGCGCGATGCGCAGATTCTTGTCGCTGTCGTCTCTGCCGTACGGGAAAGTCGCTCCCGCACCCGTCAGGGTCAGACCCGCGCCCTTGCAGAGCGCCGCGACTCTCGAAGCACAGCCGTCGAGCACGTCGAGGCTTATGAAGTAACCGCCTTTCGGATTGGTCCACTTTGCAATATCGCAATCGTCGCCGAGGCTCTCTTCGAGGGTGGAAACTATCGCGTCGAACTTGGGTTTGATAACGGCTCTCTGCGCGTCCATGATCTCCTTTATGTGTTCGACTGATTTAAGATATCTGAAATGTCTGTATTGATTGACTTTGTCGTTGCCGATTGTCTGGAACGTAATATGGCTCATAGCGTCCTTGACGTTGGCTTCGCTCGCGCCCATGCAGGCAACTCCCGCGCCGGCAATGGTTATCTTGGACGTGGACGCAAACTCGAACACTCTGTTCTCGTTGCCCGCTTTCTTTGCATAAGTCATGATGTTGGCAAGCTCCGTCGGGGTGTCGGTAAGCTCGTGTACGCAATACGCGTTGTCCCAGAATATCCTGAAATCCTTTGCCGCCGTCTTCATCGAAGCGAGTCTTTCGACGACTTCGTCGCTGTATACGATACCGGTCGGGTTGGAATATTTGGGCACGCACCATATACCCTTTATGCTCTCGTCGTTGGCGACGAGGCTCTCGACGAGATCCATATTGGGACCGTTGTTGTCCATAGGCACGTTGATCATATCGATCCCGAAATGCTCCGTCACGGCAAAGTGGCGGTCATAACCGGGAACGGGACACAAAAATCTGACCTTGTCGCATTTATTCCAGGGCTTTTCTCCGAGAAGTCCGAACTGCATCGCCCTCTGCACGGCGTCGTACATCATATTGAGAGAGCTGCTTCCTCCCACGATGATCTGCTGGGGTTCGAGACCAAGAAGCTGCGCAAAGAGTTTTCTCATCTCGGGTATGCCCTCGGGCATACCGTAATTCAGATAGCTCATCGGAAATTCTTCCGCTTCGGGAGACGTAAGCATGGGATATGCGAGCGCCGCCTGCGCATTGCACGGCTTGCCGCGGGCAATATCCACTTTGTAGCCCTTTGCGGCTATCTCGTCATACTCCTTTTTCGCGGAGTCGAAAAGTTCTTTGAGTTGCTCTTTCGTCAGGTTTGTGTATTTCATAAAGACCTCGTGTATATAAAAAAATTGTTTTCACAAGATAATGCCTTTCAGCCTTCGCGCTACATTTTACCACAACGCGCGCGCAGTATCAAGCAAAACGCACGCGCAAAGTAATATTTACATCTCGTAGTCACGCGAATCCTTGCTCCTCATTTCGAGCTTTATCGGCGTTCCTCTGAACGTGAACGCGTTTCTCAAAGCGTTGTTCAGATAGCGTTTATAACTGAAATTGAGCAGCTTTTCGTCGTTTACGAAGAACACGAACACGGGCGGATTCGTCGAAGCCTGCGTGACGTAATATATCTTGAGTTTTTTGCCGTTGAACGTGGGCGGCTCATTAGCAAGGACTGCCTCTCTGACAATGTCGTTGAGCACGCCTGTCGCCACGCGTTTGCTTGCTTCATCGTACACTTCAAGCGCGGTAGCAAGTATCTTTTCCACCCTCTGTCCCGTCTTTGCGGAGACGTACATAGGCACGAAATAAGACATGAACTTGAGCTCGCCTTCCAGCTTTTTGTTGAACGTGTTGACCGTGAAAGCGTCCTTTTCGACCGCGTCCCACTTGTTCATTATTATCACGGACGGCTTGCCCTGCTCGTGAACGTAACCGCATATCTTGACGTCCTGTTCTGAAATTCCCTCTTTTGCATCGATAACGACAAGCACGATGTCCGCGCGCCTTATCGCGGCAAGCGAACGTATCACGCTGTATTGCTCAACGCCTTCGTCCACGCTCGATTTTTTTCTTATCCCAGCGGTATCGATTATGTTGAACTTGCGCCCCTGCCACTCGAACGCTGTGTCTATCGCGTCGCGCGTGGTACCGGCAATGTCGCTGACTATTACCCTCTCGTAACCGAGAATTTTGTTGGTTATCGAAGATTTGCCCGCGTTCGGTTTGCCGACTATCGCGACGTTGAGCACCTCGGGATCGCTCTCTGCGGGAGTCTTGTCGATATTTTTGACCACTTCGTCGAGCAGATCGCCTATGCCGAGCCCCTGCTCCGCGGATACGCCGACAGGGTCTCCTATGCCGAGATTGTAAAAATCGTATATCCTGTCCTCTTCGTAATTGTCCAGCTTATTCACGGCAAGCACGACGGGTTTTTTGCTTTTGCGCAGGAAGGAAGCTACTTCGATGTCGTTGGAAGTAAGTCCGCCCTTGCCGTCCACGACGAAGATTATCGCGTTGGCTATATCGACCGCGACCTGCGCCTGGCGACGGATATGCGACCACATTTCGTCCTCGCTCTTGACGTCGAGTCCGCCCGTATCTATGAGCGTAAACGAATATCCGCACCACTCCGTGTCGCAATAGAGACGGTCTCGCGTGACCCCCTCATAATCCTCCACTATGGAAACGCGTTTTCCCACTATCTTGTTGAAAAGCGTGGATTTTCCCACGTTGGGTCTGCCGACTATGGCGACCAAAGGTTTTACCTGCATTTCGTTGCCTCCTTTGCCGCGCGCACGAGATCCGCTCCCGAAGCGCTGATCAGGATTTTTGTACCGAGTCTCTTTTCGAGTTCTTCCACGCTGACTCCGTCGAGGAAGGTATGAGTAAATTCGCGCAGCATTGCCGAAGGTATCACCGTATATTCCGGCATATCCTTCGCCTGCGCCACGATGTCAGTCGCGGTTATAAGTCCCGCCACGGTTATGCTTGCGCCGAAGTAGTAGTTTATTATGTCGACGACTCTGAATTTGCAGCGCGGGAAATATTTCCCCACTTTAGCGAGGCACTTTTTGAGTTCGCCCTTGAACGACTGCCCGGTGATAAAGGCGACTTCTCCTTCTCTCTCGCAGACTTCGAGATCTTTGAGGCTCTCGTCGACCTCTCTTTCGAACGCGCGCACAAGCCCGACGCCGTTTTCTATCTGCGAAAAATCTCCGTAACTCTCAAACGACGGAAGCGGCAGATCGGCTTTGAGATAAAATTCGTCCGAGCAGTAACAGAACCCGCCGCCGACGCTTTTGTCAAATTCTTCCGCCTGCGCAACGACCGTCCTCGCGGTATCCCTGTCTATCGCTTTGAGGTCTTTGAGTCCCTTCCTGTGCCCCGTAAGTCCGACGGGCACTATCGCGACCGAAGCCACCTGCGGACGCAGTTTTGCAAGCTCTCTCAACGTCTCGTCGAGTATCTCTCCGTCGTTGAGCCCCTTGCAAAGCACTATCTGCGTATGCATAATTATCCCGTGCGCGGCAAACAGCTTCATCTTCTCAAAGAGGTTCGCGCCTTCGGGATTGGCTATCATCTCGACTTTGCGCTTTTTGTCGAAGCAATGCACCGAAATATAGAGCGGACTCATGTGGAGCCGGATTATCCTTTCGATCTCCTTTTCTCCGACGTTGGTGAGAGTGACGTAATTGCCGCTTACGAAAGAAAGCCTGTAATCGTCGTCCTTGACGTACAGCGTATCTCTCATACCCTTGGGCAGCTGATCCACAAAACAGAATACGCACTTGTTCCTGCAACGTATGGGCACGAGCTGACCTTCGTCGTCGAATTCGACGCCGATAGGTTCGTCGGGCAATTTTTCCACTTCGCAATCCACGATCTCGCCGTCTTTCGTGCGTGCGTTTATCGTAAACTTTTCCTGTCCGTCGTAAAAAATATAGTCGAGCACGTCCTCGTAGGGATGAGAATCGAATCCTATTATCTCGTCGCCCGGCTCAAAGCCGAGTTCCGCCGCGACGCCGTCTTCACGGACTTTTACGATTTTTGGCATAACGTCTCCTTTGCGGGGTTTTACTGTAAAATTATATAATATCGCGCGGACAAAGTAAAGCAAGCGCGCGCAAAATATGCAAACGCAAAACAAGCGGGCGACGACGCATCCTCGGCAAGCGCAGAAAACGCATATCAGAAGACGTCCGTGCCCGTAAAACGCAAAATTCCAGCGTCAAAGCTCTTTTCTGTCCGCAAAGTTCTCCCGTCCACGCCCTGCAAAGCCCTTTGAAGCGCGGTAAAGAAACACGCCGCGACATGACAGACAATCGCCGCGAAAACTATCTTCTGCGAAAACAAATCCGTCCTCGTCGCAAGTGCGGAATCGGCAAAAAGCGAATACGCGTTGCCCGAAACGAAACCGACCGCGAGGGCGAAAGCCGCCGTCTCCCTGCCGCACGCTATCGCGCACAACGCCGCCGCGCACAAAAAACCGCCGTAATCCGCAAACTCGCCGTAATACGCGCCCTCCGTAAGCGAAGCCGAACAGACAGCGACCGTAGCCGCGCACAACACTGCCGCAACGTCCCTTTTTACCGCCATCCTGACGACCCCGACGCAGGCGAGAAAGATCGACGAAAGCGCAATCTTTTCCTCTCCGACCGGCTCGAAGCACATAAAAGCGACAAGCAGGCAAAAAAAGACGAGCTCTCCCGTTCCTTTACCGCTCGCAAGAGTCCTGAATGCCGCGGCGACGATCATTACGAACAACAAAAAAACCGCCGTATACTCCATATCGGTAGTATACGGCAACTTTGCATTTAAGTCCGTGTCAAATTATGGCAAAAGTCACTCGACAATCTCGACCGACCCGATGACGACGGGTTGCAGCGGCACGTCGTCGTAATAGCCGTATCTGCCTGTCGGGACCTGCGAAACCGCGATCGCCACGTCGAGGCTGTCCTTGTCGTCGAGTTTGCCGAACGCCGCATATTCACCGTCGAGGAACGTGCAGTCGGCTACGCAGATGAAAAACTGCGAGCTCGCGCTGTCCTTGACCTGCGTGCGCGCCATAGACAGCACTCCCGGGACGTGCGAGATCGGGTTTTTCACCCCGTTGGACGCAAATTCTCCCTTTATCGACTTTGCTCTTTTTTCTCTGAGATCCGCGCCGAGACCGCCGCCCTGGATCATAAATCCCGGGATAACGCGGTGAAACACGAGTCCCTCGTAAAATCCCTCGTTCGCGAGTTTTACAAAATTCGCCACCGTAAGCGGCGCCGCGCTCTCGTCGAGAGTCGCCGTCATGGTCCTGCCGTCTTTGAGTTTGATGACCGCTTTCATAATATCTCCTTTTCGTCTTTATGTCACAGCTCGAAATCCACGCTGTGAGAGCGCTCCACGACCGTCTTTGCGTATGCGAGCACGGGCAGATGCACGGGGTGCGAAGCGTATTTTTCAAATTCTTCCCTGTCCTCTATCTCGCAAATCAAAGCAACGTCATAACTGCGTCCTTCTTTTTTGAAATCCTTGCCCGACCTGATGTCGACGAGTCCCTCTATCCTGCCTTTCATCGACAGAAACTTCGAGATGAGCTCGTCCGCCTTATCCTTGCAGTCGTCCTTGAGCTTGTACATCACGACGTGAACTATCATTTCGTCTTCTCCTTTTCCTGCGATTTCTTTTCTGTCTTTTCCGCGGGCGCGGCGACCTTTGCGTCCTCGCGCGCCTTGTTTATCTCGCAGCTTTCCTTGTATATCGTCCTGGCAAAGCCCTCGATCGCTCCCGCGTCGAAGAACTTGCGCTGATTGTAAAGATACTCCTGCTTGATATTGTTGTTGTTTATGAATCCGAGCACCGCGGTAGCAAGCTGCTCGTCCTTGCCTCCGCGCATCGCGAGCTGTTCTTCCGCAAGGAAAGTATGGTTGCCCTTTTCGTTGTTGTTAAGGCTTCTTATCAACACGCACGGGATATTTTTTGCAAATATCTCATACATCGTGACCGTTGTCGGAGAACATACCATGACGTCGCTGACCGCATAGATCGTGTTCATGTCCGCATTGCCGTTTATCACAAATATGTTCTTGTCGTAATTCTTCGCCTTGCAGTATGTGAGCACGAATTTTTCGATCGACGAGCTCCCTCCCGTAAGAACTATGAGGTTGAGCCTGTCGGTATAAGCCGACAGAGTCGCGAACGTATCCTTGACGTAACTCACCCCGTATCTTCCTCCGCTGATCGTGACCGTGGGTAGATCGTTGGATATGCCGATCTTCTCCCTCGCCTCGTCCGCGGGAACGTCGACGAGCCTCTCCTCGTCGATAAGCGTGCCGCATACGGAGATCTTCTGCTCGTCCACCTTGTTGGCGATGAGCGCCTGTTTGATGACTTCGTTCTGCACGAAATAGCCGTCGCTCTGATAGTTGATATACGCTTTGTTCAGAGAAAAATCGGTGAGGAGCGCATAGACCCTGACGTCGTTCATTGCAAGTCTCTGCTTTGCGAGTATCGCCTTGTTGTGCGCCTTCGGAGAGAGGCAGAGCACGATCTCCGGCTCGAAGCGCATAAATACATTGTCCACCTTGTGGAACTTCTGGCGGTAATTCCTCAACGGAGTCTCCTCTTTGGGATGGCTTTCGTAAGGTTTGACCGTCTTGTCGATCTTCTTTGGCAAAAATTTTTCTCTGACGAGAACCGCCACCCTGTTGAGCCACGCCATATTGCGCGCGGTAAAGACATAGGTCTTGCGCACGAACATCGAAGAACGCAGATTGCTGTACTCGTCTTCGTCTATCGCTATGACGTCGCAATCCTTGTAGCGCTTTTCTATATAATTGGCAATGTCTTTGGCTACCGTATCGTACATGCCTTTGGTATAAAGAATAACGATTGTCTTTTTCATCTCACACCTTCTTCCTCAAAATATCGTCTTTGCCGAGCGCATACCCGGTCGGAATATACAAAGTCTGCTGCACGAGTTTCGCGTCAGACACGGCGTTGCCGTTTTCGTCGTATATCTCTTTCACTTCGAGCGTTTTGCCGAAATACCTGTCGTCCGGAGAAAGTATCTCGAGAGTATCTCCGACGCGAAAGCGGTTTCTCATCTCGACGGCAACGCCCTTTTTCTCGTCGTAACCTTTGACCAGCGCGATGAATTCGTAGTCGCATTCCGGTTGCGAAGTATCGGTACATACGCTGTCCTTCTCTCCGAAATAAAATCCGGTCGTATAGTCGCGGTGACTGTTCTTTTCAAGCTCCGCCGAAAGCAGAGGCGGCACCTTGTAATTCTTATCCGCGGCAAAGCCGTCTATCGCCTTGCGGTAGGCGTTGACCACGCTCGCGACGTAATACTGGGACTTCATTCTCCCTTCGATCTTGAATGAATACACCCCGCTGTCTACAAGCTCTCCGATATGTTCGAGCATATTGAGGTCCTTGCTGTTGAGAATGTAAGTGCCTCTGTCGTCTTCGAACACGGGAAGTCTCTGACCTTTACGGTTCTTCTCCGTTATCTCGTATTCCCAACGGCACGCCTGCACACAGTCGCCCCTGTTACCGCTCCTGCCCGCAAGCACTGCGGAAAGCAGACATCTGCCGCTGTACGATATACACATCGCTCCGTGCACGAACGCCTCTATCTGCACGTCGTCAGGGAGATAATCCCTGATCTCCCTGATCTCGGCAAGGCTCGTTTCTCTTGCCAGCACTATGCGCTTCGCGCCCTGATCCGCCCAGAATTTAGCGGCGTATTTGTTTGTCGTGTTCGCCTGCGTGGAAATGTGTATCTCCAACACGGGCGCGTATTTTTTGCAAAACTCTATCACACCGGGATCGGTGACGATAACGCCGTCGACCCCTATTTCCTGTAGGTAAGCGAGATATTCCGGCAGCGCCGCGAAATCGTCGTTTTTAGCAAACACGTTGACCGCGACGTATATCTTTTTGCCCCTCTCTCCGACGTATCGGCATGCTTCTTTCAGCTGTTCGCGCGAAAAGTTTTTCGCGTTTGCCCTCAAAGAAAAGTTACTGCCGCCGACATACACCGCGTCCGCCCCGAAATGCAGCGCGGTCTTGAGCTTTTCGAAATCCCCCGCGGGAGCGAGAAGTTCCGTCTTTACAGTTTCACACATACAGCTGTGCCGTCCTCCGTATCGTATATCGTTGTGTCGAACTTGTCCTTGTCCTGTATCTTTTTCAGGAACGCGCGCATATTCACGACGATCGTTCTGTGTTTGTGCGGCGGATAAGCGTCCCCTTTTACGAGCCCGAGATAGTATACGTTGTCCGCAAACACGGCTCCTCCTCTTTCGAGAGAAGGATAAACCGCGTCGAGATAATCCGAGTACCTGCTCTTCGCCGCGTCTATGAAGACGAAACCGTATCCGTGCTTTGTCGCAAGCTTCGGCACGATTTCGTCAGCGTCTCCGAGATACGCGTTTATCCTGTCGTCAAGTCCCGTTGCTTTCCAGAACTCGCGCGCCCTTTTCAGCCTTTCGGGATCCTTTTCGACCGTATCCACGATCGCTCCCGTCTCCGCCGCGAGCCACGCGGTTGAAAACCCGATCGCGGTGCCGATCTCGAGCACTCTTTCGCACTTCGTCTTTTTCGCTGCATCGAGCAGCAGTTTCAGACTTTCGGGACGTATGACGGGGACGTGCTCCTCCCTCGCCTGCGCCTCGTAAGAAGGGCTCAACTCGCGCAATTTTTTCCCGCATTCGGAATGACAAGACATCACTCTACCTCTGTGATGATGGGCAGGATCATAGGTCTTTGCTTTAACTTTGCGGAGATATATCTCTCCGTCTGACGGCGGAGCGCCGACTTGAGTTTGCCCCTGTCCTTCGCGCCTTTGTAATCCGCCTTCTCCACGGTCGTGCAGATAATCTCCTTTATCGGTTCGACGTGTTCCTCCGCGATCTGCAATCCGCGCGTGATGATCTCCGGCGGCGCGAGAAGCGACGAAGTCTCGAGACCTATTGTGACGAGAAGTATCACAAAGCCGTCGTTGCTCAACTGCTGACGGTCGCGAAGCACGAGATTGTCCACGTCCACGAGTCCGTCGACGTAAACGTTGCCAGCAGTGACAGTACCCGTCTTTACCAGCTTTTTCTGTTTGAGTTCAAAGCAGTCTCCGATCTCAGGGATCCTGATGTTATCCTCTCTCATACCCAGTCTTTCCGCAAGTTCCTGGTGCAGTTTGAGATGTCTGTATTCGCCGTGCACGGGTATGAAATACTGCGGATGAATAAGCCTTTGCATGAGTTTGAGCTCTTCCTTGCATGCGTGACCGGAAACGTGCAGTTCGGCAAGCGAACCGTAAAGCACCCTCGCACCGCGCTTGCAGAGATTGTTGATGACGTTGTAGATCATCTTCTCGTTGCCGGGTATCGGCGACGAAGAGATTACAACGACGTCCTGTCTGCCGACGCTGACCTTGTCGTCTCCCGACGCCATACGGGTCAGAGCGCTCATCGGCTCTCCCTGTGATCCCGTAGTGATTATGCACAGTTCGCCCGGAGCGTATCTTCCTATCTTTTCTATATCGACGATCGTACCGTTGTCCGCGTTCATAATGCCGAGCTTGGTCGCGATCTCGCTGATATTTTTCATGCTTCTGCCGTTGAAAGCGACCTTGCGGTTGTACTTCTGGCAGATGTTGATTATCTGTTGGATCCTGTTGACGTTGGAAGCAAAAGTCGCAATGATTATCCTGCTGTCGGTATTGGCGGATACGATCTTGTCAAGCGTTTCTCCGACCTTCTGCTCGCTCATCGTGTAGCCGTCGCGCTCCACGTTTGTGGATTCTCCGAGCATTATTTTGACGCCCTTTTCGCCTATTGCCGCAAGACGCGGGAGATCTATGCTTTCTCCCGAAAGCGGAGTGTGGTCCACCTTGAAGTCTCCCGTATGGAACACGACTCCTACGGGAGTGTTTATCGCAAGCGCGTATGCTCCCGAAATACTGTGCGTCACCCTCACGAATTCGACGTCGAAGCAGCCGATGTTTTTCGTCTCTCCGCCCTTGACGGTGACGAGCTTGGGAGAAGTTATCCCGTGTTCTTTGAATTTGTTTTTGACAAGCGCGAGAGTCAGGTCGCTGCCGTAAATCCTGACGTTTTCCAGCCTGTCTTTTACGAGGTACGGCACGCCGCCGATATGATCCTCGTGTCCGTGCGTAAGCACGATGCCCTTTATTTTGTCTATATTCTCGTCAATATACGAAAAGTCGGGAACAATCAGATCCACTCCCGGCGTATCGTAAGTTCCGAACATACAACCGCAATCCACGATGAGTATGTTGTCGCCGTACTCGATCGCGGTCATGTTCTTGCCTATTTCGCCCACGCCGCCGAGAAAGACGACTTTGAGCGATTTGTATTTTTTCGCCATTAAATCCTCCGGATTATTCGATCGCGCGTCATAGCGCGCATAATAATACAAATATATTATAATTAAATAGTATCCATCTGTCAATAAATAACGCCGCAGACAATTTCCTGACTTGAAAAGTCGAGTCTGTTTTTGTATAATATTGACAAATCCGAAATATTAAGTATAATATTAATTAATACGGAGGTGTGAAATGACCGAAGAAGAAAAAATAAAGACCGAAGAAGAAATCAAGGCTAAACACGAAAAAACCAAAAAGAAACTCAAAGCGGTGGGAATAACCCTGATTTCCGTTGGGGTCGTATGCCTTATTACGGGATTTGTCAATATGGCAATGTCGGTATCTGCAGGCAATATGCCTACATTGTTTTTCTTGCTGATATTGGGTTTCCCGATGACGGGTGTGGGCATTATGCTCACTCTGATGGGCTTCCGCAGAGAGCTAGCAAGCTATACGATGCACGAGAGCGCTCCCGTTTTCAACGAAGCGGGAAAAACAATACGCCCGGGAGTCAGCGCTATAGCGGACGCGGTAAAGAATTCGGATGATAAAGTATGCCCTGCTTGCGGCGCGCTCAACGACAAAGACAGCGCTTTCTGCAAAAAATGCGGCGCTCCCCTTTCCAAAAAATGCCCGGATTGCGGAGCAGAGCTGGACGCAGACGCGGCTTTCTGCGACAAGTGCGGCAAAAAACTCTGAAAGACAAATTTCTCCCCGCGATCTTCGGGGAGAATTTTTATACTTTTATGCAGAACTTTCAGTTGTAAAAATTCACAAACACAACCCGAACCGCTTTGAGTCGAGCGCGACGTCGGCGTTTGTCAGGTAGTAGGAAGACAGCGTCCCTATATCCGACCAATAGCAATCTGTTTTCATTGCGGACATCTTGCCTACAAGCCTTGGAAACAAGTCTTTCGCAAAGTCGTATTTTTCACCTTTCGGCACCAATTCAAGAGCCGCTTTGTCCATAACGTACACCCCTATATTTACTATATCCGAAGATGGCGCTTCGGGTTTTTCTTCAAAACGCAACACTTTGCCGTTTGCGTCCGTCACTACGGTTCCGAAGGCGGTCGGGTCTTCCACTTTTTTTACGGCCATTGTCACGAGAGCTTGGCTTTTTTTGTGGAATTTTATTAATTCGTCATAATCTATGTCGGTGAACGCGTCTCCGCTCACCACGAGAAAGGGACCATCGTCGTTCTCCGTTGCGGCGGCAACTCCGCCTGCAGTCCCGAGAGGCGACTTTTCGATGAAATAATTGATTTTTACGCCGTATTTCAAGCCGTTTTTGAAGTGCCGAGTGATCACGCCCGGACGATAGCACAAAGTCATCGATATATCGGTTATACCGTATCTTCTGAGGTGCTCTACTGTGTATTCAAGCACCGGTTTGTCTATAATTTTCACCATAGGTTTGGGGATCCTGTCGGTCAGAGGACGCAATCTGCTCCCGACCCCGCCAGCCATTATCACAGCTTTCATATCTTCCTCCCGCGGATTTTTGATAGTATATAGAAAAATTTAGCAAAATATTCACAAACTACCGTCAAAAGTTGTTGCGCGCGCGAGTGCTTGAGAGTATAATTATATATATTAAATTTATTATAATAATTATTTTATAAAGGAAGGATATATATGAGAGCTTACAATTTTTCCGCAGGTCCCTCGATGCTCCCGCTCGAGGTTCTGCGACAGGCACAAGCGGACTTCGTCGACTACCAGGGTTGCGGCATGAGCGTTACCGAAATGAGCCACCGCAGCAAACAGTACGACGCCATTCATCAGGAATGCCTCACTCTTCTCAAAGAGTTGATGAACGTCCCCGACAACTACAAGATCCTGCTGGTTCAGGGCGGTGCTTCGCAACAGTTTGACGCTATCCCGCTCAACCTCCTGACCGGTTCCGGAGTTGCGGATTACGTCGTAACGGGCAACTTTGCTAAAAAGGCGTACAAGGCGGCAAAGCCTTTCGGCGACATCCGTCTCGCGGCTTCCTCCGAAGACAAGACCTACACCTACATTCCCAAGAAGCTCAACCTCTCCGACAATGCAGACTATCTGTACATAACGCAGAACAACACTATCTTCGGCACCCGTTATACAACCCTGCCCGTTCCCAAAAGCGGCGTACTCGTCTCCGACGTCTCCTCCAACATATTGAGCGAGGAGATGGACGTCAGCAAATACGGTGTCATGTATGCAGGCGCGCAAAAGAATGTTGCTCCCGCAGGCGTCACCATAATCATCGTACGCGAGGATCTCATCGGCAAAGAGCAGGCGATATGTCCGACCATGCTCAAATGGAGCACGCAGGCGGACGCGGACAGCCTTTACAACACTCCCCCCTGCTTCTCGATCTACATGGCAATGCTCAACCTGCGTCATCTCAAAAAGTTTGGCGGCGTAAAGGAGATCCAGAAGGTCAACGAATACAAGGCGGGATTGCTGTACGATTTCATCGACAACAGCTCTTTCTATCACAACTACGTCAACAAAGAAGACCGCTCCATGATGAACGTGCCTTTCGTGACGGGAGACAAGGATCTCGACGCGAAATTCGTATCCGAAGCGGCAAAGAACGGTCTCCTTTCGATAAAGGGTCACAAACTCGTCGGCGGCATGCGCGCTTCCATATACAACGCAATGCCCGTCGAAGGCGTCAAAGCTCTTATCGAGTTCATGAAGAAGTTCGAACTTGAAAACAAGTAAGCAGGTGAAATCATGATAAACATACTCAAACTCAACGAAATCAGTCCCAAAGTCAAGAGCATTCTGTCCGAGCAATCCTACACCGTGGGCTCCGACGTAAGCAATCCGCAGGCGATACTTCTGAGAAGTTTCTCCATGCACGATTACGAAGTGCCCGCAAGCGTTCAGGCGGTTGCCCGCGCAGGCGCAGGCGTCAACAATATTCCGATAAGCAAGATGACCGAAAAGGGAATCTGCGTATTCAACACCCCGGGCGCAAACGCAAACGCGGTCAAAGAGCTCGTGATAGCAGGTATGCTTCTCGGCAGCCGCAAGATAGTGCAAGGTATAAATTGGACGCAGTCCCTCAAAGGCGACGACGTGGACAAACAGGTCGAAAAAGGCAAAAAGGCTTTCGTCGGTCAGGAGATCCAGGGCAAGACCCTCGGCGTCGTCGGTCTCGGCGCGATCGGCAGACTCGTCGCAAACATTGCGATCGAACTCGGTATGACCGTGCTCGGCTACGATCCTTACCTCAGCGTTGACGGCGCTCTTATGCTCGACAAAAACGTCGTTCACATCACCGACGTCAACCAGCTTTTCGCCGAAGCGGATTATGTGACCCTTCACGTCCCCGCCACCGAACAGACCAAAAACATCATCAACGAACAGAGCATCAACACGATGAAGACGGGCGTTGTGATTCTCAACTTCGCAAGAGGCGAGCTCGTCAACAACGCGGACGTCGTCGAAGCGGTAAAGAGCGGCAAAGTCGGCAGATACGTCACCGACCTTCCCAAGTCGGAACTCCTCGGCATCGACAACATCATCACCATTCCCCACCTCGGCGCTTCCACCCCCGAAGCGGAAGACAACTGCGCGGTAATGGCTGCTCGTCAGCTCAAGGACTTCCTCGAAAACGGCAACGTGGTCAACAGCGTAAACTTCCCGTCCGCTTCCGCTCCGAGAACGGGCGTTTGCCGCGTGAGCATATTGCACAAGAACGTCGCCAATATGATCGCGACCGCGACGTCGTTCATAGCAAAAAAAGGCATCAACATCGCAAACCTTGTCTCCGCATCCAGAGGCGAGATCGGCTATATGTTGCTCGACGTCGACGCCAACGTGGACGAAGAGACGATCAGGCAGATGCAGAATCAGGAAGGATTTATCAAAGTCAGAGTGTTCGACTGATAAGCCATACGAAAACGAAAAAGACGTCTCCTTTACGAGAGACGTCTTTTTTATGCGCCAACGCTGTCTTTCCCGTTTCTTCACCCTTTTACAAAAAACCGCAACCTTGTCAAGACAAGACAGCCCTCCTCGACCGCGAAAAAAGAAAAACGATATGCCCGGCAAAGCGAATATCCGCGCTTGCGGCAAAACGAAAACCGCGAGCCACTGCGGTACGCGGTTTTCAAACGGAGAATATAACGTAGAGAACTTCTTATTGAGACTGCTTCTGCTCTGCCTTTTTGGCGTAGTCGCGCCTTATCGCCCTGTTGCGCAGTCGTTTTATTCTTCTCGTTTCCAGCTTTTGATTGCCGGTTGAGATTATCAACAACGCCGGTAGCAACACAAGCACAAGCACGCCGCTTATCACCGCGCCTCTTGCGATCATCAACGTGATCTCGCTGACAATTATATTGGTGGTGATCAGAGATACCGACAGACAGCAGCCTGCGAGTATGGCGACCGAAGTCATTATCGAAACGCCGCTTTCGGTAAGTGCGGCATACGCAGCCTCTCTAGCCGAACGCAGACCGAGATATTTCTGATATTTGACGGTATACAATATAGCATAATCGACTGTCGCGCCGAGCTGGATCGAACTCAATATGATATATGCCATAAAGTTTATGCTCTGCGAGAAGACGTAGCTGATCGACAAGTTGATGAATATACCGAATTCGATGACGAGCACGACGATCGTAGACATCTTAACCGACCGCAGAGTGAACAGAAGTATTACAAGGATAATGGCGATCGAGACGAGAGAAACGACCATAAAATCGGTAGGAGTGATATCCTGAAGATCGCTGACAGCCTGCGTCATGCCCGTAATGTAATACTCCCCGCTTCCGAACGTATCGTCGAGGATCGACCTGATCTCCTTGAGCGCGGTCGTTCCTTCGGTCGACTCCGGATCCACGTCGAGCATTACCGAATACATGGTATACCCGTTGTTCAGATATCCCGTGATCATGGACATATCCATGCCGGAATTCTGCATAAGTTTGCTCAATCTTTCGTCGCTGACGAGATTGACGATGCCTTCCGCTGTATCCTCGGGGAGCATGGAGAACAATCCCATGACCGCATTGACGTCGTCGCGGGCGTTTATCTTTTCAAGGAACTCGTATTGCAGCGCCACGTTGCTATCGCCGTCTATCCTTTCCGTCGTCGCGGGCACTATTACGACGAGCGAATTGCTCAACTCGTCCACTTTTTGAGTCACAACGCTCGGATTGGGATCTTCTTCAACAAATTTGATATACGACAGTTGAACGAGATTTTGCAATATTATCGAAGGGATCAACAGCGCAAGAGCTATCGTTACTATCGTCTTTCTGTGCGTAACTGCGAAAGAAGCTACATTTTTGAACTTGGGGACGATTATCCTGTGCTGGGTCTTTCTCGCGATCTTCTTTGTAAGAAGCATCAGACACGGTTGCAACAAGATGACCGTGAGAAGGCTGAGGAACACGCCTTTTGCAAGAACGAGACCGAGGTCTTCTCCGATCTTGAAGCGCATCGCGAACAACGCCAGGAAGCCGCCGACCGTAGTGAGCGCGGACGCGGAGATCGTGGAAAAGGTCTTGGGTATCGCCCTCTGCATTGCAAGGCTGTCGTCGAGCGTCTTCTTTTGTTCTTCGGCAAACGCATGCATGAGGAATATCGCATAGTCCATTGACAGCGCGAGCTGAAGCACGGACGAAGCCGCATATGTCACGACGGAAACGCTGGGCAGAATTATGTTCGTACCCATGTTTACCAGGATCGAAACGCCGAGAGTGAGCATGAGCACTATCGGATCTATTATCGAATTTGTGGTAAGAAGAAGAATAATGAACATGACGAGCACGGCGACGACGATGTATTTGCCGATCTCGCCTATCGTGCTGTCGAATATCTCGCGGGTGATTTGCGTGCTTCCTCCCATCGCATAGTCGAAGCCCTTATCCTGCAAAGTTTTTTCTATCCCTTTGAGAAGGTTGAGCGCTTCGTCCGACGAGCTCGGCACGTTGAGCTGAAGGATCACCCTGTAAACGTTGTTTTCCTGATCGTAAAAAATCTTTTGAATTTCGGGATTTTCAGACATCTGCGATGTCATTTCTTTCAGATCGTCGATAGTCAGACCGTAATCCATGATGAGCGCGTTGACAAATGCGGATATTACCGGATCGTCGAGTCTCGACCAGTCGATATCCTGCATATCTTTGAGCAATCCGTACCAGATCACCCCGCCGGCTTTTATGCCTTCCTGCGATTCGATATAAGAGACGATCTCCTGCATTTCCTCATAAGAGGTTCCCTGTACGCCTATGATAGCGTCCCCCTGCATATCGAAGTTGTCCTTCATGAAATTCATGCCCGTGGTCATATCCACTTCTTCGGGAAGATAGGAAAGGATGTCTGAATTGACATTTACGAACGACAATGCAAAGAGCGAAGCTATCATGACAAGAAGCGTCAGCCCAAGGATAAGCAGCTTGTATTTTACTATAAACTTTGCAAAGCGTTTCATACTCTAAATATATTACATTAATCGGTATTTGTAAATTGCCTTTCCTGAAATCCGAAGCGGTTTTACAAACAATTTACCAAAGCGCGCGGCTGTTGTAAAATGTGCGTAAAATCTCTTTCGCCGTCATTTGTCGTAGTACTTTGACAAGCTCTTTTCGTCACGCAATTTCACGCGCGCATTATTATATTATCCACATATAGATATGATTAAGAACACCTTTTTGCCGGTCATCGGAATATTTCAGAAAAAAATACGTCCGCCCCGGAACGGGACGGACGGTTTTTTCTTTGGCGATATCTCTTTTCCTAACCGCAGGAAAAAAGGATTACGCGTTGATCTTCTTTTCGAGCTCTTCAGCCTGCTTTGCCAACTCTTTGGGGAGCTTGTCGCCAAACTTCGCATAGAACTCTTTGATGCCTTCGACCTCTTTCTTCCAATTCTCCTTGTCGATAGCGAGAAGACCCTTGACGGTGTCGACGCTCATGTCGAGACCTTCAATGTTGATATCCTCTGCCTTCGGGACGTAACCGATAGCGGTCTCTTCCGCTTCGACCTCTCCGGCGATCCTCTTGAGCATCCAGTCGAGTACTCTCATGTTGTCGCCGAAGCCCGGCCAGATGAAGTGACCTTCGTCGTCGGTCCTGAACCAGTTGACGTTGAAGAACTTGGGCTGCTTGTCCTTGTCGACGGTCTTGCCCATATCGAGCCAGTGCTGCCAATAGTCACCCATGTTGTATCCGCAGAACGGGAGCATAGCCATAGGATCGCGTCTTACCACGCCGACAGCGCCTGCCGCAGCAGCGGTGGTCTCGCTTGCCATGATGGAGCCGACGAATACGCCGTTGTCCCAGTCTTTAGCCTGATATACGAGCGGAGCGGTCTTTGCACGTCTGCCGCCGAAGATGAACGCACTGAGCGGAACGCCGTTGCCGTTCTCGAATTCGGGGCTGATGCAGGGGCAGTTTACAGCGGGAGCGGTAAATCTGCTGTTCGGATGAGCGCCCTTCTCCGTGGAGGTCTTGCCGTTCCAGGGATTGCCCTTCCAGTCGATAGCGTGCTCGGGCGGATTCTTGTCGAGTCCTTCCCACCACACGGTGTTGTTTTCGAGGTTGTGGCACACATTGGTAAAGATGGTGTTCTTTCTGGTAGCCGCAAGCGCGTTGGGATTGGACTTCTGGTTTGTGCCGGGAGCGACGCCGAAGAAGCCGTTTTCGGGGTTGATGGCATAAAGTCTGCCGTCCTTACCCTTTCTGATCCATGCAATATCGTCGCCTACGCAGAACACCTTGTAACCGTTCTTGCGATAACCTTCCGGCGGAATGAGCATAGCCAGGTTGGTTTTGCCGCAAGCGGACGGGAACGCCGCCGCCATGTAAACGGTCTCTTTGTTGGGTTTCTCGATGCCGAGGATGAGCATATGCTCTGCCATCCAATTCTCATTCTTGCCCTGATAAGAAGCTATACGCAGAGCAAAGCACTTCTTGCCGAGAAGGACGTTGCCGCCGTATGCGCTGTTGACGGAAATGATCGCGTTGTCCTCGGGGAACTGGCAAATGTATCTCTTTTCGGGATCCACGTCGCATTTAGCGTGCGTGCCTCTGACGAAATCGTTGCTGTCGCCGAGAGCTTTGAGCACGTCCTTGCCAACGCGGGTCATGATCCTCATGTTGAGAACGACGTAGATGCTGTCGGTCACTTCGATACCGATCTTGGAAAGAGCGCCGCCGACAGGACCCATCGAGAACGGAATGACGTACATCGTTCTGCCCTTGTAAGCGCCGTCGAGAATGCCGTAAAGCGTAGCGTACGCTTCTTCGGGCTTCCACCAGTTGTTGGTGGGGCCGCAGTCCTCTTTGGTACGGGAGCAGATAAAGGTTCTGTTCTCAACGCGGGCAACGTCGTTTTCCTTCGTGCGGTGGAGCAAACAACCGGGGAGGAGCTCCTCGTTGAGTTTGATCATCTCGCCGGTAGAAATAGCCTCTGCCGTCAGCTTGTCGTAAAGCTCGTCGGAGCCGTCGATCCAGACAACTTTGTCGGGTTGGCAACGCTTGACGGTCTCTTCGACGAAAGCAAGCACTTGCTTGTTGGAAGTCAAATCTGTCATATATGATTCTCCTTATAAAATATATTTCAAATATTATTTGCAAAAACGCGTTTCCGACACGTCCCCGCAATTGTTAATATTATATCAAACATTGCGCTTTTTGGCAATTAAAATATTCTTATTTTTCGACGCGTTTGATTTAATTGCGCGTGCGCGGCGGCACGTCGGCGATTGAGCAACAAAACGCTCACGTTTGAGTATGACGTTTTGTCTCCGCCTATGCGAAGCCGCCGCACTGCATTTTTAACGAGCGATTCAGACAAAACTTTGTATCTGCCGATCGACCTCTCTCCTGCCGCAAAAATAAGCGAACGGCGATGAAAACGATAATGAAATCTTTGCATAAAACGACATTTATATGCTAAAATCATATTGTTTTTAAGATTTGTTTCATAGATAGAGCATATACTCTTTTACAAATAAAGGGAGGACAATATGAACACTCGAAAAAGAATTGCGACTGCGGTAATAGCGGTAGTGATCACGGTGCTCGCGGCAGTGCTTCTCTGCTCCTGCATTGAGGGCGACGCAGGACTCTCCGCATACGAGATTGCCGTCAAAAACGGCTTTGAAGGCACCGAGGCGGAATGGCTCGAAAGCCTCAAAGGTACGGACGGAAAAGACGGCGAGGACGGCGAAGACGGTGTTGACGGCACAAACGGCACGAACGGTAAAGACGCGTTCAGTCTCGACGAGCTGATAGACTACTATCTCCAATCCAATCCCGGCTCCACCGTCGAAGACTTCTACTCTTCTCTCGGTCTCGACGTCACCCCAAGCATAACTTCCACGGTGCAGAAAGCTCTTTCGAGCTCCGTCGGAATAATCTGCGCCAGCCCTTACTCCACTCCTATGGGACAGAGCGAACACCTCTGGTCGGGATCGGGCGTGATCTACAAGATAAGCGGCAACACCGCGTATATCATCACCAACTACCACGTCGTATACGACAGCTATAAATATCAGTATTGCACCGACATCACGGTTTACCTTTACAATCAAGTGCTCGAAGACGACATGATAAGCGCGACCGTGGTCGGAGCTTCGAAGGACAACGACATCGCGGTGATAAAGGCGACGTCGGATATGTTCCTCGAAGATACCGTCTCAACGGTCAGAGTCAACACTACCGATCCCGTTGCGGGACAGGCGACTTTCGCTGTCGGCTGCCCGACCCTTTACACCTTCTCCGTGACTTCGGGCATCGTATCCGTCGAATCGGAATACATCACGACGGAATCTTCCGAAAAAGTGCGCGTATACCGCACCGACGCCGCTCTCAACAGCGGTAACTCCGGCGGCGGAATGTTCAACGAATACGGCGAACTGATGGGTATATCCGACGCAAAGTCCGCCGACACGAGCGACGACAACATCTGTTATGCGATACCCGCGTCTCTCGCGATAGCCGTTGCCGACAACATAATAGAAAACGAAGGCATGCGCTTTATGCTGGGCATACAGATGCAGCTCGTCGATATGGATACGATGTACGACGATAACGGCATACTGCGCACCGTCTACACCTACAAGGTTCTCGAAATCTCCGCAAACTCGGCGGTCGAAGGACTCCTTGGAGCGGAAGATATTCTTGTGTCCGTGTCGATAAACGGCGATGAAGCCGTCGCGATCGACACTTCTTTCCGAGCGCAGGAATACCTGATGACGGCACGTTACGGCGACGAGATCACAATCAACGTGACGAGAAACGGAGAACCCGTCAGCGTTACTTTGACGGCGGACGAAAGTCATTTCTCGGCGATCTGAAAAACGCATTACGCAACAAAAAACGCGCCTTAATACGAGGCGCGTTTTTTTGTTGTCTCTTTCCCTCTCTTTCGCCTAAAGCGCGATCCTTTCCTTTCAGACGGCTTTTATCAGTCTGACCTTTTTCTTTTGGAGCTCTATGAGACCGTCCGCCTGCATACTGGACAGCTCTCTCGTCATCGCGCTCCTGTCCGCACAGATATATTCCGCAAGCCTCGTCACCGACATCGGCAGATAAAACTCGTCGCCGTATCTCTTTGCCAGAATGCGAAAATAATACAGCAGTTTTTCCCTCGTCGTCTTTTTGGACAGTATCTCTATCCTTCTACTCAAAGACAACGTCTTTTTCGCAATGAGGCCGAACATATTGGAAACAAGCCTGCTGTGATGAGCGCACGCGTTTTCGCACCTCTTGGTTATCTGCGAGTATTTTATGAACATCACCTCGCAGTCGCTTTCCGCCACAACCCTTACGCTGTCGCCGTTCTCGTTTGCAAATGCAAGCACTTCACCGAATATGTCGCCTTCGTCAAAGAGCTCGAGCACGGCTATCTCCCCGTCCTCGTCCGTGCGCGTCATTGCAGCTCTCCCGTACATCATGACCCCGACCTCGTCGCCGTCTCCCGCATAGTCGCAGACGGTCGCGCCCGCTTTGAAACGTCTGAACGTCGCGCCGAAACAACACATCATTTTTCCGACGTCGTCTCCCGATATCCCTTCAAACAGATCGATTTTCGAAAATCTCATATTTTTCCTCAAAATGTTGCATTTGCAACATATATATTTTCACAAAATATGTTATATTATATACGGTTAAAAGTAAAGCGATTAAGAAAACTAATTAGCGGGAGGACAAAAATGATAAAAGTAAACGTAAACGGCGGCAATCTCGACCAGAAAGAAATCGACGCATACGTCGAGCACGGCAAGAAGAAATACCCCGACAAGAACATAACGCAGATGGACATCAACGTCGACGGCGATTATGTCGACATCAAATACACTTTCGAAAACATACCTTTTGAAAGAATTCGTCGCATCACCGGCTATCTCGTCGGCACTCTCGACCGCTTCAACAATGCAAAGCGCGCCGAAGAGAGAGACAGAGTGAAACACGGCATCTGAAATCACACTTCACAAAGGAGACAGCAGATTATGGCAGCAAACAAAATTTCCGACAGAATATACAGCGTGGGAGTTCAGAATCCCGACCTGCGCGTGTTCGATATCGTCATGGCGACGAAATACGGCACAAGCTACAACTCATATATCGTCAAGGGTGAGGAAGTCGCGCTCATCGAGGCGTCTCACGCCGACTTCGAAGGCGTATACGAAGAAAACATACGTCAGGTCGTCGATCCCGCAAAGATAAAATACGTCATTCTCAACCACACCGAGCCCGACCATTCGGGTGCGCTCAAAGACATACTCAGGCTGTGCCCCGAAGCGACGGTGCTCGCAAGCGCGGTCGCGCTCAACTACCTGAAAAACATCGTCAACGAGCCGTTCAATTCCCGTCCCGTTAAAGACGGCGAAGTGCTCGACCTCGGCGGCGTAACGCTCAACTTTACGACTGCACCCCTTCTTCACTGGCCGGACAGCATTTTCACATATTGTCCCGAAGAAAAAACCCTTTTCAGCTGCGACGTATTCGGCTCGCATTACAGCAGCGACAAGACGTTCGACAAGGACATTGCAGACGTCGACGGATACAAAGAGGCTTTCAAGGGTTATTACGACGCGATATTCGGGCCCTTCAAACCCTTTGTCGTCGCGGGTATGGCGAAGATAGCGAAATACCCGTTCGAGACGGTATGCCCGAGCCACGGACCCGTGCTCACCAAGGAAGGACTCCTCCCCTACGTCCTTGACAGTTACCGCGCGTGGAGCAAGCCCGTAAGGAACGCCGTTAAAACGGTGCCCGTCTTCTACTGCTCCGCTTACGGCTGCACTGCGAAACTCGCTGCCGCGATCGTCGACGGCGTAAAAGAAGTCATACCCGACGCAAATTGCGAAGCGTACGATCTGATAAAGAACGATATGGCTGTCATGCGCGAAAAACTCAACTCGTCCGACGCATTCGCAGTCGGCTCTCCGACCCTGAACGCAGACGCGGTTCCCCCCGTGTGGGATCTGCTCGCGGGCATTGACGCGATCAATATCCGCAAGAGACCCGTGGCGGTATTCGGTTCTTTCGGCTGGAGCGGCGAAGCCGTCCCCAATCTCGTATCGAGACTGACTTCTCTCAAGACCGCCGTCGTCGGAGAAGGCTTCAAAGTATGCTTCGTCCCGACCGACGCCGACCTCGAAGCGGCGAAGGAATACGGCAAGCAGCTCGCCGCGTCGATAAAATAACCCTTTATTCAGGAGTAAAAAATACGATCCGTTGCCGGGTCGTATTTTTTCATGCCTTAAACGCGCCTGCGGTTGCTCTCGAATCAATCACTTTCCCAACCGACGGCTTTGCTTTTCTCTCGGCATTAGCTTGACTGAAAAATCAAAAAAACGCTTGACGTTACGCGCAAAATATCCGCAGCGGAAAAAACGAGGTAAAAAAAATCCGACCAGAAGGTCGGATGAATTTTAAGCGTTTGCCGCCTGTTTGCAATATTCGACGACTTTGTCGGCTATCTTGCTCCTGTCAATGACTTCCTCAAAGCGGACCGGTCTGTCCTTGAGCCCGTTAAGAGGCTCGGGCACTTCCTCTCCCGTAACTTCGTGGAGCTTTTCGGTCGCCGTGAACGCGTCCTCTATCTTCTCGCCGCCGACCGCTTCGTAAACGTCTGCGGGGAATTTGTACGCGTTTGCGGTGGAAACGACGACTGTCGGAGTCTTGTCCTCCGTCTCGTCCTCATAATCGCAGTAAACTCCGTAAGCGACTGCGGTGTGAGTATCCATCAGGTAGCCGTACTCGTCCATGGCGAAGGCAATGGTCTCCTTGGTCTCCTCGTCGTCCGCATATCCTACCGAGAACAAGGCTTTGAGCATTTCAAGCTCTCTCTCCGTGATCTCGTATCTGCCTTTCGTCTTGAGGTCGCTCATACGCTGCGCGATCAGCTTGTCGTCTCTGCCGCAGATCTCGAAAAGCAGTCTTTCGAGGTTTGACGATATGAGAATGTCCATCGACGGGGAGATCGTCTTGTGGAACTCTCTGTTGATGTCGTAAACGCCCGTCTCGAAGAAGTCGGTGAGGACGTGATTGACGTTGGACGCGCAAATGAGTCTGTTTACTCCTACGCCCATCTGCATTGCGTAGTATGCGGCGAGGATATTGCCGAAGTTGCCGCTCGGAACGCAGAAATTGACCTTGTCGCCGTATTCTATCCTGCCCTCGTCTATCAGGTCGCAATACGCCGAAACGTAATACGCGATCTGCGGAGCGAGTCTGCCCCAGTTTATGCTGTTGGCAGACGACAGTTTGAAGCCGTTGGCGTGGATGACCTTGTTGATCTCCTCGTCGGCAAAGATGTTCTTGACGGCGTTTTGCGTATCGTCGAAGTTGCCTTCGATCGCGCATACGCACACGTTGTCTCCCGTCTGAGTTTTCATCTGCAGCTTCTGCATATCTGAAACGCCTTTTGACGGATAGAAAACGATGATATTCGTGCCCTCGACGTCCTTGAAGCCCTCGAGCGCCGCCTTGCCGGTATCTCCCGACGTCGCGACCATGATCAGCGTCTTGTCCTTTTCGCCGATCTTCTTGCGAGCCGCGGTCAGAAGATGCGGGAGCATCGTAAGCGCCATATCCTTGAACGCGCAGGTGGGACCGTGCCAGAGTTCGAGGACGTAAACGCCTTCGTCGATATTGACGAGAGGACAGGGATCGTCTCCGTAAAAACGCGAATACGCTTTCGTAGTATAGTCGAGCAATTCTTCAAAAGTGAAATCCTCGAGCAAAAGCGAGAGGACGCGCGCCGCTCTCGACGGATAGTCCTCTTTCGCAAGTTCTTCGAAATCTTCTTTTTTGAGCCTGGGCAGGCTTTCGGGAACGTATAGTCCGCCGTCGGGCGCGAGGCCGTTGACGATAGCCTCTGCGCTGCTGCACTTCTCGCTTTTGTTGCGAGTGCTGATATATTCCATTTTATTTCCTCAAACGATCTTGTATTTCAATAAGAAGTCGGGCAATTCTTCCGCAGTAGCGCTGACGGTAACGGTCACCGATATGGAGAGTTTGTCAGCAAGCGAGCCGAGTTCGTCATAAAACTTTTTCATCTTGTCGGGTCCGCATCCCGCGATCCTCGACGCGCCGTCTATGTAGAGGTTCGTCAGATCGCTTCTGCTTGCGACGAGACCGCATACGAACGCGAGAAGTCCTTCTTCGCCTGTGACCGGATATTCGGTCACGTCGATGAGCTTGACGTTTCTGTCGACGTCGTACATATACCTGTCGGTATCGTTGACGAAGATGCAGTCGCCTTTTGCGCTTTTAACGTCCGCATTGGCCTTTTCGATGATACGGCTTGTCTTGCCGGATCCTTTACTTCCGCAAATCAGGTTTACCATGTTTTGCCCTCCGATAAGTTTATACTTATATTTTAGACTAAACCGGCGCGGATTTCAATAGCTTTTGCGAAAATTGTACCCGCTTCGACTTCAATAGGTCTTTATTGCGAGTTTCTTGTGCAGTTCCGGCGAAAGCGACATTATGATGGCGTCGAGCTCGTCGTCGCCCATATAGGTCGTCCTTCCTCCCTCGTACTGTTTGTCGATGACCTCTTTGATCTTCACGACTATATCGTCACGCTTGTCGACCTTGTGACCTTCGGGAAGCGAATAGAACCCGTTCATCCAGTACGCTATTCCCGCGAGACCGCTGTGAGCGTCGACGGATACGAGCGGAGGTTTGCCGAGCAGCTTTTCGGTGTTGAATATATTGTATATTTCCTCGTCCTTGAGAAGTCCGTCCGCGTGCACGCCCGCTCTCGTCGTGTTGAACGATTTGCCGACAAAAGGAGTCTGCGGCGGGATTATGTAGCCGAGCTCGTCCTCAAAGTATTTCGCGATCTCCGTTATCGTCCTGAAATCGATACCGTCGTCCTTGCCTTTGAGAGACGCGTATTCTATCATCATCGCTTCGAGCGGACAGTTGCCCGTTCTCTCTCCTATACCGAGCAGCGAACAGTTGACCGACGAACAGCCGTAAAGCCATGCCGTCGTCGCGTTTGTGACGACCTTGTAGAAGTCGTTGTGTCCGTGCCACTCGAGGAGTTCGCTGGGCACTTCCGCATAATATTTGAGACCGCTGATTATACCGGGAACGCTTCTCGGAAGTGTTACGCCGGGATATGACAGACCGTAGCCGAGAGTGTCGCACGCTCTGATCTTGATGTCGACGCCGCTCTCTTTGCGCAACTTCATCAGTTCGTATGCGAACGGAGCGACGAAGCCGTAAAAATCCGCCCTCGTTATGTCCTCGAAGTGGCAACGCGGAACGATGCCCTTGTCGAGCGCCATCTTTACGATGTTGAGATATTTTTCCGCCGCCTGCTTGCGGGTCATGTTCATCTTTTTGAAGATGTGGTAGTCCGAACAGCTTACGAGAATACCCGTCTCCTTGATACCCATCTCCTTGACGAGTCCGAAATCCTTTTCGTTGGCGCGGATCCAGCTGGTAACTTCGGGAAATTCGTAGCCGAGTTCCATACACTTGCGGACCGCCTCCCTGTCCTTTTCGGAATACAGGAAAAATTCACTCTGTCTGATCAGACCCTTTTTGCCGCCCAGCTTGTGCAGAAGTTTGTATATCTGCACTATCTGATCGACGGTAAACGGCGACGTGGACTGCTGTCCGTCGCGGAAAGTCGTATCCGTGATCCAAATTTCCTCGGGCATGTCCATCGGGGTCTGCCTGAAGTTGAACGCAACCTTCGGCACGCTGTCGTAGTCGAAAAGGTCGCGGAAAAGGTTGGGCTGCTCAACATCCTGAAGGAAGGGGCGCCAGTTGCTCTCGATCAATAAGTTCTTGTCTTTGTTGTACTTGATCATCTCTTTCTCCTCTGATCCGGTCTGATCTTAAATTTGTTTCTGTTTTATGCCGCCCGACGCGGTGTCATTCTTCCGCCGAAAGCAGTTCGTTTCTGCTTGCGAGCGCGAGCGCGTCCAGCATTTCGAAAAGGTCTCCGTCGAGAAACGCGTCAAGCGAATACAACGTGAGCCCGATCCTGTGGTCGGTGACCCTGCCCTGCGGAAAATTGTAGGTGCGTATGCGCTCCGATCGGTCGCCAGTACCAACAAGCATCCTGCGGCTCGAAGCGTACTCTTTCTGTTGAGCTGTACGGTAGTAATCGTACACTCTCGATTTGAGCACCTTCATTGCGCTTTCCTTGTTCTTTCCCTGCGACTTTTCGTCCTGGCAGGTGACGACTATCCCCGTCGGGATATGAGTTATTCTGATTGCGGATTCCGTCTTGTTGACGTACTGTCCGCCCGCGCCGCCCGCGCGAAAAGCGTCTATTTTGAGATCTTTTTCGAGTATCTCCACCTCGACGTCCTCGGCTTCGGGCAATACGGCGACCGTGACCGTGGACGTGTGTATCCTGCCTTGAGACTCCGTCTCCGGCACTCTCTGCACCCTGTGCACGCCGCTCTCGAATTTAAGCCTGCTGTAAGCGCCGTGCCCCGAAATCATGAATACAGCTTCCTTTATGCCTCCGAGGTCGTTGGCGTTGACGTCTATCTCCTTGACCTTCCAGCGACAGCGCTCCGCAAAACGCTCGTACATTCTGACGAGTTCGGCTCCGAAAAGCCCCGCTTCGTCGCCGCCCGCACCGGCTCGTATCTCGATAATGACGTTTTTGTCGTCGTCCGGATCTTTGGGAAGAAGCGCGATCTTGATCTGTTCGGTCAGTTCTTCTCTTTTTTTGAGCGCCGACGAAAGTTCTTCTTTCGCAAGCGCGGTCATCTCTTTGTCGGAGCCGTCGTCGATGATCTCCCTGCATTCCGACACCGTCTTTTCGTTTTCCTCATACGAGTCGTAAAGGGAAACCGGTTCTTCAAGCGCCGACCTCTCCTTTACGAGCTTCTGCCATGTCGCGGTATCGGCAATGACGGCGGGATCGGAGATCTTCGCCGTAAGTTCTTCAAACTTTTTCTTCATGCCTTCGAGTTTTTCAAACACTCTTTTTTACCGCCCTGACTATTCTTTCGACCCCTCGGAGGTCGCGTACCGTCGTACAATCAAAACCGCCCAGCATCGCGGTTATCTCCGTCGCCTGACCCTCGCCGCATTCCATAACGAGCAAGCCGTTTTCTTTGAGCCGTTCCGCCGCTTCTTTCGTTATTTTTCTGTAAACGTCCAGCCCGTCCTCTCCGCCGTCGAGCGCGAGTCTCGGCTCGAAATCCCTGACCTCGGCGTCGAGTCCTTCTATATCCGCCGCGGGGATATAAGGAGGATTGGACACTATCGCGTCGAAAACTCCTTTAAGATTCCCAAACAGATCCGAAAGTACGAATTCGACCTGCACGCCGTTCAACTCCGCGTTCTTTCTTGCGACGGCGAGCGCTTTTTCGGACACGTCGCTCGCGCACACTTCCGCATCGGTGAACTTCGCAAGCGCCACGGCGATGCAACCGCTGCCCGTACACAGATCGAGCACACGCGCGCGCTTCTTACCCTTTATATATTCCGCCGTCTGTTCGACGAGCAATTCCGTCTCCGGTCTCGGGGTAAGAACGTCTCCGTTCACATATATCTTTATCCCGCAGAATTCGGCGTATCCGAGAACCTGCGAAAGAGGCATGCCAGTAGCGCGTTTTTCCGCGATCCCGAGCATGAGCGAGAATTCTTCGTCCGTTATCTCCCGCCTCAATCTCAATGCCGCTCTGCCGCAACCGAGAACGTGACAGGCAATCCAGTCGGGTTCGCTCCCGTCCGCCGCGGTATCCTTTATCTTGTCCGCGATAATAGCGAGCGCGCTTCTCAACGCCGTCATTCCGACTTTTTTCCTTCTTCGTCGGTCGGCATTTCATTGCCGGTATCCGCTTCATCTCCGACAGACGTTTGTCCGTCGCTATCGCGCGACTCGTCTTTTTCTTTATCCGACGATTCTGCGCTCCTGTCCTTCTCTCCGTCGGCTGTATCGCAGGCGTCGTCTTCCTTTTTTCCTTCTCTCTCTTCAAGCGCCTTCGCGTTGGCTTTTTTCGCTTCTTCCGCTTTGATGTTCAGTTCCACAGCCGCGGCAACGAGTTCGTCGTCGCTCATCTCTCCTTTCGCGGCTTTGAGCATGAGCTGCAACCTCGAATGTCTGATATGGCTGACGCCTTCATAGCCGTCTTGGGAAACTCCCATGCCCTTGCATACGAGCTCCTTTGCTCTCTCTTTTGTGACTCCCGCGGCAACGAGTTGCTCCTCGACCTTGCGCTTGAGCATCTTCGTGTCGAAAGTGCTCTCTTCGAGATCGGGATCTCCGTCCATCGCGAGCACGGTCTTGAAGGCGACTATCGCGACTTCGACCATACTGTCGTCTGGCTGTCTCGTCGTGAGTTTCTGGAGCAAAAGCCCGGGAGCTTTCAACGCCCTGACGAACGCGTTGTCGAATTTCGCGAGGAATTTGAGCACTTCGTAACTAACGCCCGCCACAACGGGAATGAGCGCGAGCCTGATAAGGAATCTGACCCAGAGCTGTCCGCTCCAGCCTGTCAGAGAGAATATCAAAACGCTTACGACCATCGTTATAAACATGAAGGTCGTGCCGCATCTGTCGTGTACGGTCGTCATCTTCTGCGCGTTTTCCACGGTAAGCTCGAGGTCGTGCTCGTAACAGCTTATCGTCTTGTGCTCCGCGCCGTGATACATATATACGCGTCTGACATCCTTCATCGCCGAAGTTATCGCGATATAAGCGATGAAAATCAACATACGGATGAATCCTTCGAGAAGGTTCATCGCAATGCCGACCCCGACGTTGGCGTCCGTATCTATCGAGAAGAGTTTTTCAATGCCCGTCGTTATCAGTTGCGGCAAAAAGAAAAAGAGTCCGACCGAAAGCGCAACGCCTATTATCACGGAAATCGCCATCACGACGCTGAACACGTCGACCTTGAAGGTCTTGGCAAACCATTTTTCCGCTTTGGAAGGCTCCTGCTCCCCGTCGAACACTTCGCCCGAACGCATAAGCGTGCGGACTCCCGAGATCATCGTCCCGACAAAACTGAAAATACCTCTCAAAAAAGGAGTGCGGAAAAGAAAGCTCTTTTCTTCGACGGGTTTGAGGTATCTGCTCTCGACGACGATATTGCCGTTTTCGTCGCGCACAGCCGTCGCCATACTGCGCTTGCCGCGCATCATGACGCCTTCGATAACCGCTTGTCCGCCGATACTCACGCTCTTTTTTCTCATTGCATTGTCTCCATAAAAAAAATACGGTGCGGGATAAGTCCCCGCACCATTATTATCCGATTACAGACTGTAACGCTTCTTGAACTTATCTACTCTACCGCCGGTGTCAACGAGCTTCTGCTTGCCGGTATAGAAAGGATGGCACTTGTTGCAAACGTCAACTTTAATGACGTCGACGTCCTTGGTGGTACCGCAAACGAACTTTTCGCCGCAGGTGCACTGGATGATTACGTCATGATATTTGGGTTGAATGCTCTCTTTCATGTTCTTCACCTCACTTATTCTTTTACGCACATACGATTATACATATTTATTTTTTGCAAGTCAAGCGTTATAAAGGCTTTTTTTGCGGATTGAAAAATTTACCGCGATTTGACGCACAGAAGCGTTCAAACGTGTTTTTTCGCCTTGCAATTTGCGCGGTTTTGTGTTATCATAAACCCACATTAGTGTGTGTGAGGAATTTTTATGAAATCCTTGGTTCTGACCGAGCCCGGCAAACTCGAAACTGTGGTAAACGAAGAAAAAGACGTACCGCACGACTGCGTCAAGATACGCATTGCGCGCGCGTCGATCACGTCTTCGGATCTGTCGGCGTACAAAGGAAAAGCCAACTTCTATCCGGTAATGCCGTCGAGAATCGCGATGGGGCTCGTGAGCGAAAGCTCCGATTTCACCCTCAAAACGGGTCAGAGAGTCATGCTTTCTCCCTACCGCAAATCGACGGGATCCCTGCAGGTGAGCGGCGTGGACAAAAACGGCTATCTCGCCGATTACGTCATCTGCCCTTATTCCGAAGTTTACGCAATTCCCGAAGGGATAAGCGACGAATCAGTCGTATTCATCGAAGACGTCGCTCTCGCCGAAAAGATGCTCGAGAAACTCGACATCGGCAAAACGCAGTATATCCTGCTCAACGGCTGTTCCGCGCTCAACTATATCATCGGACAGCTTGCGATCTACTATCAGGCAATCCCCGTTATAATCGACAAAAACCAGGAGCTTCTCGACCTTGCGCAGGACCTTGGCATCTATTACACCGTCAATCCCAACGAAGAAAACGTATATCAGAAGGTAAAGGAGATAACTTCGGGCAAAATGAGCGACTATATGGTACTCGACCTCGACGCCTATCCAAATGCCGAAGGGCTGCTCTCCTGCATGAGAGACGGCGGAAAGATGTGCCTCGCAGGTCTCGACAAAAAGACCGAAGAGCTGACCGCAGATCTCGCCCCCGTATTCACCAAAGGGCTTGAGATCTTCGGGCTAAACAACGGCGACGGCGAGCTGGAAACGGGCATAAACATGATCGCAACCGAAGTCGTCAAAGTCGACAAACTCGTCGAGAGGATCGTCGACATATCCGAAGCCGCCGACGTCTTCGCAAAGCTGGCATCGGAGCCTCCCCACCCCCTCAAAACGATAGTAAAATGCTGAAAAGCAAAAATTCGCGCCGCTCTTCAAGGGCGGCGTTTTCTTTATTGTTTATTCATTCGGTTTTTCACAAAATTTCTTTGTCTGTGTAGGTTATCGCTTAAATAACATATCCGCGATCCTGTCGATCGTTCCTGCGCCGAGAAGAAGGATAATCCCTTTTTTGCCCAGCTTTGTTTTAATATAATCCGCTGCGGCTTCGTATCCGTCCATATAAAGACACCCCGTCTTTCTTTTTTTGAGTCTGATATAGAGATCGTATGCGCTCCCGCCCTCGATATTGCTCTCCCTCGCCGCGTATGTGGGCAGGATAACCACCTCGTCCGCCCAATAAAAGCTGTCTGCGAATCCGTCTATCAGGGATTTCGTGCGGCTATAAGTGTGAGGTTCGAAAAACACGCTGATTTCGCCCCTCGTCATGACCCTCGCGGTATCTATCGCGGCGGCGATCTCGTCGGGATGGTGCGCATAATCGGTTATCACCCTCGCTCCGCCTTCGAGCATACCTTTGCATTCAAAGCGACGGCTGACTCCGCAAAATTCGGACAGCGCTTTGCCCGCGTAGACGACGTCGAGACCCATTCCGTCCGCGACCGCGAGCGCCGCCAACGCGTTGAGTACGTTGTGTTTGCCGTAAGCGTGAGTGGTATAGCGCGCGACGAATTTTCCGTATCTGTAAAGAGAAAACGAATATATGCCATTGTCGAAAGTCAGATCGTCTGCCCTGTAATCGCAATCGGCACCGAAGCCGAAAGTCACCGTTTTCAGTCCTTTGACGGAGATCTCGTCTTTCAGACCACGGTCGATCACGAGCAATCCGCCTTCTTTCACGTTTTCGGCAAAACGTATGAACGCCTGCTTGAGATCGTCCGTATCCCTGTAACAATCTGGATGATCGAAGTGCACATTGAGTATCACCGCGACGTCGGGATTGAGAGCGAGAAAACTGCGCTTGTATTCGCACGCTTCGGTGAGAAAGACGTCTCTGCCCGTATCCGTCAGACTGATCTCCCCTCCCGGAAGATCCCCCCCTACATGTCCGATAAATCTTACTCCCTGTGCTTTGAATATGCCGCACATCATTGCAGTCGCCGTCGTCTTCCCGTGCGTACCTGCGACCGCGACGGTTTTTTTGCAAAGCGAAGCGACGAGCGCGAGAAACGCCTTTCTTTCCATCACCGTCTTGCGCAGCTCCCTGGCTTTCGCAAGTTCTGCGTCGTCGTCGGGTATGCAGGCTGTATAAACTACGAGATCGGCGTGCCCGACGATTTTTTCGTCGCTTCCGCAATAGGCATAAATCCCGTTTTTGCACAGCGTTTCGATAACCGGCGTATCCGCTTTGTCGGAGCCGCTCACCGTCATTCCCGCTCTCGCGCACAAAAGCGCAAGCGCCTTCATGCTCACGCCCCCTATACCTATAAAATGCACTCTGTGAAAATCGGTCAGATCCAGCATACAACATTATATGCTCGCGTTTGTCCGATTGTCCTAAAGGTCTGTTTTTTTACTTGTTTCCCGCATGAAATTTCAAATGTATAAGACATTGTCCGATCTTTTGTCCGGTACGGAAGAAATCTCCGGCTTAAAATTACATTAAGAAAAATTTTAAGTTTTTTTTAATAAAAAATATTGTTTTTTCAACAGTTTTATGATATATTGATATTACACTAAATTTCAGAGGAACCTCATGAAAATCACCGACATCAAGATCAGAATGGTAACAAAAGACAATGACAGGCTCAAGGCGGTCGCTTCGGTCGTATTCGACGAATGTTTCGTCCTGCACGACATAAAGGTCATCGACGGCAAGTTGGGACTTTTCATCGCTATGCCGAGCCGCAAGACCCCTGACGGCGAGTACAAAGACATCGCTCATCCTCTCAACACGGAGACGCGCGATTCCCTCAACCGCGAGATCCTTGCCGCATACGAAAAGGCGAAGGACGCGCCTGCGGAATAACAAGACAATTCTCACTTTATAATACAACACCTCATAAAATATAGCCGCATCCTTTCGGGAAGCGGTTATATTTTTTCAGTCAATAGATATTCTTGCTTTTTCCTGATCGTCAGAGCCTGTCCTTTTCCATCATCTTGTAAAGCTCGTTGTATATCGGCAGGTTGCGCTCATAGATCTTCTTGTAAACTCTCGTATAATACTGCATATATTTTGCGTGATTCTCCTCCGACGGTACAAATGTGTCCGTGACTCTCACCATATTCGAAACGGCGTTTTCGAGAGAATCGTAGTAGCCGAGCGAGGTAAAGCTGACTATCGCACAGCCGAGTCCGCTCGTCTCGTAAGTCTGCACGCGGTACACCTCTCTGCCCATTATATCCGCGGTTATCCTGCATATTATGTCGCTTTGCGAGCCGCCGCCTGCGACAGCGATGCGATTGATCTTGCAACGCGCTCTTTTCTGGAGGTTTTCCAGCCCGTCGTAAAGCGCATAACCGAGACCTTCGATGATCGCCCTGTAAACGTGAAGACGGGTATGTATATCTGAAAAGCCTATCATTACGCCCTTCGCCTGCGGCGTCTTGAGACCGGGTCCCCAATAAGGCTGAAGCACGAGTCCGTTGCTGCCGAGAGGCACTTTTTCGAGCTTTTCGTCGAGGAGTCTTTCAGGTGAAATGCCCAGCTTTTCCGCCTCTATCTTTTCGTTGAGGGCGAATTGGTCTCTGAACCACGAAACCATCCAGAATCCTCTGAATATTTGTATTTCGGGATTGAATTTCCCGTTCGCGACCGCGGTATACGCGGGCATGAAGGTCTCCGGCTCGACGTACTTGTCCGTCGTGATCTCTACCGAAGCCGCCGTACCGAGACTAACCGACGCGACGTTTTTGGCAAGACAGCCGTTGCCGACTGTTTCGCACGCCTTGTCTGCGCCCGTCGCTATGAAAGGCAATCCTTCTTTTATGCCCGTTTCGAGACTGCATTGCTTTGTGATATGTCCGATCACGTCTCCGGGATTGACGAGCTCGCACATCTTGTCCACCGGACAGCCGAAGACGGGAAAATTGAGAGCGTATTTCGTCATCCAGTCGCGTTTGCGGTAATCGTAAGGAAATTTCGCCGCCTGTCCCGCTCTGCTGTCCGCGAGTCTTCCCGTAAACTTGAAATTGTACCACGCCGTCGGCATGACTATCTTTGCCGTGCGCTCCCATACGTCGGGCTGATTGACGCGCACCCAATTCGTATACGATGTCTTTCTCGAAACTCTCGCAGTCTCGCCCATACCGACTATCGCGTAAAGAAATCTGTTCAAAAGCGGCATCGGGTCGGGGCATTTGACCTCTCTCTTGTCCATCCATAGAATGGCGTTGCGGGTGGGATTTCCTTCCTTATCGAGGAAAAACAAAGAATTTCTTATGCTTGTCGCGCATACTCCGACGACGTCGTTCCATTTGTCGCCGACCTTTTGTTTAAGCTCGCGCGAAACGGTGCAAATGCCTTGCCAACATTCGATCGGATCCTTTTCCGCCCTGTTGTCGTTTTGAGAAATGTAAGGCGGTTCGTCGTGTTTCGTCTTTTCGATAAGATTGCCGTGTTTGTCGAAAAGAAGCGCACGGGTACTTTGAGTACCGATGTCAAACACGAGAACGAGCGGTTCAGTACTGTGCATTTTCTCCTCCTGTTTCTTCGAGTTTTCTGTAATCGACTTTGCCTATCTGTGTGAGAGGCAGACGGTCGCGGAATTCGACTTGTCGCGGCATCGCGTATTTGAGCATTTTTGCCCCGATCTCTTGAAGAACAGCCTTTTTCAACGTGTCTCTGTCCGCGCCTTTACACGGCTGAACTATGAGTTTCACCTGCGGTTTGCCGTCCACCGTCATTGCCACGACGCAACTACGCCTGACTCCTTCGACCTTGTTGACTACGTTTTCTATCTCCTGCGGAAACACGTTGTTTCCGGCAATCTTTATTACCCTTTTTTTGCGGTCCACGAAATAAACGAAGCCGTCCTCGTCTATCCTTCCCATATCGCCCGTACGCACCCACTTTGCGTCGTCATAATCGAAAAACGCTTTTTTCGTACCTTCTTCGTCCGCGTAATATCCCGTCATCATCGTGTTGGAACTGATGCAGAGATTGCCTACGGAGCCGCACGGCAACGGCTTGTCCGAGTCGTCGAATATCCCGAAACGGGTGTTTTCGAAGGGCTTGCCTATCGACCCTTCGCGGTAATTCTGCGGCGTATTCACGCAACATATCCCCGCTTCCGTAAGTCCGTACCCCTCGTTGAGTCTGATCGGATTTCCCGCCGCCGCGGTAGCGTTGTAAAACCTTTCCTTCACGCTGTTGCTCAGCTTGTCTCCTCCGCAGTAGCAGTGTTTGAGCCGTCTGACGTATTTACCCTTGAAATACCCGCTGTCAAGCATCTTCGCGAACATATTGGGCACGCCCGAAATAAACGTCGCGGACGTGGATCTCAACAGTTTGCACGCGCGCTTGGGATCGAATTTAGGCATAAGCACGACCTGCCCGCCCGCGCATATAGTCGTATGCATACATATCCCCAGTCCGAAGGTGTGAAATATCGGTAGCACCATCAGCATCCCGTCTCTGTCGTCGACGGGTTTGCCTCCTATAAGCGCAAGCGCGTTTTCCGCAAGGCAGTTGAACGCAGAATTGTCGAGCATGACCGTCTTCGACGCGCCCGTCGTACCGCCGCTGTGCATATACACCGCAATATCCTTTCCCCTTATCTCGGGATAATCGGATTTTTGCTCATCAAAACTTATTTTGCCGCTTATCACGTCGCGGTATCGGACGACTTTGCCGCCGTAAGGCACACTCTTTGCCGCCTTTGCCGTGTGCAACCTGTAAAAAGGTTTGTACGCCGCGGGCAGATAGTCCGCCGCGCTTGCAATTATTAACGGCAAGTCGAGATCTTTCAGATACTCCGCGTATTTGGGATAGAATTCCTCAAACAGCACAGCCGCGCAGGCGTTCATATCCTTGACGAATCCGCGCAGCGCCTCTCCCGTAACGAGCGGATGGACCGCGTTGACGACCGCTCCCGTCTTGTTTATTGCATAAAACGCGACGATAGCGTCGGGAATATTGGGAAGACACAACACGACGTTGCCGCCTTTTCCGACGCCCTGTGACCGCAGATAATCGGCAAGCGCGTCGCAATGCGCGAAAAATTCTCCTTTGGACAGTGTGCGTCCGTAATATGATATGCACTTGTTGTCGTCCGACAGATGCGCGGTATTGTCCGCGAAATGACGGTACATCGATTTATCAGAATACCGCATCGAGCAACCTTTCGAGTTTATTACTGCCGTCCAGAACCTGTTTGTCGAGCTTCTTGCCGTATGCCACCGCGATAACGATAGCCTGGATGAAAAACGCTATGCCGAACCCGATCGTGACGTCGCTCAGATAATGATGACCGTCCGATATGCGCGCAAGCATCGTGACGACGACGAACGCGAGCGCAACCAAAAAAACCTGTTTTTCCTTGTCTTTCAGCCTTTCGTCTATGCCGCAAAGCGGGAGAAGAAGAAACAATGACGCCGCAAATGCGGAATGACCCGACGGGAAAGAATCCCCTCCCGTACGCTCAATCCTGTACCACGGCGTAAACATCGCGTCCCCCGTCTGCGTATCGACGTAACGCGCTCTGCCCCATATCGTCTTCAGAAGATAAACTATGACTGCGGTGAGCGCGACCGAGAACAGTACGACGAGCGCCCATTTCTTCATTGCGGCAAGTTTTTCTCCGTCAATCCTTTTCGTAACCGCATAAACAGTTACGGTCAAAGGCACCGACAACACCGCTCCGAGAGCGAGAGCGAAGAGTTTGCTTGAAAAAAGCATCTCTCCGAAATCGAGAAAAGTCAGGGCACCCGCGACGTATCCGAGAATATAAAACAAATATGTCTTTGCTTTCTTTTTTTCGTTGATCTCCGCATTGCGTCCGAGCACGAAACAAGCGAAAGCAGACAGCACGAAAGCAGGCGCTTTGCCTATCGCTTCGTATATTTTGCCGAACGCGTTGTCTCTCGCATAAAGAACCTCGGAGACTTTGAGGTCAAACAATGTGGCTACGGCAAAAAAAACGAGAATCGCCGCAGCGACGAACGACGTCCAGATATACAATTTTTTACTATTCAAGATCTGCCACTTCCTTTTCTTTATTTTCCGCTATACGGAAATTGTATCTGCCCCTTCTGAAAAACAGGTATCTGCAAAGGACGTATATCCAATAAGTAACGTACCCGCCGACGAGGACATCAGACAAAAAATGTGCGTCGTCGACGATACGAGCGACCGCGACCACCGCGGTAAAAGCCACGCAGCATACGTTTGCGGCAGCGCGTAAAGACTTGTCGCATTTTTTCGGATAAAGATCGCACAGCACGCAAAGTACAAAGACGTGCGCCGCGCTCGACGTGTGCCCTGACGGGAACGAAGTATAATGATAATCGGGATTGGGATTTTCTCTGTTGATATTTATTTTATACCACGGCGTAAAACCGTCGAAATCACCCTCTTTGAGCATGTCGCGGTAACGCATCCTGCAAAATATGTTCTTGCTTATCTGAATGACCGCAAGAGTGACGAGAGTGAATACGATCAGAAAAACTCCGTATTTGAACACCTTGTTCATCGTGCTCGTTTTTATAAGTGAGCCGACCCACAGCGTCAGTGCTCCTATTCCTGCCGCTCCGACTACGGAAAACGCCGCGAGATGCGGAGGCTCGTTGAGCTTGGTACCTGCGTAAAAGAAAAAGAACCAACCGCCGAATATCGCGAGACAGCCGATTGCTTTGATCAAAGCCTTCTGATATTTTTTCTCAAAAAGAGGGGCGTTGAAAAAGACTATGACTCCTCCGACGGGAACGGCAAAGTAAGCGGGATATTCTCCTATAAGCGCAAAGAGGTCGGCGAAAAAGCTGTCGCCGTCCGAAAGCGCATGATTGATCTGAAGGTCATACTTTGTCGCGACAGCCATCAGCGCTATAAAAAACGCAAACCCTATGGCGTTCACGATCCAGAAAGTCGTTCTTTTAAATCTTCCTTCCGTTTCCATGTATTATCCTCGTGCGCAGATGCGCACCCTATATTATTATATAATCTTTTAGCGTGATAATCAAGTACTTTGTGAATTTAGTCCCTTCCTATCGTTCCATCATTTCTGCAAAGTCCCTCGCCGATCTCCCGTTTTCGTCCGCGCGGAGTTTTTTCGCAAGAACACAACCGTTCCGGCGAACAAAAAAAAGCACCCGAAATTCGGGTGCTTGATTTTTTGATTGACGATCGAATTACTTGGTGAACATCTTTTCGGTCAGGTCTGCGGGAGTGAATCCCTCTTCGTTGCCGAAGTAAGAGAACTGTCTGAAGCTGTTCAGAGTGATCGTGGTGTCGATGAAGCCTGCGACCTGCATCAGGTAAGATTCGGTCAGATTGAGGCTCTTGATATAACCGTTGTCCCATATCGTGATGGTCAGTTTGATCTCCTTGAATTCGAAACCGTCGGGGGTAACGCCGCTGCTCTCGAGCATGTACATCATCTGCTTGGTATATTCGACGGTGGAGAGCTTGGGATCCGCAACGATCGTGAAGGTATAGGTGCCGTCGTTGTTGCTTACGACAGTGCTGCTCTTCGCCGCATCGTATGTATTCTCGTCGATGTCGTACATCCAGATCTTGGTGGGGTTAGCCGCCTTTGCGCTCTGATATTTTTCGATGTCGTTAAACTGTTCGACGGGCTGGAAGGTCTTGCCCTCTTTGAAAGCCATATCGTAAACGCCCTTTTCCTCGTCGAGAGTTACTACCTGAAGGTCCTTCTTGAGACCGCTGCGGAAGTAGATGTCTTCGGTCACGCCCTCTTTGGTGTAAGAGGTCTCTTCCCAGATGTAGACCTTCATGACGGAACCGCCTATACTGCCGGACAGGTTGTTGCTGAACATGGTGTAGTCGCCGTCCGCGCTGCCGTTTCTTATGCTCTGCGATTTGACGAACTGCGTGAACTTAACGCCGAGAACCTCGGTAACGATGGAACCGGTCGCATTGGAGGCTATATAGTCAGCCGCATAGAAGTTGTCGACGCCCGCGAGAAGCATCTCGATAGCGCTCATATCCGCGGTGATTGCGGTAGCGGATTCTTGAGTCGGTTTTTCGTCGCCGAAACCTTCGATACCGGAAGTGTCGACCACGGGATCTTTGCACGCCACGAAAGACATGCAGGTGAAAGCGATTACCAAAACCGATACGATTGCGATAATGATCTTTTTCATATTCTTCTCCTTATAATAACTACCCATAAAATGGTTATTTTGTCGGGGTTCAATTGATATTTTATCTTAACCGCGCATAAAAATCAAGTAAAATACCGTTCAAAATATATACAATTTTATAATGCTTTTTTTTCGTTTCATCCATAAAATGCGGCAAATTCGCGCTTTTTCGCGTTTCAAACCGTTTATTTGCGACGATTTCGGTTTCCCCGCTAATGCGCAGATTTACGCCGCGGATTTATTTTGAAAGGATTTTTTATTGACATATTTTTTTCCTTAATGTATTATGATAATATCCGTACATAACTGTACGAAATCGTCATTTGTGTAAAAAAAACAACAAGGATATTTGATATGAGTAGCTTTTTTATAACTACCGAAGCGACAAGCGACTACCCTTCCTGTCTTTCCGAAAAAGATTTTGCCGTTATACCGATGTCATACAGCGTATGCGGAAAAGATTTTGACGGAGAAAAGGAAAAACTTTCCCCGAAAGAGTTTTACGACGCCTGCCGCAACGCGAAAACAAAAGAGGATCTGCCGACCACGGCGATGGTAACGGCGTATACGGCAAAAGAATTTTTCACTCCTCTGCTCCGTGCGGGGCACGACGTGCTTCACATCGGCTTTTCTTCCATGCTCAGCGGAACTTACGATCAGATCTGCGCCGCGGCAAAAGAACTGAAAGAAGAATTTCCCGAAAGAAAGATCACCGTCGTCGATTCGAAATCGGCTTGCTTTGTCGAAGGTCTCGTCGTTTATTACGTTCTGCGTGCACGCGACAACGGCGCGAGCTATGAAGAATGTGTTTCTCTCGCGGAAGATCTCTCCGGCAAGGCTTGTGGATTTTTCACGATCGAAGACATCAACCATCTCTGCCGCACAGGCAGAGTCGGAAAAGCCGAAGCGTTTGTCGGCACTACCCTTCACATCAAACCGATACTGCACATTGATAAAGAAGGCAGACTCATACCCGTGACCAAGGCAATTTCCAAAAAACGCGCAATGCACGGCGTTGTCGATCTGGCAAAAAAGAAGATGTTGCCCGCAAGCGAGCAAAAACTTGTCGGCATAGGTCATGCGGACGCTTACGACGAAGCGCTTAATCTCGAAAAAATGGCAAAAGCAGAACTCGGCGTGCAAAACACCGTGATATTCGACGTCGGATCGGTCATCGGCTCTCACGTCGGCGCCGGTATGCTCGCGCTCGTGCTCCTGTGCTCTGACAGATCTGTCTGACTCGTATAAAACAAACGCCAACGAAACGGACTTCCGGTCCGTTTCTTTTTTTGTCTTGCACTCGATTTTCCGGCTGTACAATGCGGAATAATTTTATTGTCTTTTCCTCGTCCGTAGTTGAACCCAACTCTTTGTGTCATTCTCCGCTGTTTGAGAACGATTTTTCGCTTTGGATTTCTTTTTTCATTATTTCTTTTCACTACGACCGTCTGTTTTTACGCGCGGCGACTGCGTGAGATGAACCCGGAAAGTTGAACGCGTAAGGAGGTGCGGATATATGGCAAAAAAAGGACAAAAACAAATAAAGTACTCGCCTGAATATAAAATATCTGTTATAATCGATATGCGGATGAACCACTTGGGCTACGAAGAGACCGTAAGAAAATACTGGCAATGCCGCTCCGGAGAAGAAAAAAATTATACTGCAAGGCTCAAGCTGTGGGAACGCATTTATCTCGAAGAAGGACCGGAGGGACTTATGAAAGAACGCAGAGGCAGAACCACGAAAGCCGAGAGCCCCAGGGTTGGCAAACCAAAAAAGCTCCGCCCAGACGTCGAACTCGACCTTATAGCGGAAAACCAGCGGCTAAAGATGGAAAACGAATACCTAAAAAAACTTATGGCCTCGACTCAACGGGAGGTCGGGAACAAGAACGCGCAAAAGCGCTCATAGTCTCGGAGTTGAGGCATACTTATCCTCTCAAAGATCTTCTCTCGTTTGCAAACCTTGCGAGAAGCACTTATTATTATCACCTGAAACGGCTCAACCGCCCCGACAAATATCTGCACGAAAAAGCGGAAATATGCAATATATTTCGCAAAAACAGAGGCTGTTACGGCTATCGAAGGGTCGGTTACGCGCTGCGCAATCTCGGCTACGTCATAAACCACAAGACAGTGCTCAAACTCATGGATTCGCTCGGACTCAAAGGCAAACGCGGCAAAGGGAAATACCGCTCCTATAAAGGAGAGATCGGCAGGATTGCGCCAAATGTATACGGCAGGGATTTCTCGGCACAAAAAGCGTACGAAAAACTCACGACCGACGTCACCGAATTCAGCGTCTGCAACGAAAAAGTGTATCTCTCCCCGATAATGGATCTGTACAACTCCGAAATAATATGTCACAGCATCTCGCGAAGTCCGAACTTCGAACAGACGAGAGATATGCTGACAAAACTGCGCAAAGTATTGCCTGAAAATGCCCGACCCGTTCTCCACTCCGATCAGGGCTGGCAGTATCAGATGAAGGAATATCAGAGTTTTCTACGATCGGCGGGAATAGATCAGAGTATGTCGAGAAAAGGCAACTGCCTTGACAACAGCCCGATGGAGAGCTTCTTTGGAAGACTGAAAACGGAGATGTTTTACGGAGAAACATTCAGCTCCGCAGACGATTTTATTTCAAAACTCGAAGAATACATATCCTATTACAACAACGAACGGATATGTTTGAAACTCAAAGGTATGAGTCCCGTACAATACAGGACTCTTGCAAACGGGATATAATATTTTTTTTATTCATAAAAATGGGTTCGCTTCAAAATCGCCGAGCGACAGTTATAACTTTTATTTATCAAACGCAAACAACGCGCCGTCAATCGTCCTTTTTATCGGCTTTCCCGCTCTCCTCTCCGTCCGCTTTCGGATTAACGTCCGCGGGTTTTACGTCCGCAACCACGGTCGGAGGATCTTCGCACGGCTTCTCGCCGCAGTCGGGCTCATTCTCTTCGCAATCGTTTTCTTCAGAAGCTTTCGTTTCCCCGGCAACGGCTTCGTCCGCCGCTTCGGACTGCGCGGAATTCGATCCCTTTTCGGCAGAATCTTCAATCGCTCTCTGTTTGTCGGCTTTCTTGTTCTTCCTGACCTTGATGATCACCATTACTATATAAAGCAGAAGCACCGCTATAACTATGAAGAGGAAGACGGTAAGGATTATGTCGACGTAATCTTTGAAAAGATAGGTCAGAAGAGTGACGATGGCTCCCGCCGTCAGATTGCCCGCGACCACGCTTATCAGCGCCTTTCCGAACGAGAGATCGAGAAACGCAGCGACTGCGCTGCCCGTCCATACCCCCGTCAGAGGCAGAGGAACGGCAACGAACGCATATACGCCGAGCATCTTCTTTTTTGTTTTTTTCGGACCGTTTCTGTCCGACTCCTTGACCACTTTGTCGGCGCGGGAACGGAAAGTGCTTTCCACCGCAAGCGCGAGAGATCGGAACCATTTTGTCTTTTTCATCCAATCGAGCACGGGTCGCAGGATAAGCAGAAGCACGGGGCACACGAGAGACGAGCCGACCCATGCCCACAGAAACGCTTCCCACAGTTCCATTCCCATGGCAACGCCTACGGGAATACTTCCCCTCAATTCGATTATCGGAAAAATCGCAATGACGATGATCGTAAGGATATCGTTCTGCAAAGTGTTTTCAAAAAAATTGATTATCGCGTCAGTCATAATTTTACCTATTATATTATATATAAAATTTCGCGTTCAAGTCAACTATATGCCTTCAAGATTATTTTTTGTTGCATTCGCGGGATTTTTATTCTAATATATAGTTATGCAAAAACTTTTGAGTCTTACGAGAAAAGCGATAAACGATTATAAAATGATTCAAGACGGCGACAGAATAGCCGTCGGCGTGAGCGGAGGCAAAGACAGCATGGCTCTCCTCGCCGTACTTGCCGCATACAAAAAATTTGCGCCCGAAAAATTCGATCTTGTTGCCATCAACATCGATCTCGGCTTCTCCGAAACGGACGCCGACGAAGTGCAACGACTGCGCGATTACTGCGAAAACGCGGGAGTCCCTCTCGTGATCGAACGCACGCAGATAGCGCAGATAATCTTTGAAGAACGCAAAGAAAAGTCCCCGTGCAGCCTGTGTTCCAAAATGCGGCGCGGCGCTCTCAACGGCGCGGCGATAGCCAACGGCTGCAACAAGCTCGCTCTCGCGCATCACGCGGACGACATCCTCGACACGTTTTTCCTGAGCTTTCTGCACGAAGGCAGACTGTCCACTTTCATGCCCGTCAGCTTTATGGACAGAACGGGCATAACTTTGATACGTCCGTTTATTTATGTCGAAGAAAAATATCTTGCTGGACTTTGCCGCAGATACGATCTTCCGATAGTTCACAATCCGTGCCCCGAAGACAAGCACACCCGCCGCGAAGACATGAAAAACCTTGTCGAAGATCTCGACAAAAGATTTGACTGCAGCAAAAAGCTCATGCTGTCCGCGCTTTTCAACCCGTCGAGAAACAACCTATGGGACAAGTGCGAAAGCTACCTGCGCGACGAAAAGGATAAATAAACCCCTCTCTATCTCGGCAAAAATTTACCTGCCCGTGTCCGTCAGACGCGGGTCTTTTTGTTTTCGTACATTTTTTTCGTGCTGTCTCCTCCTCTGATATGCCTTTCCGACAAGTTGACGTCAAGCACCTTTCTTACTTCCTCAAAGAGGATCGGATCCGCTCTTTTCAACTTTTTGGTCACGTCGGCGTGCACCGTGCTTTTTCCGACCCCGAACGCCTCCGCGCATTTTCTTACCGTCGCGTTGTTTTCTGCGATATACAACGCTTCTCTCAAAACTCTGTCCTCGCTCGTCTCCATGATTTCCCCCCGGATTATTTCTCTATACGATATTCAAGGCGGCAACTGTTTATGCACTTTACGGTTTTTAGTAAACGAATCAACGGATGAAAATATGTACTTTTGTCGAGATCTCGCATGACAGTATCGACATATTACGATATGAGCATACGACCCCTTATTCATATCGACGAACGCGCATAAAACTCTTTGTTTCGCGCACGATAACGCCATGGACAGAATCAGGACGTTCTTTTCAAGCCATAAAAAGACTGCGGTATTCGCCGCTGTCGCCTCCGCGCTTCTTACCGGTACCGCCAACGGACTTTTCGGAGGCGGAGGAGGAATGCTCGCAGTCCCCGCCTACACAGTCCTGCTCGGAGTCGACGAGAGGCGTGCGCACGCTACCGCCGTCGCCGCTATACTTCCGCTTTCGACGATAAGCGCGGCAATTTACATCGCAAACGGCAATTTCGATCCGTCATTCGGCTATTTCGTCTCCGGCGGCGTTATAATCGGCGGTATTGCAGGATCTCTTCTACTCAAAAAAATCAATACGAAACTACTCGAATTCGTATTTTACGGAGTCATGCTCGCCGCAGGCATAAGGATGCTCGTCGGATGAAAGCGGCGATATTATACGTCCTGGCGGGAATAGCGGGAGGAGTAATGGGCGGAATGGGGCTCGGCGGAGGCACCCTGCTCATTCCGCTTCTCACTCTTTTCCTCGGCGTCGCTCCAAAACAAGCCGCCGCCATAAACCTCGTCTCATTTATACCGATGAGCGTCGTTTCCTGCATTATCCATGCCAAAAACAAGTTGCTCGACTTCAAAAAAGCCTTCCTCGTCGCCGTTCCCGCCTGCGTAACGAGCGTATTGTCGTCCCTTCTTGCTCAAAAAGTCAAAGGAGAAGCAGTTACCAAGGGTTTTGCCGTATTTCTGATAGTCCTCGCGGTATCCATGCTTGCGTCACGAAGCGCAGCGCTTGTCAAAGACGCGTTCGCCGGGTTGTCGGGAGCGCTCAATTTTCCCCGTGCAGGCAAAAGATGACGCCGCCCTCCGGAAAAGTCCTTCCTACTCCGTTTATCTCGTTGCTTTAAGCCGTCTTTAACAAAACTTTACTTTTTGTTTTCATGCGAAAAGTTTATAATAAATGTAGGCGTTTTTATTTGATTTTATCTCGCGCGTACTATATAATTATTAGAGTCAGCGGGCGCACGCCCGTTTATAATAAGGAAATCAATAACTGACAAAGGTGGTTAAATGAAAAGTAACAAGAAATTTTTGCTCGCACTGATCTCTGTTCTGCTCGTCATTACCTTGTTCGCTTCTTTCGCGGCATGCGATGACGACACCACTCCGACCACGAGCGAAGAAAGCACTTCCGAACTGTTCACCAACGGCAGTTTCAGCGGCGCAAGCGGTTCAAGCTACCCGCTCACTCCGTCAAGCTGGACTGGAGCTCCCGGCTCTACGAGCAGCAGCGACAGCTATAAGACTCCGACAGGCAGCGACAATCTCATCGCGGGCGTTATCAGCACCGCCGACAAGACCTATCGCAGCAACAGCAAGACCTACGGCAATGCGGCTAACCCGGGCAAAAAAGGCGAAGACGACAACATCCTTATGATCTACAATAAGGTTTCCACCGTCTATAAATACACCTCTTCCAGCGTTTCTCTGAACAAGTCTTCTTATTACAAACTGTCCGTTTGGGTAAAGACTATCGGCATTGACAAATCCGCAAGCGATTACAACGAAGGCAAGAGCGGCGCTTACGTTTACGTCAACGGCGCGGCTTACGCGGCGTTCGAAGCGATCGACACCGAGGGCGAATGGAAGGAATACGTCACTTATATCGAGACGTCCGACATCTCTTCGCAGACGATCACAGTCGTCCTGTCTCTCGGCACCGGTTCCAAGATGGAAAACGCGATGACCAAAGGCTGGGCGTTCTTTGACAGCGTTACCCTGACAAACCTCACCGACGTCGAAGAAGGCGAGACCGCTTGGACGCAGACCGACTTTAACAACGTCACCGAAAGCGACACTGTCGCCAAGTATACGATGAAACTCGCGGACGCGGATTTCGATTATACGACTTCCACTTCCTCCCCTTATACCCCGAGCAAGTACACCGCGGTCAAGGGTAAAGGCAACGGCGACGACGCTCCGTCCGCGTCAGACTACATCACCAAGGGTATTCTCAAGACTGCGGAGACTTCGGTCGTGACGAACAGCTACGACAGCAGCGAGATCTCCGTAACCACCCACACCGGCGCTTCGGGCAGGATCTACTATCAGCAGAATAAAAAGGCTACAGCATACGGAATCAGAGGTTCCGTCGCTACCCGTTTCCTCGGCGGCGAACAGTATTACAAACTCGGCGTCTGGGTCAGAACGGTAATATCCGACGCTTCCAAAGGCATGTCGATCAAACTCACCGACGGCACGACCGACTCCACCGTCTACTACGAAGTAAACGACATAAACACGCAGGGCGAATGGCAGCTCATCAATATCTATATCGAATCCAACCAGTTCCGTTACCAGGACGTCTATCTCGAGTTCTGGCTGGGCGAAGGCGGTGCGGACGACGTTTCCACTCACGTCCAGGGCATTTATTTCGTGGACGATATGAGCCTGACCTCCGTCTCTAAAGAGGATTATGAAAGCGCGGTCGAAAGCGACACGGTTTACAAGCACAGCTTCGCAAGCACTCTGACCGCCGACTCTCTCGTCAACCTCGCCAACTTCGGCGAAGACAACGGAGAAGACGACATCACCGGCAGAAGCTCTTACGGCGTCGAAGACACGGCAAACTGGGAAACCGGCGCATACGCAGGCATAGACAACCCCGAGACTCCGACAAGTCTCGCGGCGGACGTTCTCGTCATCAACAACTACCTGCCCTCCGTATTCAAACTTTCCAACATCTACAAAAATGCGGACGGCGCGGTCGTCGACGGCGGCTATACGCTCAACCCCAATTCCTATTATGTGTTCTCTCTCTGGATCAAGACGAAGGACGTTGACAGCTCAAGCGGCTTGACCGTATCCCTTATCGGCTATGACAATGAAAAGGAATACGACGAGTCCAAAACCACCTTGTCCACCTTCACTTCTCTCAACACAGAGAACCTCGAAGACTACAAGAGCGCGAACAACGCGGATTACACCGAAATCAGATTCTTCGTGCAGACCGGCACCGAAAGCGAAAAGGTCGGCTTTGACATAAGCCTCGGTAGCGGCACGGCAAACGATTCTTCTTCTCACGTCATGGGTTATGCGTTTGTCTCCACAGTCACGGTCGAAAAGGTGACCGCGTCCGACTACTCGTCCGCGACCACATCCACCGTGCTCAAGACCTACTCGTTCGTATCTTCATCCGGCAGCGCGGAAGTTTCCTCCAACGGCTACTTCAAACTGACCGACGTCAAAGCTACGCAGGAGCTTTACGGCGAAGACGTATATGACGACAACGGCAGCATCGCAGGCGCGCTCGGCGTGCCCAAGAACTGGACCGCTTCCAATACCGACGCCCTCGAAGAAGGCGCAGTCAAAGGCGGCGTCCTTGAAATAAACAACCAGGCGCAGAAGACCGCGGTCGGACTTTCCGTCGATCCCGCTACCTTCTACGACTCCATGAACCTTGAAGGCATGAACGCCGAGGACTTCCCCACCGTACTCGCGATCAGCGGCAGCTCGGCATACTTCGGCTACAAGTCCAACACGATCTCGCTGTCTTCGGATTCGTATTACCTCGTATCAGTATGGGCAAAGATGGAGGCAAACGCAGTCATCACCGTAACGCTCGACACGACCACCAAGAGCGCGAACTACTCCGTCTCCCCGATCATGGAATCCGTGATGGGCACGGGTTGGAATCAGTACACCTTCCTCGTAAAGACGAGCGCGACTTCGGTCAGCGCGACGATGGGTCTCTATATCGGTAGCGAAGAAGGCGAAGCGGGCGAAATCAAGACCGCATACTTCACCGGCGCGGCTTACAGCAAGATCTCGCAGACCGCTTACGACGCTCTCGTCGCTTCCGCTACAAGCGCGGGCACCCTCGACAAGACGGTATTCGAAAGATCCTTCAATACCGATTCGTTCGACAGCTACACGACGTCCGACTCGACCGCGTTCACTCCGTCCAACTGGACAGGCGCGAAAATCGACGACGACGCAAGCACCGACAAGGACGACCTTACCGCAGGCGTATTCAACCGCAAGGAAGGCGACTGGTCTCTGCTCGACTTCGACCCGGACGACAGCGCGGACGAAGCAATCGTCAACGCGATCTACAACAACACCGACTCCAACTACGTCGGAGACAACGTCCTCGTCATCTACAACAAGACCGAGAACGCTTACAAGTATACCTCATCTTCTTCGATCACCCTCAAGGGCGACACCTATTACAAGATCAGCGTATGGGTACTCACCTACGGACTCGAAGAGGACGACACGGCAACGATCTCCCTCAAGCTCAACAACCTGAGCTATACGTTCGGCAAGAAGACCCGCACCGAGGATAACGACGTCAAACGCGCGATCAACACTTCCACCTATGCGGAAGACGGCACCGAGACGATCGGCTCCTGGACGCAGTACAACTTCTATGTCAAGACCGAAGAGGACGTCACCCCGACCGCTACTCTGACCCTGTCTCTCGGCTTCGAGGACGAGGAAAACTTCGTCAAGGGTTATGCGTTCTTCGACAACTTCACCGTTGACGAGATCACCGAGGACGACTTCATCGAGAGAAAACCCGGCGAAAACGACGACGAAGAAGGCGCGGAGATCGACGAATCTCTTATCGCGGACGAGCTTGTTCCCAACAACTACCGCATAGTGTTCACGCAGGAAAATGCGGACGCGGAAGAAGAGCCCGAAGAAACCGAGACCACTACCCCGAATCCGACGGGCGATCTGATGTGGCTGTGGATCTCCACCGGCGTGCTCGGAGCTCTGATCATCGTGGCAGTTATCGTCGTGATGTACAGGAAGTTCTCCAAGAAGAGCAAGAAACTCGTAAAGGGCGGCAAGAAGCAGACCAACACTCCCGCCGCAAAGAGCAAAAAGGATAAGTACACCAAGTAATATATCCTGAAAATCAACGATAAAAGGCGGGCGCTCAAAGCGCCCGCCTTTTTGTTTGCCGCAGACCTTTTCTTCCGTTCGGCTTCGCGTTCAGGACTTTTCCGACGGTACGAGTATTCTCTGCCCGACGAAAACCGCGTCAATCCCGTTGAACGCCTTGAGTTTCTGCGAGGGCACCCCGAATTTTGCGGCTATGCTCTCAACGGTGTCGAACGGGCGCACCGTGTACCCGAACGCTTCCTCTTCGTCTACGAGCAGATACATTCCTTCAAAAGGTTCTCCGACAATGCCGTTTTTCGCCGCGAGCGCAGAGCTCGTCGTGCGGAATTTTCCGGATATTTCCGCAAGCGTTTCCCCTTCTTTGACCGTATACAACAGCGTTTTCATAACTCCCTCCGCATTTTTCTCTACTATTAAAATATTGCGGCGCACCGCTTAATATCATATAGTATGAAAAAAATCTTCAAGTCGTTTGCGCTCGTGACCGCCGCCGCGACGTTTACGAGGCTGTTGTCCTTCGCCTTCAAGATCTACCTCTCCCGCGCTCTCGGAGCGGAAATACTCGGAGTGTATCAGATCGCCGTTTCCGTCATCGCCACTCTTGCATGCGTGGGGTCGAGCGGCATACCCGTGACCCTTTCCCGTATGACAGCCGAAAACGCCGCCCTCGGAAAGCGCAGAGAAAGCGATTCTCTGTTGCTTGCCGCGACAACTCTTTCCCTGACCTTCGCGCTGCTTGCGTGCGCGGTTTTCTGCGCGTTTCCTTCTCTTACTTCCTCTCTCTTTTCGGACGAAAGGTGCGTGCCCGTTTTCTATATCCTGTTGCCTCTGCTCGCAACGGCGGCATTGTATTCATGTCTGCGCGGTTGGTTTTGGGGCAACAAAAATTACGGCGTCTATGCGGCGACGGAGCTCGCGGACGAGATAACGAAAATACTGTTCACCGTGATACTGCTTTCCGGCACGCTCGCGGTCGTGAATTTTCAACTTTCATACGCCTACGCAATGGTCGCAAGTGACGTCTTTGTCGTCGTTATGCTCGCCGTGCTGTTTTTCGTATGCGGAGGGCGGATAAGACGTCCGCTAGGCTTTGCGCCCGTCGTAAAAAGCTCTTTCCCGCTCACCATGACGCGATTGAGCGGCAGTCTCGTCACGACGCTCGTTTCCCTGACCCTGCCGGCAATGCTCGTCAGATCGCTCGGTATCGCCTCGGGAGAAGCGACTGCGGAGCTCGGACGGGCAACAGGCATGGTAATGCCTCTTCTCTTTGCTCCCGCCGCCGTGACGGGGTCTCTCGCCGTCGTCGTAATACCCGAATTCGCGTCCCTGAACGCCGGCAACGAGCGCGATCGGATCGGCAACGCGCTGTCGCTTGCCATCAAGTATTCCTGTATCGCGACCGGCTTCTTTTTCGCGCTTTTCGCAAGTTGCGGAGTCGCGCTCGGCGGGCTTCTGTACGCCGACGAAAAGGCGGGGCAATACGTCTGCGTCGCGGCGCTCGCAATGCTGCCGATGGGCGCAAACGGGCTGTGCGTATCCGCGCTCAACTCTCTCGGCAAGGAGAACTCGACGTTTGCAAGCCACATCGTCGGTCTCGTCGTACTTCTCGGCGTGCTCTTTTCTTTCGTCTGGTTTGCGGGGATATACGCGTATTTTGCCGCGCTCGCGCTGTCTCATGCGGTGACCCTCGCAATCAACCTGAAATCACTTTCAAAGCAAGTCCGACTTGACAGAAAACCCCTGTTTCAGTCGCTTTTCGCATACGCTTTCTGTTGCATCGCCGCGCTGTCTCTTTCTCCGCTGTCCTCTCTCGTCGCAGACAAAGCGGGCAACGCGGTCGCCGTGCTCGCGACAGCCGCCGTCATAGTCGTCTTCTATCCCGTATATCTCGTCGTGAGCGGCACCGTCTCAAAAGCCGATCTCCGCCTCGTCGCTTCGGGCTCCGCCGCAAAACGCGGAGCAAAATGAAAAATCCCCTGCAAAAGCAAGGGATTCTCCTCTCTCTTATCTCGCGGTAAACCCCGCCCGATAAAAATGTTTCTTTTTCAGTGCATCACGACGCCGTCGTATTTCGAATGAGCGTTGCCGCACGCGGGCATACCCGCTATCACCACCCCGTCATAACGGGAAGGACAATTTCCCGCGGCGTTTTTCTGCTCCTCCGCCGCAGCGTAACCGCCCCTTTTGAGTATCGGCTGCAATCTCACATATATGACGTATGTGACGATAGAATTGAGCACTATCCACAAAGGCTGCTGTATCATCTTTGCAAGCAGCATCTGGAAATACGGCTCTTTTACTCCCCAGCCCTGACCGATAATGACCTTTGCGAGAGTGTACGGATACAGGCTGTATATGCTCATGGATTCGTATTCTCCGACCGGTATTATGAGAACGCTGTTGACCTCGCCGATAACGGTGAGCGTAAGCGTGCAGACGACGAAAGACGTGAGCACGGTCGCAACGAGTTTCACGATTATCTTCCAATCGGTATATCTGCCGTAGCAACCGGCAATGAGCGCCATGACCGCGTTGCTCACCGAAATCATTACCGAATACGGACCGACCGGGAAAAACACCGCAGGTATAAGATCGGCGATAAACGCGACTGCGAAACCGCGCCAGGGTCCGAGGATAAACCCGCTCAAATAACAGAATAAGTAAACGAGACTTATTTTTCCGAGATAAGTGCCAAACGACTGAAATGAACAAAGATTAAGCACTACGCCGAGTGCAATAAAAATTGCCATATCAGCTATTTTTTGTGTCCTGCTTCTCATACGCAGTCCTCCTTAAAAATAGTGATACAGCAGAGCCGTTGCAATAAAATTTTATAAGAATAAGATTTTACAGCGGACGCAACACAACACCGCAAGCATTCGCTTTTCGTTTGAAGGCGACATCCCATCCTTCAACACTTAACGCGTTGTATTTACTCTGCTGATAGCATTATAACATCTGCCGCGCGCAATGTCATCTGTTTTGAAGAAGGTTGCGAAATATATATCGTACGGACTGCGGCATAAAACGCCTCCGTGCGCGCACAATAACAATATGTTGACGGTATTTACGCGCGCAATCATAATATACGTTTTTCTTCTGATCGCGATGCGGCTTATGGGAAAAAAGCAACTCGGCGAGCTGCAGCCTTTCGAATTTGCGATAACGCTTATCGTCGCAGAGCTCGCGTGCATACCGATGTCCGACACACAGGTGCCCGTACTTTACGGACTCGTGCCGATATTCACTCTTTTTATAATCGAATTCGTCTTCACGAAAGCGGTAAAACATTCGATCGGGATCCGCAAGCTCGTCAACGGCAAACCCGTGATAGTCATGACCCCTCAAGGCATAGATTACAAGGCGATATCCCGCCTCGACATGACTATAAGCGACCTTATGGAAGCTCTGCGCGGCAACGGGTGTTTTTCCCCCTCTGAAGTTCAATACGCGATCGCGGAAACGAACGGAGACATCTCGGTCGTGCAGAAAGGCGGAAACGAAAATCCGCGTACGGTGCTCCCCTACACGCTCGTATGCGAAGGAAAAACCATGAGCGAAAATCTTGAAAAAGCGGGGTTCTCTCAAGACGGTCTGACAGCGTTCCTGTCCGGCAAAGCGCTCAAGCCGAAAGACGTATTGCTTCTGACGGCGGAAAAGGACGGAGAGTATTATCTCCAACCGATAAAGGGCGCTTGCGAGACGGGCGACTCAAAGGAGATAAGATGTACAAAATAATATTGGCGGCGGTTCTTCTCGTCGTGATACTCACACTCGGAATTTGCGAGCAGGTGTTTATTAACAATTCTTTCAAAGATCTTTCGCACGACTGCGAAAAGATACAGAAACTCCTTCTTTCAGGCGATTACGAAGCAGCGTTCTCCATGACCGAACACGTCGAAAGAGATTGGCGCAGAGAACGCGATCTGCTTGAATTCGCCTGCCCGAATACGGATATAAAAGACATTGCCCGTGAGATCGGCGAGCTCAAGGGATCGCAGATCGCAGAAATGTACGACGACTCGATCACGCGTTGCGAAGTGCTGATCGCGATGGCGGACAACTCCCGCAATCTTCTCGCATACAAATGGAAAAACGTATTGTAAAAAAGGACGCTCCCGCGTCCTTTCTTTTATTTCATACCGAGCTTCTGCTTCAGATATTGTCCCGTATAGCTCTTCGGATTTTTCGCGACTTCTTCGGGAGTGCCCTGCGCTATCACGGTACCGCCCGCGTCGCCGCCCTCGGGTCCGAGGTCGATGATATGATCCGCGACCTTGATCACGTCGAGGTTGTGTTCTATCACGACGACCGTGTTGCCGCCGTCCACAAAGCGTTTGAGAATGGATATGAGTTTTTTGACGTCCGCGCTGTGCAGTCCCGTCGTCGGCTCGTCGAGAATATATATCGTCTTTCCCGTACTGCGTTTTGACAGTTCCGTCGCCAGCTTTACCCTCTGCGCTTCGCCGCCGGACAACGTCGTGGCGGGCTGTCCCAGCTTGATATAAGAGAGTCCGACGTCGTCGAGAGTCTTTATCTTGTTGTATATCTGCGGTATGTTCCTGAAAAACTCGCACGCCTCTCCGACCGTCATTTCAAGCACGTCGTAAATGCTCTTTCCTTTGTATTTGACCTGCAGGGTCTCGCGGTTGTACCTCTTGCCTCCGCACACTTCGCAGGGGACGTAAACGTCCGACAAAAAGTGCATTTCGATCTTGATTATGCCGTCGCCCTGACAGTTTTCGCACCTGCCTCCGCTGACGTTGAAGCTGAATCTTCCCGACTTGTATCCTCTCGCCTGCGCCTCGGGAGTCTTTGCAAAAAGCTCTCTGATATTAGTGAACACTCCGGTATAGGTCGCGGGATTGGATCTGGGCGTTCTTCCGATCGGACTCTGGTCGATCTGAATGACCTTGTCGAGGTTTTCGACGCCGTCCACGCCGTCGCATTCCGAATACCCCTCTCTCGCCCCGTTGAGTCTCGCCGCAAGGACGGGGTAAAGTATACCGTTTATCAGACTGCTCTTTCCGCTGCCCGACACGCCCGTCACCGCGACGAATTTGCCGAGAGGAAGGGTCACGTCTATATTTTTGAGATTGTTCTTTCTCGCTCCGCGTATATTCACGTTGAGTCCGTTGCCGGGGTTTCTCGTCGCGGGCACCTCTATCTTTTCTCTGCCCGAAAGGTAGGCTCCCGTTATCGATCTTTCGCACGCCGCTACTTCCTCGGGAGTACCGCATACGACGACTTCGCCGCCGTGCACGCCCGCTCCCGGACCTATATCGACGATATAATCCGCCTTCTCCATCGTCTCCTCGTCGTGTTCGACGACTATGAGCGTGTTGCCCAGATCGCGCAGTTTCGTAAGAGTGTCGAGAAGTTTGCCGTTGTCTCTCTGATGCAGTCCGATGCTTGGCTCGTCGAGGATATACAGCACGCCCATGAGTCCGCTGCCTATCTGCGTGGCAAGCCTGATGCGCTGCGCTTCACCGCCCGACAGCGTACCTGCCGCGCGCGAGAGCGTCAGATAGCCGAGCCCGACGTTTTTGAGAAAGCCGAGTCTCGCGTTTATCTCTTTGAGTATCTGATTTGATATCGTCGCGTCCTTCTGCGACAATTCGAGCGACGCGAAAAACGCGAGCGCTTTGTCTATCGAAAGATCGCAAAGATCTGATATGTTCATACCCCCGACCGTAACGGCGAGCGCCTCTTTTTTCAGTCTCTTTCCGTGGCACAGATCGCACGGCACCTGGGTCATATATCTTTCGAGATCCGCCTTCACGTTGACAGAGGACGTTTCGTTGTATCGCCTCTGAAGATTGTTGATCACGCCTTCGAATTTCCTCTTGAAAACGCCGTGGAAGGTCGCGCTGTCATAGGTCACTTCTATATCCGAACCGTCGCCGTAAAGAAGTATATCCTTTATCTTGTCGGGCAGATCCTTGTACGGCACGTCAAGACTGAACCCGTACTTTTTGGCAAGAGAGACAAGCGCCTGCCTGTTGACCTTGCAGGAGTCCATGATATACCATCCCGACGCGTCGAGAGCGCCTTCGTTGACCGATCTTTCGGGTTTGACGACCTTTGCGGGGTCTATCCTCGAAGTAAAACCGAGTCCCGAACATTTCGGGCACGCGCCGAAAGGACTGTTGAAGCTGAACAGTCTCGGGGTGAGCTCCTCTATGCTGATATCGCAATCGGGGCAGGCGTAAAGCGTCGAATAAAGGGCCTTTTTGCCGTCCGTCTCCACCTCGACGAGTCCGTTTGCCAGCTTGAGCGCCGCTTCGAGGCTGTCTGTAAGACGGCGCGCCAGATCCTCTTTCATCACAAGTCTGTCCACGACGACGCCGATCTCGTGTTTGATATTCTTTTCGAGATTGATCTCCTCGTCGAGCGTATAATCGTTCCCGTCGACGATGACGCGCATATATCCGCTCTTTTTGAGCTGTTCGAGCTGTTTGGAATACTCTCCCTTTCTTCCTCTGACTATCGGAGCTATCACGCGCAGTCTGGCTCCCGCGGGCGCGAGCATGACCCTGTCCGCGATCTGATCCACCGTCTGCTGCTCTATCTTCTTGCCGCACTTGGGGCAATGCACTTCACCTATTCTCGCATACAAAAGACGCAGATAGTCGTATATCTCCGTCACCGTGCCCACCGTGGAACGCGGATTGTTGGACGTGGTCTTCTGATCTATCGAGATCGCGGGAGAAAGTCCGTCGATGCGGTCGACGTCCGGCTTGTCCATCTGCCCGAGAAACTGCCTTGCGTAAGAGGAAAGACTCTCCATGTATCTGCGCTGTCCTTCCGCAAAAATCGTATCGAAAGCAAGCGACGACTTACCCGATCCGCTGAGTCCGGTAAACACTACCAGCTTGTTTCTAGGTATCGTCACGTCTATATTTTTGAGGTTGTGCACCCTCGCGCCTTTTACGAAAATATCCTCTCTCATCTCATTTCCTCTTTTTGCGGGACCCTGCGTCTCCGCCTGCGCTCTTTGCGTTTTCCTTGTTTGCCTTTGCTATGCGGTCCTTGATCGCTGTGACCTGCTCTCTGTACTTTATCGCGAGTTCGAAATCGAGATTGTTTGCCGCGATCTTCATCGCGGAATTGAGCCTCTCGAGTTCCTTGTACAGATCCGCCGTCGACACGCGTTCTTTTTCTTCGAGCTTTTTCGTGATCTCGAGGGTATTGGAGATCTCCTTTACGATGGTTCTCGGAATTATGTTGTGTTCCTCGTTGTACGCCTGCTGTTTTTCGCGGCGCCTGTTGGTCTCGTCGATCGCGCGCCTCATGCTGCCCGTAATGTTGTCGGCATACATGATGACCTTCGCTTCGCTGTTTCTCGCCGCTCTTCCTATCGTCTGTATAAGCGCCGTCTCGCTCCTCAAAAAGCCTTCTTTGTCCGCGTCGAGGATAGCGACGAGCCTGACTTCCGGCAGGTCGAGTCCTTCGCGCAGAAGGTTGATGCCGACGAGCACGTCGAAATCTCCTTTTCTCAAACCCGTGACGATCTCGATACGTTCGAGAGTGTCGACGTCGGAGTGCATATACCTGACTTTTATGTGCTGTTCGGTAAGGTATTCGGTCAGACTTTCCGCCATCTTTTTGGTAAGCGTCGTGACGAGCACCCTGCCTTTCTTTGCCACGTTTTCGTTTATCTCCGACACGAGATCGTCGATCTGTCCCGCAATGGGTCTGATCTCGACCTCGGGATCGAGAAGTCCCGTGGGTCTGATAAGCTGCTCCACCACCTGTCCCGCCTCTCCGAGCTCGTAAGGAGCGGGCGTTGCGGAAACGCATATCATCTGCCCCACCCTCTCGTCGAATTCCTGGAAAGTGAGCGGTCTGTTGTCGTATGCGGACGGAAGTCTGAAACCGTATTCGACGAGATTGACCTTTCTCGAACGGTCGCCGTTGTACATCGCGCGTATCTGCGGCAGCGTCATGTGGCTTTCGTCGACGAACAGAACGAAATCTTTGGGGAAGAAGTCGAGAAGCGTATAGGGCGGTTGCCCCGGCTTTCTGCCGTCGAAGTATCGCGAATAGTTCTCTATGCCGCTACAATAACCCATCTCGCGTATCATTTCGACGTCGTAACTCACCCTCTCCTGAAGTCTCTGCGCTTCGAGCAGCTTGTTTCTCTTTTTGAAATCGTCCACACATTCGAGCATATCCAGCGAGATCTGTCGCAGGCTCTCCTCTCTCTTTTCCTTTTGTACGACGTAGTGCGACGCGGGGAAAAGATTAATGTGTTTTAGCTCGCTTATCGGCTTTGCCGTAAGCGGCTCGAATTGGACTATCCTCTCGATCTCGTCGCCCCAGAATTCTATCCTGACGGCGATTTCGGAGCTGTCGACGGGGAAAACCTCGACGACGTCGCCCCTCACCCTGAAAGTCGCGCGTTCGAATTCGACGTCGCTCCTCTTGTACTGTATCTCGACGAGACGGTCTATCAGCTCCTCTCTGTCCATCGTCATGCCGGGGCGCAAAGAGATCGCCATACTGTAATATTCGAGCGGCGCGCCGAGTCCGTATATGCAGGACACCGAAGCGACGACTATGACGTCCCTGCTCTCGCAAAGAGCGCCTGTCGCGGAGTGGCGCAGCTTGTCTATCTCGTCGTTTATCGACAGATCCTTTTCGATATAGGTATCCGTGCGGGGGATGTAGGCTTCGGGCTGGTAGTAGTCGTAATAGGATACGAAATATTCTACCCTGTTGTTTGGGAAAAACTCCCTGAACTCATTGCAGAGCTGGGCGGCAAGGGTCTTGTTGTGGGCAATGACCAGCGCGGGGCGGTTGAGCCTCTTTATCACGTTGGCCATAGTAAAAGTCTTGCCGCTGCCCGTAACGCCCAGCAAGACTTGAGTCCTCAAACCGTCGTTTATGCCTTCGACGAGTTTGTCTATTGCCTGCGGCTGGTCTCCGCAAGGCTGAAATTTACTGTGTAATTCAAACATTTAACCCGCAATAGCCGTGAGAATACGCACAAGCGTAAAGCTCAGTATGGCTCCTGCAATAGTGAGTATGAGCTTGAAGACGATGGCGCGCTTTTCCGCCGCGATCTGTCTTGAAAACGCATACCCGTTCTGATGCAGGGTAAAGCAATAATATTCTTCCCCTTTCTTGTCCGTCGTAATCATTTCGAAGAAATCTTCGGTCACCAGCGCTTTCAGATTGGATTCAAGCTCGTCGCGCCTGAAATCGCTGCTCAAAGGGATCTCCTTGAGAAGATCTATCGGACGGATCAGACACACGCCCTCCTTGCGGATAGCGTGGGAATAAATCACTTTCATCAGCAACTTCTGTTTTTTTGTAAGCATAACTTATTCTCCCAAAATTGCCTTACCCGTGTCGGTAAAACGCTATTTTATCGCAAAATGCATGATGAGCGCGATTATCGTTCCTCCGATCAATCCGCCTATCAGACCGCCGATTATGCCCCACACGAAGCTCGTCGAACGGCTGTGCATCTTCTTGCGAAGATGACTGATAAAACTGTCGCCGTTCCCCATCACCATGACGGGTCTGCCCGCCGCGTCGGTACGGACTACGGCGTGCTCCTTGTCTCCCACGACGTTCATCGTCGCGAGCTCCTCGTTCATATTTCTGCCCTTGAGCGTGACCGCAAAGCAAACCGAGCTCTCGTCGTCGTATTTGACGGCGACGCACCCCTGCTGGACGAGGGCGCGCCATACGGCTTTGTTGCCGTCGTCGGGCCATTCGTCGAACAGGTCGCTCCAATCGAAAACCGAATACTTTTCGCCTTGAGTCATTTCGCACAGCTTTGCGAGCAATGCGACCGCCTTTGAATCGAGCATTATCTCTCCACCTTAATTACGTTCCTGACGCCGATGACGTTGGAAAGACGGCTGATCTCCTCGATAGCCTTGGTCATAGCCTTCTTGTTGATCTCGTGAGTCACAAACACGATGGGGATGATCTCCTTTCCGTCGTCCTGACGCATCTGACTGATCGAAACCTTGTATTTCTTGAATACTGCCGCAACGTCCGCGATAACGCCCGCGACGTCGTGCACGTCAAGTCTGATGTAATACTCGCTCGGATAATCCTCGTCGATGTCCTTTGCGGTCATGAGAGTGTTCATCTCTCCGTAACGCGCATGCTTGTCCTGTCTCGCGCAGAACACTATGTCGCTGACGATAGCGCTTCCCGTAGGCAACGCGCCCGCTCCCCTGCCGTACAGCATTATGTCGCCGACGTTGTCTCCGACGAGGAAGACCGCGTTGAAGGAATCGTTGACGTTTGCGAGCGGATGATCCTTTGAAAGGAATACGGGATTGACTCTCGCCTCTATCTTGCCGTCGCGCTGTTTCGCGATCGCGAGCAGTTTTATGACGAAGCCCATCTCTTTTGCGATCGTGATGTCTTCTTTGGTTATCTTTGTGATACCCTCTCTCTCAATCAGTTCGACGGGCAGGCGCTTGTTGAACGCGAGCGAAGAAAGGATGCTCAATTTGTAGCTCGAATCGTAACCTTCGACGTCCGCCACCGGATTGGCTTCGGCATAACCGAGCGCCTGCGCGTCCTTGAGGACGTCGGCATAATCCGCGCCTTCCTTCGTCATCTTGGAGAGAATATAGTTGGTCGTGCCGTTGATTATCGCCTTGATCTCGAGTATGGTGTTCGCCTGCATAGCCTGCGTCATAAGCCTGATTATCGGCATACCGCCGCCGGTCGTCGCCTCGTAATAGAGACCCGCGCCCGTCTTTGCGGCTACGTTTTCGAGTTCGGGCCAGCTCTTGCTGAACATCTCCTTGTTGGACGTAACGATGCTCTTTCCCGCAGCAAGCGACTTCATGAGGAAAGTCTTTGCGGGTTCCGTGCCGCCCATACATTCGACGACGATATCCACGTTGTTGTTGCTGCAGATCTCGTCGATATCCGCCGCGAAATAGCTCGCGTCGAGACCGTATCTCGCGCCCTTATTCTTGTCCTTGTCGAGGCAAGCCACGACGTCGACTTCAACGCCGTATTCTTCCGCGATCTGTTTTTTCCTCTCGATGAGGATCTGTGCGGTACCTCCGCCTACAACACCCATGCCGAGTATTGCAACACCGACTTTTTTCATATTATTCTCCTTTGCTGCCGTGAGGCAAAATTTGTTTTCGAAAGTATTTTACGCCTGAAACGCGGTTTATTTTCTGTTCATATCGTAAATGATCTTGAGCCCTTTCAGAGTCAGAGACCTGTCCACTATGTCGAGGATCTTTTCCTCTTCGACGCTCAGAATGAGCTGGCTCAGACCGCCCGTCGCCACCACTTTCGCGTTTTCGAATCCGGGCTGCTTTCTGAAACCTTCGACAATGTATTTGACAAGTCCCGTAAAGCCGTAAATGATGCCCGCCTGAAGATTGGCGTCCGTGCTCTTTCCTACTATGCTCTGCGGTTTGGTCAGTTCCACCCTCGTGAGCTTTGCGGTATTGCTGACGAGAGACTCGAGACTGCTCTTCATGCCGGGGCATATACATCCGCCCATGAATTCGCCCTTTGCGGAAATCAGATTGAAAGTCGTTGCCGTGCCGAAATCCACGACGATCACCGGACCGCCGTAAAGTTTGTAAGCCGCCACGCTGTTGACTATCCTGTCTGCGCCGACCTCCTGCGGGTTGGTGTATTTTACGTTGAGACCCGTCTTTATCCCCGTGCCGACAGTCATCGGTTTTATTCCGATATAAAACTGACAAGCGTGTTCGACGGTATAGTTGAGAGGCGGACAGACGGAGGACATTATCACACCCGTGATGTCCTTCATATCCACGCCGCCGACCTTGAACATATTGCTTATCTCTATGCCGAGCTCGTCCGCGGTGCGCGGAACTTTGACCGAAAGTCTCCACGACTGACACAGCTTGTCGTCCTTGTACAACCCGAGCTTGATATTGGTGTTTCCCACGTCGATTACGAGCAGCATATCAACCTTTTTTCTCCTGTTGTTTTCTTATCGCGAAAGCTATCGGCGGGGTGAGCACCGTCATAACTATCACCTCTATCACGAAATTCACCGAAACGAGTCCCGCCATGAATTCCGCATTTATCGCGCTGTCTCCGACGGTCTTGCCGCCGTAAAACAACCATATCATACCAAGTACGAGCGCGGTATTTGCCATGACTCCCAAAGCGCTCGCGAGAGCGTCCGTCGCCGCACGCCACGGCTTGGGCATAGCGCGGACTTCGGTTTCGGAAACGATTTTTCCTTCTTCCGACTTTTCTCCGTCCTCCGCTTTTTCGCCGTCCCCTGCCCGTTTTGCCCTTTCAGCCGCTTTTCTGACTTGCGATTTCGTATAAAGCGCGACTATCCCTCTGTCTACCGCCCATGCGACGGCGGGTACGAACAGTCTCGGCAGTACCGAAACGAGCGGATTTCTGAAAAGGGGCGCCGTAAGACTTCCCGCCCCCACGGTGAACGCTCCTATCAGTGAGGTGACCCCCATTATGAGTCCTCCGAGAAGCGCCGTTTTGAAATCCTGCGTCATTGCTATGACGAGCACCGGGAGCAACGTCAACGCGAGCGACGCCGCGCCGAGGTTAATCGGCAAAAGACTGAAAATAACTATCAGTGCAAGTTCGAATGCGAGAAGCGCGATCCTGTGCGATCTTTTCATGACTACCACGCTTGAGTTTGCCGCGAAGCAATACCCATCCTTTCAGGTAAAATTGTCGTTTTGCGAACATACAACGGAAAAAGCCTGTCGTTGTTCACGCTAATTATACCAAACAAACCGTCGTTTTACAACTAAATAAAAATAAAAATATGCGAATTGCGCGCCCGCGCCGTCCGCGCGTTATATTCTGAAAAAGAGAAAAAGTCTCCGACGACCCTTCAATTTGCCGCCGCCACTGCGATTGCGAGCGCGAAAAGATAAGCGTTCCAAAGCGTTTTAACGCAAAATACCGTCGCGGCAAAAGCGTTTTTCCTTATATTCACCGCCGCACACGCAACGGTGCACGCAAGCGCTATACCCGCGACGACGGCGGCAGCCGTCAGAGAACGAAGCCTGAAAAAGACGTAACACAGGAACACGTTGAAAAACCCGGTCGCGACGGGAAGACAAAAACCTATTCCCCTTTCGCCTCCGTATACGAGAGACGAGAGCGCGGCGACGTCCGCCGCGTATACGAGCGCCGTGACGGCAGTGTAACCCCCTCCCGCAAGCGCGAAACGAGGAAGCAGAAGCGAAGAATACCACTCCCCCGTCTCCACGGCAAGCGCGGCGGGAAAAGCGTAAAGTATCACCGTCGCCAACGAGGCAAACAGCGCCCACAGGAATCTGACTGCTTTCACGAGAAAATTTATGCTTGTCGCTTCGTTGAAATGCATTAAAACGTCGCGTCTGCGGGCAAAAAAATCTCCGCGATCTGCGGAGAAAATCATTTTGTCTGAGGCTGACCGTCTGCGTCCTCTTTTTTCACATCGTCGTAAAATCCCGACGCCTTCCTCGGCACGAGCCTGCCCTTTTTGTAAAAATAATATTGCAATCCGTCCCACAGGTTGTCGACGACGGCAACGGGCAGTATCACACACAGCGAAAACTGCCAATAATAATCGGGATATACGGCAACGAATACAACCCACAGAATAAACACGATCGGTGTGATCGTCATCTTCCATATCCTGTAAGGAAGAGGTTTCGCGGGCAGATCGAGCCACCATGTGACGAAATTGTATTTTTTCATAATCCTATGATACAACCTGCAAAAGAAAAAGTCAAACGGGTCAGCGCGCACTTTTCAGAGCGCGTTATCCCCGTTTTTCACGATATGTATTCGGTTTTGCCCGAAAACGACGACTTTTTTCGCAAAAAACAAAGTCGGCAGATACGCCGACTCCGTTTCTTGCTTTTTGCAGTATGTATTACGGTTTACTTGCAGCCGCAACCGTCGCCGCACCCGCAGCAGCTCAATGCCACGAGAATAGGAATGATGTTGCAGCCGGAGCCGCAGCTCTTGAAGCCGTTGCCGCCGCAGCAAAGCAACAGAAGGATTATCCAAAGGCAATCGCAGCCGCCGGACATTCCACATTCGTTGAAATTGTTCATGTTCGTTCCTCCCATATAGTCAACACGGGGCTTTTCTCATCCCGCTACTTCACAATACGCAAATTGCGGCAAAAACGTTACATCGTTTGACAAAAACGGATAAAATTCTTATAATCATATATTGATAATAATTTTAGGCGGAAAATTCCGCCGCGAGGAGTTTAAGAATATGGCAGAACTGACAATGGACAAACTTGTCGCCCTCTGCAAAAACAGAGGTTTCATATTTGCGGGCAGCGAAATATACGGCGGACTCGCAAACACCTGGGACTACGGCCCGCTCGGAGTTGAGCTCAAAAACAACGTCAAGCGCGCGTGGTGGAAAAAGTTTATCCAGGAAAACCCGCTCAACACGGGTCTCGACTGCGCTATTCTGATGAACCCCAACGTCTGGGTCGCAAGCGGTCACCTCGGCGGATTCAGCGATCCCCTTATGGACTGCAAGAGCTGCAAATCCCGTCACCGCGCGGACAATCTCGTCGAAGATTATATGAAGCGCAAGGGCATCGAGCAAAGCATCGCGGGCTGGACCAACGAGCAGCTTGAAAAATACATAATCGACAACAAGATACCCTGCCCCGTATGCGGCAAATGCGAATTTACCGGCATAAGGCAGTTCAATCTGATGTTCAAGACATTCCAGGGTGTTACCGAAGACAGTGCAAACACCGTATACCTGCGCCCCGAAACAGCGCAAGGCATTTTCGTCAACTTCCTCAACGTGCAGCGCTCCGCCCGCATGAAAGTGCCCTTCGGCATAGGTCAGATCGGCAAGAGCTTCCGAAACGAGATCACGCCCGGCAACTTCACTTTCCGTACCCGCGAGTTTGAACAGATGGAGCTTGAATTCTTCTGCAAACCCGGCACAGACCTCGAATGGTTCGCATATTGGAAAGATTTCTGCAAAAAGTGGCTCCTCGACCTCGGTATGGACGAAAACAAGCTCAAACTGCGCGATCACGACAAGGAAGAGCTTTGCTTCTACTCCAACGCGACTACCGACTTCGAGTTCAAATTCCCGTTCGGTTGGGGAGAGCTGTGGGGCGTCGCAGACCGTACCGATTACGACCTCAAACAGCATATCAAAGTCAGCGGCAAAAACCTCGAATATACCGACCCCGTTACGGGCGAAAAATATATCCCCTACGTCATCGAGCCGTCTCTCGGCGCGGACAGAATGGTGCTCGCCTTCCTCTGCAACGCTTACGACGAGGAAGACGTCGACGGCGAGACCCGCGTCGTACTTCACCTGCACCACGCGCTGGCTCCTTACAAAGTCGCAGTGCTCCCGCTCCAGAAAAAAGCGCTCGGCGAAAAGTCGGAAGAGATCTACCGCTCTCTCTGCAAGAAGTTCTCCGCGACTTACGACGAAGCAGGCAGCATAGGCAAGAGATACCGTCGTCAGGACGAGATCGGCACTCCGTACTGCGTGACCGTCGACTTCGAAACGCTTGAGAACAACACGGTAACGGTCAGAGAACGCGACAGCATGGCACAGGTCAGGATCGACATCGACGACCTCGATAAGTACCTCGCCGACAATCTCGAATACTGAAAAAACAACGTACGCGTCCTTCGGGGCGCGTATTTTTTACTGCGCCGTACAACCAAAAGCATTAAACGCCCAAAGTACAGACGAACAAGGTTAAAATAAGGATATAATTCAGCGACAAAGAAGGGATCTGCGACATGTCCCGTCCTCTTAGACGAGCGGGCTTTCATATCTGTTTTACCCGAGACTCATTGCCGTAGGTTTTCTCAGACGACTGCATCTCATCTCTGCCGGTTGTGACCATATCCAACGTCGGAACGCCGCTCTGATACCGCTCCCCTGCGAATTGCTTTTTGTTTCCTATGCGCTAACAAGAATTTCAAACGATAAAATCAACGACGCAAACATAATCAGTAAAACCGTCGTTATTAACAGCTCCGGAATAAATGGTAAGCAGCGATTTTTCCTACGCGGAACTTTTTCGACCATTCCAAGTTCAGGCAAAAACTCGCATAAGAAAAACGCTGCGACTTTATATTATCGCGCGGAGATTTCACAAATTTCAAATCCCGTTAATATTGCGCAAAAAGTCTGTTACCGCAAAAAAAAAGCCGCCTGTCGGCGGCAACTTTTATGTTCTCATCGGATAATTCAAAATCAGTCAAAATGACGCTTCTTTTCAAAAACGACTTTGCGGCTTAACAAATTGACGTAAGTCGTCATATAGCCCGCCTGCATCCAGACTTTTGAAATGGAATGGGTATCGGTATTTGACCAATAAGCGCGGTGATTGTACGCAGAGCTCGGAAGAGGCTGACCTATAAGCTCCTCTATCTGCTTGAAGGTCATCGTTATGCTGTCGCCGCCGTGATTGTGCAAAAAATCCGCCAGAAATCTGTATTTTCCCTTTACTCCGACGTTGTAAACTTCTTCTTTCTCTCTGGGCGCTTTTTGTGCGGGTGCCGATTTCTCAAGCATCGCCTCAATTTTTTCAAGTCTTTCCTGAAGCGCCTGCACCTGCACGGAGAGTTCTTCAACGGTAATAGCCATAGCTTCCTCCGAATGTATCTTTTGCCTTTTCTAACGGTTACTATTATAACATTATTTTACAGTAAAAACAAGTAAATTTTTACAATATGTTAACAGAATTTGATTTGTTCCCCACGGTGATAAAACCCGCACGAAATGCTACAAATTTTTCCTGTCCGTCGGATAATCCAGATCGCTGCGGATCAGATATAAATAACGTCTACGGTTATTATAATACGGCTCTAAAATAATAATTTCTCAAACACAAAATTATTGCATAAACAGTCAACGCAAGACAAAACGTCAAAAATGCGATCTCAACGTCAGTCGCGCAACTCTCGCTGAACAGAGAGCGCAGATTTCAAATATAATGAGTTTTTACCAACAGCGATATATTTGACAAATCCTTGACCGTAAGAATTGAAAACCGGACACTGCCGCAATTGACTTGTATATTCAATTATTATCAATTATTATTAATTATTATTTAGTCTCGTTTTGTCAACTTTCGATAATGTGACAAAAATTTATTTCTTCGCGCCCGACGACCGCAAACAACAACTCCTTGACATACCCGCAAGGCACCATACCGACGGCGATCTGTTATTCATTGCCTGAAACGTGCCTACAAAGTCAACGACATTCGGCTTGTCATCATCTCACCCTGTTTCTGCTTTGAGCCCCTTTGTCGATTTGATTCGCTCTTGTTGAATAGTATTTTTTAGTATTATCAATTATTGTGCAGTTATAATTTTAGCCTTCAATAAATGTTTGTCAATTAACGCCCACGTCTCGATTGTTTGGCAAACGCAAACCATGTCTGTTAGCCGCAGCGTCTGAAGTTTCCGTTTTAAGCGCCTCATGATACTTTTTCGTACGACAAAACGGATGTAAAAAATCTCAGACTGTTTCCGCATAAAAATAGCGCTCCCGAAAACGGGAGCGCATATCTTACGATTATGACGACCGCGCGTAAGCGACGCGGGCGATTTGCCTGAAAACATTGTCAGCCTTTCGTCGAATAGTTGGGGGCTTCTTTGGTGATTGAAATGTCGTGCGGATGGCTTTCGATGAGCGACGCGCTGGAGATTTTGACGAACTGCGCGTTTTTGCGGAGCATTTCGATATTGGGCATGCCACAATATCCCATACCGCTCCTCAAACCGCCCATGAGCTGGAAGACGACTTCGGACAACGAGCCTCTGTAAGGCACGCGACCTTCGACGCCTTCGGGGACAAGCTTCTTTGCGTTGGTCTGGAAATATCTGTCCTTGCTGCCTGCCGCCATAGCGCCCAGAGAGCCCATGCCGCGGTAGACCTTGAAACTTCTGCCTTGGAACATTTCGATCTCGCCGGGAGTTTCTTCGGTACCGGCAAAGAGGCTGCCGATCATTACCGCACTTGCGCCCGCGCCAATAGCCTTGACTATATCGCCGGAGAATTTTATACCTCCGTCAGCGATAACGCGTTTACCGTATCTGTCCGCCATTTCTGCGCAATCCATGATCGCGGTTATCTGCGGCACGCCGATACCTGCGATTATGCGGGTCGTACAAATAGAACCGGGTCCGATACCGACCTTTACGACGTCCGCGCCCGCGTCGATGAGCGCCTTTGTAGCATCTGCCGTCGCAACGTTGCCGACTATATAAGTGACTTGCGGATAAGCAGACTTTATCTTTGAAACGGTGTCGAGGACGCCCTTGGAGTGTCCGTGAGCCGTATCGATCGTTATCACGTCGACTTTTGCTTTTACGAGAGCGTCGACTCTTTCGAGAACGTCCGCCGTAACGCCGACCGCGGCGCCTGCAAGAAGTCTGCCGTTGTTATCCTTTGCGCTGTTGGGATATTTGATCGCTTTTTCTATGTCTTTGATAGTGATGAGACCTTTGAGGTTGTAATCGTCGTCGACGAGCGGAAGTTTCTCGATGCGGTGCATACCCAGAATCTTCTGTGCCTGTTCGAGGGTCGTTCCGACGGGAGCTGTCACGAGATTGTCCTTTGTCATGCAGTCTCCGATCTTCTTGTTCATATCCGTCTCAAAACGGAGATCGCGGTTTGTGATTATACCTACGAGCTTTCTGCCTTTGGTTACGGGCACGCCGCTGATGCGGTATTTTCTCATCAGTTCGTTTGCGTCCGCAAGCGTATGTTCCGGACTGAGGAAAAACGGATTGGTTATAACGCCGTTTTCGCTGCGCTTTACCTTGTCGACCTGCGCAGCCTGCTCATCGATGGACATATTCTTGTGGATAATACCGATACCGCCTTCGCGAGCGATCGCGATAGCGAGCTCATGCTCGGTAACCGTATCCATCGAAGCGCTCAAAAGAGGTATATTGAGAGTTATATCATCAGTAAGTTTCGTCGAAAGATCGACCTGATAAGGAAGCACCTCCGAATAACCGGGAATGAGCAGTACGTCGTCGAAAGTCAAACCTTCTTTTACAATTTTAGCCATTTAACAATCTCCTTGTCGCTTTTTCTAATTTTAGAACTTTTTGACGAACAAAGTCAAATAAATATACCCCCATTTTGCCATTTGCAACAAAAACTTGAAGAGTTTTTACCCTATGACCCGTCAGGAGTGTGTTTTCGGACAGAAAAGACAAAAACGTCCATTTAGTTTGTTAAAAGATATACAAAATATAGCTTGCAACGCCTTATAAAAAATGGTATCATTAAAATAAAAGATAAATAGATTAAAGCGGATTTTTTATGGATAAAAACAAGATCAGAGAACTCATTTCCCAAATGACGCTCGAAGAAAAAGCGTCTTTGTGTTCCGGCAAAGACTTCTGGACTACCAAGCCCGTGCAAAGACTCGGCATAGGCTCTTTCGTCATGTCCGACGGACCTCACGGATTGCGCAAGGAGAACGAGGACGACGACAACGTCGGGCTCAAGAGTTCTTTTCCCGCAACCGCGTTTCCTCCCGCAGTATCTCTTGCCGCAACCTGGAACGAAGATCTCGCTAAAGAAGTCGGCGACGCGCTCGGCAAACAATGCCTGGATCAACAAGTCGATATTCTTCTCGGTCCCGGCGTAAACATAAAGCGTTCGCCCCTTTGCGGCAGAAATTTTGAATATTTTTCGGAAGATCCCTATCTCGCGGGCAAGCTGGGCGCCGCTTATATCGAAGGCGTACAGCAAAACGGGATCGGCACTTCGCTCAAACATTTCTGCGCCAACAACAACGAACATCTGCGCATGACGATAAGCAGTATCGTCGACGAACGCGCGCTCAGAGAAATCTATCTCCCCGCGTTTGAAACCTGCGCGAAAAAGCAGCCGTACACCGTAATGGCTTCATACAACAGGATAAACGGCGTATATGCGTCCGACAACATAAAACTTCTTGACGGCGTTCTGCGCAAAGAATGGGGCTTTGAAGGTCTCGTCGTCAGCGACTGGAACGCGACGAACGACCGCGTCGAAGGGATACGCGCGGGAATGGACCTCGAAATGCCCGCAAGCGGCGGCAAAAACGACTCTCTGATAGTCGAAGCGGTCAAAAAAGGCACGCTCGACGAGGCCGCGCTCGACAAAGTCGTCGAGAGAATACTGACCCTTCTTTTCAAATGCGAAAGCGCGCGCAAAGATGGTTACAAGGCGGATTACGACGCCGCTCACGAGCTCGCGAGACGTGTCGCAGAAGAAAGCATAATCCTCCTCAAAAACGACGAAAACCTGCTCCCCGCAAACGAAGAGAACGACCTGCTCATAATCGGCGCGCTGGCAAAGCACAGCCGTTATCAGGGCTCGGGCAGCAGCAGGATTAACCCGTATAAGCTCACTTCGTTCGTCGACTGTCTGAACGAAAAAGGCAAAAAATTCGACTATGCTGACGGCTATACTCTGAAAGGCAACGGGCACGACGAAAGACTCTTTGCCGAAGCGATAAACAAAGCCAGGAACTTTGACGGGACTATCGTCTGCTTTATCGGACTTACCGACAATTACGAAAGCGAAGGATACGACCGTACCCACCTTTCTCTGCCGGCGGCGCACGACAAACTCGTATCCTCACTAAAAGAACTCGGAAAGGACGTCGTTTTCGTCCTCTCCGGCGGATCTCCCGTACTTATGCCGTGGCTCAAAAACACGAGCACTCTTATCAACGCTTATCTCCCCGGCGAAGCGGGCGGCGAAGCGATCTACAACGTGATATTCGGCAAGGTCAACCCCAGCGGAAAACTCGCCGAAACCTATCCTCTTGCCGAAAACGACTCTCTCGCGTCAAAATACTTCCCTATGGGACCGATAAACGTCGAATACCGCGAAAGTATCTTCGTCGGATACCGGTATTACGACGCGGCGAAAAAAGAAGTCGCGTTCCCGTTCGGATACGGGCTCTCTTACACCACGTTCGAATATTCCGACCTGAAGTGCTCGCAGTCGTCTGTCAGTTTTACCGTGAAAAACACGGGCAAGTATGACGGCGCGGAGATCTGCCAGCTCTACGTCTCGGACAAAAAACCCGTGGTATTCAAGGCTCCCAAAGAGCTCAAAGGTTTCAGAAAGATGTTCCTCAAAGCGGGAGAAAGCGCTACCGTGACTCTGCCTCTCGATATGCGTTCGTTCGCATTTTTCAATACCGCGACAAACAAATGGTACGCGCCGAAAGGCGAATACGATGTGCTCATCGGCTCGTCATCGCGCGATATAAGGCTCGAAGGCACGGTCAAGGTCGATTTCAAAGAATCTCAACCGATACCCGACTACGCGACGATCTGCCCGCAGTATTACGACATCGAAAATTCGGAGACGATAGACGACAGCCAGTTCCGCAATCTCTACGGAAAAGACATCGCGCCCAACGTCGCGCCAAAACGCGGAGAATTCAATTACAACACGACGATAGGCGATTTCTCCTGCTGTCTCATCGGAAAGTTAATAATAAAAGTTGCGCCAAAACTGATAAAATCGCAGGTCCCCGACGCCGATATGACGACGATGATAATGCTCACCCAAGGTATGAAGGCAATGCCTCTGCGAGGTCTTACGGGCATTTCAAGCGGACTTATCGACACAAGGCTCATTGACGGTATGTTGCTCTGGGGCAACAAGCACCGACTGCGCGGATTGTGCAAGATGATCGGAGGTCTGTTCGGATCTCTTTACAACATCAACAAGAAAGACGAAGCCAACGCAAAACGCAAAGCGCTGAAACGTCAGCAAAAAGAACAGGAAAAGCTGCTCGCCCAGCAAGAAAAAGAAAAGACGAAGCAGGAAAAGGAACAGGAAAAACTGACCATCCGGCAGGAAAAAGCGAAAATGCAACAGGATAAGTCAAATCAAAACAAAAAATGACCGAAAGCGCGTATCAAACGCGCTTTCTTTTTATCCGGTTTCTCATGCGACGTACGGCGACCGTTTGCCGCCGTACGCGCGGATCTCATTGCCCGTTCAGGGTCTTACTCTCGAATTGACGATCTCCTTCGTCGCCGGGTCTATCAACACGGACATGTCGTCATTGCGATCGGCAACGAAAGCGACGTACCAATAATATTTGCTCTCGCTGTCCTTTCTGTCGCCGACGTATCGGACGAAGATCTCTCTCTGCCAGCCGTCTTCGGACGCAATTTCCGCGTCTATCTGCTGCTTGTAAAACTCGTATGCCGTCCTGATCGCTTCGTCCGAATCGATGACGTCTGCCATTTTGTTTTCGAGCGCTATTTCGTATTGTTCGGCGTCGTCGCCGCTCCCTTTTGTCACCGTCAGCGTCGTCGGCGCTCCGATTTTGGAAAGGTCGGAGATCTCCGCGACGTAGGCGCTGCCCAGCACGTTTTTGGAAAGAGAACCGTCGATCTTGCCGCTCTCGGAAGCAATCGAATAAGTCATCGTCTCGTCCCCTATTGCTTTGGGTTTGACGACGAGCGTGGTACGCGTCACCATTTTGCCCACTTTGCCGTCGGCGACAAACGCTTCTTCCTGCGACAATGTCGTTAGAGTCACGTCAAAGTCGTCAGAGACTCCTCCGTAACAAAGCGTCTGACGACTGCTCACGCTTTCGCCGAGGATCTCGTCCGCGCCCTTATTCCCGTCGCAGGCGACGAAAACGAGGAGACAACAGACTATCGCACAAACTACAATCAAAATCTTTTTTGTCATAATCCCTCCGTCAGGTACATTAAAGCATATTGCTCCGTCAGCGGCGTTATGACTATGCGTCTTCAAAAGTTTCAATAATATAATATTTTGTGTACCCGTGTTTGTTAACGATGATCAATACGACGCGACGATTCGCTTGTTGAAATCTTTGTCAGTCCCGCAAGACTGCAAAAGCGCAAAAAAACGCGCCGACGTCTCCGTCCGCGCGACCGTTTTCAGGCACTGCCCGCATTGTTACTGTTTGTCCGCAAGTATGGATTTTATTTTCATGAGACGCACGGTGTTGCCTCTCTCGTTTTCGTCCAGCTTCATCGTGATATAGCGTATCGTCTCCTCCGTCTGCGGTATCATGACGTATTCGAGCGCGTTCACTCTGCGGCGGTTTTTCTCGATTTCGTCCGCAAGCATATTGCATGTCTTTTCTATCTCCGCGAGTTTGACGAGCTTTTGCATAAGTTCGGTAAGAATGGCTATCGAGCCGTCGAGTTCCGCCGTTACCGAAGAATACGAATAGGGATATTTGTCCTCCCCCTGCGTCTTTTTCAGTTCGAATTGCGGGACTATAACGCTCATCACGTTTTTCGTCTGCGCTTCCAGCATGATCTGCGAGGACGGCATAGCGACGGCTTCCTGAATGACGTATTCGTCACTGACCGCCTTTGCGAGAACGAAGCTCTTGAGCGCCTCGGAGAGTTCCTCCTCGACCTGCTCGCGGAGCACCTTGTTCTGCTTGGCGTATTCCATAAACCGTCTTATCATTTCGTCCGACTTGTCTTTGAGCAGTTTGTGACCGCGGACAGCCGTTTTGAGTCTGTCCTTGAGTCGTCTCAATTCCATTCTGGTCGGATTTACTTTCAGTCTCTCAGCCATAATATCATTCTTCCGCTTCGGATTTCTTTATTTTGTCGTAATACTGTTCGAGATACTTGTCGGAAATACGCTTCATCTCCGATCTGGGCAATATCGTGAGAAGTTCCCATCCTATTTCGAGCGTCTCCTCTATCGTCCTGTTTTCGTTGAAGCCCTGGTTGACGTATCTTTCCTCGAAAGCCTCCGCGAATTCCGCATATTTGCGGTCTACCGGGGTCAGAGCCGCGTCGCCGAGTATTGCCGACAGTTCCTTTGCCTCTTTGCCCTGCGCGTACGCCGCGAAAAGCTGGTTCATCGAATCGGGGTGATCCTCTCTCGTCTTGTTCTTTCCTATACCCTTGTTCTTGAGACGTGAAAGCGAAGGAAGGACGTCGATCGGGGGATTGATGCCTTTTTTGTAAAGCTCTCTGCTCAGGATGATCTGCCCTTCGGTAATATATCCCGTAAGGTCGGGGATCGGGTGGGTCTTGTCGTCTTCGGGCATCGTCAGTATGGGAATCTGCGTAATGCTTCCCGCTTTGCCTTTGATCCTGCCCGCTCTCTCGTAAATCGTCGCGAGGTCGGTATACAGATAACCGGGATAACCGCGTCTGCCCGGGACTTCCTTGCGCGCCGCAGAGACCTCTCTCAAAGCCTCGCAGTAGTTGGTGATGTCCGTCATAATAACGAGGACGTGCATATCCTTTTCAAACGCGAGATATTCCGCCGCGGTAAGCGCCATTCTCGGCGTCGCGATTCTCTCGACGGCAGGGTCGTTTGCGAGATTGACGAACATGACCGCCCTCTCGATAGCGCCCGTGCGCCTGAAATCCTGCATGAAGTATTCCGCCTCTTCGTAGGTTATGCCGATGGCGGCGAATACGACGGCGAATTTGCTGTCCTTGCCGAGGACTTTCGCCTGTCTCGCGATCTGCGCGGCGAGTTGCGCGTGCGGAAGACCCGACGCGGAGAATACGGGCAGCTTTTGTCCTCTTACAAGGGTGTTGAGCCCGTCGATCGCGGAAACGCCCGTCTGTATGAATTCGTCGGGATAATCGCGTGCCGCGGGGTTTATCGGCTGACCGTTTATGTCTATTCTCTTTTCGGGAATTATAGCCGCGCCACCGTCCTTGGGATTGCCGAGTCCGTCAAAAACTCTGCCGAGCATATCTTCGGAAACGCCAAGTTCGAGGCTTCTGCCGAGAAATCTCGCTTTGGACGTGGACATCTGTATGCCCTGCGAGCCCTCGAAAAGCTGTACGAGAGCGTTGTCTCCGTTGACCTCGAGCACTTTTCCGCGGCGGACGCTGCCGTCCTGTCCGCTTATTTCGACGAGTTCGTCGTACTTGACTCCCTGCACTCCGCTGACGAGCATCAGAGGTCCGACTATTTCTTTTATGGATTTGTATTCTTTAAGCATATTTCTCCCCCTTATTCCTGCGAGGACAGCGAGTTGAGCTGCTGTCTCATCTGTTTGCCGACCTGCTCTATTCTGGAGAGTTCGGATTCAGGGATATATTTTACTCTGCCGATCATCTCGCGCGCGCCGATCTTGAGAATATCGTCGAGATCCACGTCTTTCGCGAGCGCTTCACGGCTGTATTTGTCGCACTCGAGTATGAGTTTGAGCATCATGAACTGTTTTTTGAGGCTTGCGTAGGTGTCCACTTCGTGGAACGCGTCCTGATGCAGATAGTCTTCTCTCAAGGATTTCGCCGTCTCCATCGTCAGGCGGTCCGAATAGGACAGCGCGTCCATACCGACGAGTCTGACGATCTCTTCGAGCTGCGCTTCTTCCTGAAGGATACGCAACGCCTTCGCGCGGTTTTCTTCCCACTCCGAATCCACGTTCTCCTTGTACCAATCCCCCATGCTGTCGCCGTAGAGAGAATAGGACTGTATCCAATCGATCGCGGGGAAATGTCTCCTGTATGCGAGCGAAGCGCTCAATCCCCAGAACACCTTGACTATTCTCAAAGTCGCCTGCGAAACGGGCTCCGAGAGGTCGCCGCCGGGGGGCGAAACCGCGGATATTGCGGTGATCGAACCCGTCCTGTCGTCCGACCCGAGGGTCTTGACGACGCCCGCTCTCTCGTAATACTCCGCGAGACGGGAGGACAGATAAGCGGGATAGCCTTCTTCGCCGGGCATCTCTTCGAGACGACCGGACATTTCGCGTAGAGCTTCCGCCCAACGCGAGGAGGAGTCCGCCATTATCGCGACGTTGTAGCCCATGTCGCGGAAATATTCCGCGATCGTGATGCCCGTATAGATCGACGCTTCGCGCGCCGCGACAGGCATATCCGACGTGTTTGCAATGAGCACGGTGCGCTTCATCAAAGGTTCTCCCGTCGTCGGATCGACAAGCTCGGGAAACTCGTTGAGAACGTCCGTCATCTCGTTTCCGCGCTCGCCGCAACCGACGTAGACGATGATGTCCGCGTCCGCCCACTTCGCGAGCTGGTGCTGAACGACCGTCTTGCCGCTGCCGAACGGTCCGGGAATACACGCCGCGCCGCCTTTTGCAACGGGGAAGAAGGTGTCTATGACTCTCTGACCCGTGACGAGCGGCGTTACCGGCGACATCTTCGTCTTGTAAGGTCTGCCCTTTCTGACAGGCCATTTCTGGCTCATGGTGAGCTTTTTGTCGCCCTTATCCGTCTTGACGACGCAAACGATCTCGTCTATCGTGAATTCGCCTTCCTGAATTTTGGATACGGTGCCCTCGACGCCGAACGGCACCATGATACGGTGCTCGACGACCTTGTTTTCCTGCACCGTACCTATAATGTCTCCTGCGGCGACCTTGTCTCCTTTTGCCACCTTGGGAACGAATTTCCATTTCTTTTCTCTGTCGAGCGCGGACATGCTGACGCCTCTCGCAATACGGTCTCCCGTAGCCTCGACGAGCTTGTTGAGCGGTCTTTGTATGCCGTCGTAAATGCCCTCGATGATACCGGGACCGAGCTCGACGGAAAGCGGCTCGTTGGTGGACACGACGTCTTCGCCGGTGCCCAGTCCGCCCGTCTCCTCGTAGACCTGGATCGAAGCCCTGTCTCCGCGCAGCTCGATGATCTCGCCGATGAGGTTTTTATCGCTGACTCTGACGACGTCGAACATCTTGCAGTTCTTGAGCCCCTCCGCGACTATAAGAGGTCCTGCGACCTTGACAATCTTTCCTGTTTCTTGCATAATCAGTCTTCCTTATTGAACAATATATCCGTGCCGACAGCTTTTTCGACATCTTTTTTTATGTTTTCCATGCCGTAACCCGTGCTCCCCGAGCCGGACGGAATGGGCACGATCGCGGGATAAGCGGTGCTCTTGTAGCGGCTTATGACGTGCTCGCACGCTTTTGCGTAATCCTCTGTGATGAAGATGACGGCGTGGGTCTTTGCGAGTTTTTTGATCAGGTTTTCGCATTGCTCGACGTCGGAAGCGGCAAACACTTCCATACCGATCGCCTTGAACGCGAGTATCAGATCTCTGTCGCCTATGACGGCAATTTTACCCTCACGCATAGTAATCCCTCAACCTTGCTTTTATTTGCGCCGTATCGACGTGATTTTTGATGCAGATAAGGATCATTCTGACGACCTTTATCTCCTGTTTCTTCGCGACGTAAAATCCCGCGAGCGGACTGATCGAGAAAATATCCGTGCGATCCCTCTTGAATATGTCGAGCAGATAGTTGTCCTGCGCGCGTTCAAAAGCGACCAGCGCGCCTTTTTCTCCCGAAAACGCCTCGTAAACCGTCTTTCCGTACGACGTGTATCTGAACTTCTCGGCAACGGCTTCGTCCGTCGCTTCGAAGACCGACTCGAACAGCGAAAGGGATATCTCTCCTCCCTCCGCGAACGCTTTGCGGAAAGAACGCAGCTCTTCACCCTCTCTGCGGTAACGTATGAACGCGGTGACGTTGGCAAAGTCTATGCACGCGGTCCAATAGCGGATTATCGTCTTCTGCCTGCCCTCCTTCGCGACTTTGAGCACGTCTCTGAAACAAGCCTTGTCCAGCGTGACGTCGATTGTCCTCGGGCTCTTGTCCCCGTTGGCGCGGGCGACGTCGATCTCGCTCAACGCTTCTGCCATAAGCGCGGGAAGCCTCGAATAGGTATCCGAATTGACGCAGTCCCTGAGAAGATCGATATCTATCGTTCCCTGCGGAGCGAGCATGAAATCCGCGTCGTCGAGACGCATGTATTTCGCCTTTGTGAGCGCCTTTGCGTTGTGGTAATCCTGCTTCATCAAAAAGCTTTCCATACCGCATTTTTCGGGCATGGATTCCGCCATAAACGCGCTGACCTTGTCCTCTTCCGCGCGAAGTATCTTTTCGTAATCCCCGTTCTCCGCTATCGCGCCGCCTCCGTAATTGGATTCCGCAAGCACTCTCAAAGCCTCGTCCACGCTTTCGCTGTAAACGAGTCTGTTGAATTTTTCCTGATTGAGAAATGTGTTCTCCATCACCCTGACGCGGGCGTTGGAATATACGGGCGATTTGTTTGCCATATCTCGTTACTCCCCGAAAAGGACCGCGGCTATCTCTCCCTCGCATTCCTCGCGCATAGTCTGCAATTCGAGATCGAGCGACAGATTTTTGTCATAGTCCTTGCCGACGAGGATCACGCCGCCTATTATCGCGGCATACTCCTTGTCGAGCGTGAGTTTCTTTTTGCACTTTTTTGCGACCGACTCGACGAAAGCCTTGGTCAGGACGTCCGCGTCCTCTTTGCAGACGCGCACTTTGTCCCCGTCTTCCGCTGCCGCGGCTATCATCTTTCCGACCAGATCGCAGTACTTTTTCTTGTCCGCGCGCAAAATCTCCGCGGCACGGTCGAAAGCCTTGCCGACGAGCTCCGTCTTTGCGGTAAGAAGCGCTTTTTTGCAATCGAGGTTTGCAACCACTGCCGAATTCGCCACCACGGTGTCGAACGCGGCTTTTTTCTTTGCCTCGCCTTCCGCGATCACGTCTGCTGCGGTTTTTTCCGCCTTTTCCGCGATCGCGTCGCACTTTGCCTTGGCTTCTTCTGCGATCAGGGCGGCTTTCGCGTTTGCGTCGCCTATGATCTTGTCTATTATTGCCTGCTTGCCGTTCATACGCTTATTTTGCTATGAAGAATACGCCGAGGAACGAGATGAGCAACGCGAGAAGCGCGTACGTTTCGACCATGACGGTAAGAAGCAGACCTTTGCCCGAAGTTTCGGCTCTCTTGCCGACCATCGCGATGGAAGCTGCCGCGCACTTGCCCTGGTAGATAGCGGATACGAGACCTACGATTGCCATAGGCGCGCAAGCCGCGACCATAGCCCAGCCCTGCATGTCTGTCATCTGCTTTATCTCGCCGCCGAGAAGTCCGGTCTGCATAAATACGATAAACGCGATTATGAGTCCGTAAATGCCCTGCGTACCGGGAAGAAGCTGCAATATGAGCAGTTTGCCGAACTTGTCCGGATCCTCGCTGGTAACTCCTGCCGCCGCCTGTCCCGCGGTGCCTACGCCGATCGCGCTGCCGCAACCTGCCATCAAAGCCGCAAGCGCAGCTCCGATAATAGCGATATACGCTCCGTTCATTACTTTTTTACCTCCTGATTGTGGATATAGTAATATTTCATTTCACAACCGAGCGGACGGAACAACTCCCCGCCGCCGGTATAAAATTTTCCGAAAAATTCGACAAACTGCAATCTCGAGTTGTGGACGTACGCGCCGAGAGCGTTTATGCCGATGTTGAAAACGTGCCCGATCAGGAACACTACCGCCGCCACCACGATGCCTATCGCTTTGACGGGTATCATGTTCATCATAAGCGCGCCGATCTCGTTGAAAACCATGCCTATGACCGCGGAAGCGAGACCGAGACCGAATATTCTCGTATAACTCATAAGATCCGAGAAGAAGTTTATAATGCCGTAAAGACTGCCGAGAGCGCCCGTGATCTTCTTGGCTCCTTTTTTGTGGAGCGCGCCGGAGATCATGAGCATGACCGCGCCGACGATAAGAAGAACGTAGCCCGCCGTCTTGACCCATGCCGGAATATTGACGGATTTTATCAGCGAACCGCCGAAAGCGAGCGCGAGTCCGAAGAGCATGAAATACCACGAAAGCGTGCCGCATATCGCGTCGAGCGGCTTCTTCTGCCTGAACATCGCGACCATGTTTATGCCAAGACCGAAACACATCTGGAACACGCCCATGCCGAGACTTAAAAAGAGCATATTCATCGGCTGTTCGATCGGGTTGAACCAGCACCATATCCCGAGATCCGTCGCGGAATATCCGAAATAACTGCCGAAAATTATACCCCATATAACGGTCGATACGCCGCCCATGAACACAATCTTTATCAGGCTTGCCTGCCCCTTCGGAGGACGCTGCTTTACAAGCACTATACCCGTCATCAACATCAGGATAAGTCCGTATCCTGCGTCCGCGAGCATCATTCCGAAGAAAAGGAAGAAGAAAAACGCGACGAACGGGTTGGGGTCGATTTCTCTGTACGCGGGCGCACTGAACATATTGGTGACCGTCTGGTACGGCTCGACCACCGCGTTGTCCTCAACGTATGTCGGCGGTTTTTCGCCCTCTGCCGGCTCCCTTATCTCGTACATCAGCGCGAGCGGACTCTCCGAAAGAGCCTTGTCCAGCTTTTCCGCCTTGTCGAGCGGGACCCACGCTTCGAGGATATACGAGGTTTCGGTACAACTCGTATTCTGCTCGCATTCGAGCTTTCTTTCTTCTATAAGATAGTAATCGTAAAGCCTCTTGCAGTCGTCGAGGACGTATTCGAAAGAAATGATCTGTTCGATGAGTTTCGCGCGCATTTCCGCGTTTGCTTCAAGCAGTTTTTCGCTCTCTGCGATAACGTCCTTCGGCACGCCGGTATAATTCAGCGTGCAAGCCGAAAATTCCGCGTCCGACAATATCTTCGCTATCTCGTCGTATTTTTCTTTGAGGAAGATGCAGACCACGGTGCAGTTGATCCCCGCGTCGTAATACAAAACGTACGCTCCGAGCTCCTCGGCTTTCTGCGCGACGACTTTCTTCGACGATGGCACCGTACCGAGAAGGATCGAGACGTTTTTCGTATCCTTGAACGATTCCAGTTTTGCGTCCACCTCTTTGTAAGGCTGCAACTGATTTATCGTGTTTTTGAGTTTGATCTCGTCGGATTTGTTTTTGAAAAGAGATTCCGAAAGCCTCTCCAGCCTCGCATAAGCGCCAAAGACGCTTTCTTCAAGCTTCGGAGTTTCGTAAAACTCCTCCATCGTAAGCGACGGCTTTCCCGCAAGAAAAGGTTTTTTTACGGGCTTGTAATTTATCTTTTTGGCTTTGATGAGAGCCTGCGCTTCTACCTGACAACTTTTGAGAAAGTCAAAGACGAAATCGAGTTTGGCTTTTTTCGCACCGTAAACTTCGAGAGCGCTTTGTTTGTCGGCATAGAGCGTTCCTTCCGCTTTCCGAGCCGCGACGATCTGCGCGCACTCCTCGGTATGCAAAATTTTTATAAGCTGTTCTCTTTCTGACGAATTGCCTATGAGAACAAGCTTGCGCATCTCAATTACGGGCATATTTCTCTTTTAGCCTCCCGATGACGACCTCTGCCGCCTTGTCGAGGTTCTTTTGAGCCTTTTTTGCGAGAGACTCGATTTTTTTATCGTTTTCCGCAACGGCGGCAACATAGTTTTCGTCAGCCTTCTTCGCGGCTTTTTCAAGGTTTTCCTTTGCCGCCGCTTTGGCTTTTTCCTTTGCTTCGGAGATAGTCTCATCCGCGTCGGAATTGGCTTTCGCAACTGCTTCTTTCGCCGCGGCGTTCGCCTCTTTGACGATTATTTCGGCTTGGCTTTCAGCCTTAACTATGCTGTCGATTACTTCCTGGACCATTTTTCACCTTATTTGAAATATTTGTCTTCGATTGCAGAGATCTTTTCTACTCTGCCTTCGTGCCTGCCGCCCTGGAAAGGGGTGTCGAGCCATATACCGACCATCTTCGCCGCCATTTCGGGAGAAACCACTCTGCCTCCGATCGCTATCACGTTGGCGTTGTTGTGAGCGGAGATCATCTCCGCGGTAAACTCGTCGTGCACGACTCCCGCCCTGATGCCTCTGACCTTGTTGGCGGCAATCGAAATGCCTATACCCGTGCCGCAAAGGACTATGCCTTTGTCGCATTCTCCGCGAGAAACCGCTTCCGCGACCTTGAGCGCGTAGTCGGGATAATCGACGCTTGAAGTATCGTAGCAACCCATATCTTCGACCTGTATGCCTCTTTTTTCGAGAGTCTCGACGATCGCGGGTTTGAGCACTATGCCGCCGTGATCGCAACCTATCGCTATTTTCATATGTTACCTCTTTTTATTCGCTATGTTTCAAGTATAGCACTGTTTTTTCGCGTTGTAAAGATAAGATATTTTTTTAACGATCTTCGCCGTTTCCGTTCAGTGAAATTATTCGCCGCTTCCCGTTATCCTGTCCGCTATCGCCGCCGCGAGTTTTTCGAGTTGCCGCGCGCATCTGCGGTACGCCTCTATGTCTCTGCCGTAAGGGTCGTCCACTTCTTCGCCGATAAGGTCCCTCGCTTCGAACAGCTTGTCAGCGGGGACGTAAGGAGCGAGAGCCTGTTTGTGCGGAGCGGTCATGCAGACAACCATATCCGACGATTCGAGAAGCGGACGGGTGACGGGTCTGGACTGGTGCGTAAAGAATATTCCCTTTTCCGCAATAATTTTACGCGAATTTTCGGATACTTCTTCGCCGTAACCGCAACAAAGTCCCGCGCTTTCGCACTGCGCGTCGATCTTTTTTTCGTCGAACAGTTTTTGCGCAAGAGCCTGCGCAAGCGGAGAACGGCAAGTGTTTCCCGTGCATACGAAAAGTATCTTCATACTATCTTTCCTCCCGCCGATTTAAGCACTCTGTTCATCACGGAGCCGCAAATTCCCTGTTCTCCGAAATGTTCGCAGACTATGAAGTCGGCAATCTTTTCCCCCTTGTGCAAAGCCGCGTAAATGTTGCGGCATATTTCCTTTTCGCTCCCCCCGACGTCAATACGCGTCCTATTGCCGAGAAGCCCGCAGGTATCTGACCTCGCGATTATCACGGGTCTCGCCCCTCTCGCGAGCGCTTCGTCGTAAGCGCTTTTCGCGCTTTCCGCATCCGCCGCGACGACGGTTTCGCATTTCGGCGCGTAATGCTTGTATTTCATACCGGGAGCCTTCGCCACGACGACCTTGCCGCTGAACGTCTTTACCGCGCCCAGCACCTCCGCAAGCATCTGTGCCGTGATCGCGCCGGGGCGCAATATCGTGGGAACGTCAGTCGACATATCGATTATCGTGGATTCGATGCCGACCTCGCAGTCTCCGCCGTCGATGATAAGCGGTATCCTGCCTTCCATATCTTCAAAGACGTGTTGCGCGCTTGTGGGGCTTATATGCGTGGATCTGTTCGCGCTCGGCGCCGCGATAGGCGTGCCGCACTCTCTGATGAACGCCCTTGCCACTTTGTGAGAAGGCATTCTTATCCCGACCGTATCCAGACCGGCGGTGACGCTTTCCGGCACTTTTTCGCCTTTTTTCATAATAACGGTGATCGGTCCCGGCATAAACCTGTCCATAACCGCTTTTGCCCCGTCGGGGATCTCTCTTACAAGTCCGTTCAGTCCGTCTTTGTCCGCTATATGTACGATCAACGGATTATCCGACGGTCTTCCCTTTGCCTCGAAGATCTTTTTGACCGCATCTTCGTTGAAAGCGTCCGCGCCCAGACCGTAGACCGTTTCCGTAGGGAACGCGACGACCTGACCGTCCGCTATATATTCCGCTCCTTTTTCAAGCGCTTCGCGACCTTTAAGAACGAGTGTTTCCATTTTTCCTCCGAGGTATTCTCAATATTTAATGATATACCCAATTTTGCCAACTTGCAATTACTTTACGAAAATTTTGCTGTTACGGAAGTTGCGCAACCACTCGCTTCTTGTCGCAAAAACTCGTTTTTCAACCTGTAATGCAAACTCTCAAGAATAAAAAAAGCCTCAAAAACCGAAATAAATATTTTTTTGTCTTTACAAGCGCGCGCCGGTGTGTTATATTTAAAATATACCATGAAAGGGAGAAGCACAAGTATGACCATTTTCAACAACTCGCTTACAGCGGCTTCCGGCCTGGACATGACCCAAAAAGTTTTCGGAGTCATTCCCCTCTGGGCAATAATCGCCGCAACCGCGGTTATCGTTATCATTGCAATAATCGCAGTTATCGCAATTCTCAAAAGCGGAAATAAGAAAGCTAAAAAGAAAGCTTATGACGTCGTCGCAGCCGGCGACGAGACCTCCAAACCCGACCGTCCTTCCGAGCCGGTCGAACCTGTGAGACCCACCGTCGTTCCCGACGTTACCGAGACCGCAAGCGCTCCCGAAGAAGTAGCTTTGAGCGAAGCGAGCACGGGTGCGGAAGCTACCGAAGCCGAAGAAAAGGCAGAAGAAACACCCGCAGAGGAAAAACCCGTCGAAGAAGCTCCCGCGAAAGAGGAAGCACCCGCAGAAGTTGCTCCCGTTGAAGAAGAAAAACCCGTTGAAGAAACCCCCGTTGCGGAAGAGAAACCCGTAGAAGTTGCTCCCGCAGTTGAAGAAACTCCCGTCGAAGAAGCTCCTGCGGCTGAAGAAAAAGTCGAAGAAGCTCCCGCACCGGTTGCAGAAGAAAAGCCCGTGGAAGAAGCTCCCGCGGAGAAAAAAGAAGAACCCAAAAAGGTCGTCAAACCTCCCGTCAAAAAGCCTGCTCCCGCGGCAAAGAAGCCTCCCGTCAAAAAAGCGCCGCCCAAGGCAGTTCCCAAAGCGGCACCCAAGGCGGAATCCGCTCCCGCGGCAACGGACAAAAACAACATCACCCTTCTCTTCGGAGACGCTCCGGAGCCGACCAACGGCAAATACGTCATCATCAAGGACGACCGCAACCCCACCCGTCCGTACAAGTATCAGCTCAAGGCAAACAACGGTCAGATATTGTACGAGAGCGAGGGTTACAAGATCAAACCCAAGTCAAAACAGATCGACGGCTTCCGCAATACGATCAACAACGGTACATACACTATCGACGAAGAAAAGAACGGTACTTTCCGTTACAAGATTTTCAAGGTCGACGGCACGATGTACGGCGTAGGCGAAGGCTACAAATCGAGAGCCGCAGCAGAATCCGCTATCGAATCCGTCAAGAAATTCGCCAACAGCGCAAACTTCATCGAGGATACCACGATAGATACCACGACGAAATAATCTGCCTTCGGGCATAAAAAGACTCCCGCGATAAAGCGGGAGTTTTTTTGTTTCCTATGATTTGTTTGCTATGATTTCCTTTTTCCGGCTGTCGCAAGTCTTGTTGCGCGTCGGCTCGTCGCGACCGACGGCAGTCTCTTCTCTTTCGTCGGAGATTTATACGCGCGCAGTGATAAGCTCCGCTACTCCTTCGAAAACGACCTCTCCTATCCCTGCGGGAAGAAAATAAGTGTCGCCCGTTTTCACGTCGTAGCGCTTGCCGTTGTAGACGAATTCTCCTTCTCCTTCAACGCAGGTGACAGTCAGGAAGCTCTCTTCTCCGACGTCAAACGAGGCAGATCCGTCAGATACGACTTTGTCCGTCGTGAAATATTTGCACTGCGCAAGCCTCACCGTCTTGTCGTCGATCGCACGCGTTTCTCCGTTCGGCTTCACGACCTTGTTTACGTCGGTGACTTCCACCGCCTTGTCGATATGCAGTTGTCTGGGCTTGCCCGTCTTGTCCACTCTGCCGTAATCGTAAAGTCTGTACGTTAGAGAGCTGTTTTGCTGTATCTCGCAGATCACGCATCCGCCGCATATCGCATGCACCGTGCCCGAAGGTATAAAGAGGCAATCCCCCTTTTTGACTTCGACGAAATTGAGCAGCTCCGTAACCGTTCCGTCAACGAGAGACGCGCGCAGCACCTCTTTGCTTACGGGTTTCTTGAAGCCGCAGTACACTCCCGCGCCCTTTTCGCATTCGACGATATACCACATTTCGGTCTTTCCGAACTGACCTTCGTGTTCGAGCGCGTATTCGTCCGCCGGATGCACCTGTATAGACAAATTGGTCTTTGCGTCAATAAGTTTTACGAGTATCGGGAAAAACGGGAATTTTTCGCTGTTCGTCCCCTTGTAACGGGGATTGGCTTCGAGCACTTCGGCAAGCGTTATGCCCTCGTACTGCCCGTTTGCTATCGTGCTCGGTCCTTCGGGATGACACGACACTTCCCAACTTTCGGCAACGACGTCTCCGTCGCTTTCCTTACCGTAAAATTCCTTGAGTTTTATGCCGCCCCAGACGTAGTCTTTTGTCGCGGCTTTGAGTTTGAAGGGATACATATATTTCACCTCTTGAATATTATCGTAAATTTCGAGCCCTTTCCGACTTCGGATTCTATTTTCAGCTCCGCCCCGTGATCGTCCGCAATATGTTTGACGATCGCAAGTCCCAGACCGTTGCTGTCGAGAGAAGTTTTGGAATGCGCGCTATTGACCCTGAAAAACCTCTCGCAAAGATGAGGAATATCCTTTTTGCCGATTCCTATGCCGGTGTCCTCGACGCACAACTCGACGGTATTTTCTTTTTGCGTTATCTTCACGGTCACGCTGCCGTTTTCCTTGTTGTACTTTATCGCATTGCTCACGAGGTTTGAGACGAGTATCGACAACTGATTGGGGTCGCCGTCAACGGTCGCCTCTCCGCTGCAAGTCATCTTTACGCCGATCGAATCTGCGATTATTCCCAGCCTTTTGAGCGCCTCGTCGCAAGTCTTTCTGAGATCGACGGTTTCAAAGTTTCTCTCCGCATATTGAGCGGAGTCCAGCCTTCCGAGAGTGATCATCTTTTCGATGAGAGTCGCCATGCGCTTGGAGCTTTCGTGAATATCGTTTGCGCATTTAGCCCTGTTTTCTTCGGACAGACCCGGTTTCATCATAAGCTCCGAAAATCCCATTATCGCAGTAAGCGGCGATTTGAGCTCATGCGAAGCGTTGAAAAAGAATTCGCTCCTGATCTTTGCGAGATTAGCTTCACTCGTAACGTCGGTGACAAGGATAAAATATTTGATGTCTTTCAGCTCTTCGAATATTTCTTCGCCGACTATCCTGCAATCCACCCTGTAAACCTTTCCTCCGATGACGGTTTCGCCGGCGGTAGCGTTTTCTCCCGTCTCTACGGCGCGCAAAACTTCGTTTAATATTTTTTCGTCCTTTATCAGACTTGATATCTCCATTCCCACCATATTGGCTTTTATGTCGAATATTTCAGCGACGACGTCGTTGAGGATCATGACTTTGTTTTGTCCGTTGAGAGCAATTATACCCTGCGCGACGTTTTCGATGATGAACTTCGACTTGGTCTGCTCATAGCGCAGATCGCTGACTGTATTTGATAGTTTTTCTGCAGCTTCGTTGATATTGTCGACGATCTTGTCGATATCTCCGAATTTTGCCTCGTATTTTACCGGTTTGTAATTGCCCTTGTTGAAGTTTTCGAGCATCACCTGTATTTTTTCAAGAGGCATGACTTCGTCTTTGATGTAGTTGGAAAAAATGACATTGGTAATTGCCGCGATAATTATCCATGCGACTATACAACCGCCGACCGTCAGCCAGAAATAGAGGTCGTTGAAACTCATATCCACGCCGTAAGCGACGACGATGAACCCGTCTTCGTCAAGCGCGGGGCTTTCTATCGCCTCGTATATTATAAGCATCGTTTCGCCGCCCCTGTAAAAGCGCTCCAGCCTTGTCAGACTGCCTTTTTCTCTGACCTTTGCGGTGAACGACGAGTCTTTTACCGAAATTTCTTCTTCGGCAAGAGTGCTGTTGGAGATCACGAGTTTTCCGCTTGACGACAAAACTGCGACGTACAGAAGCCCTTCACCTTCTCCGACTGCGTCCTGCAATTCTTCAAAAGTGTTTGCCGAATGTATCCTGTCGCTATACGAAGGCTTGTTCTTTTCTATCAATTCACGCTTTGAGTAATAGGTTATGCCGTAAATAAGAGAAAAGCAAACGACAACGCTGAGCAATAACACCAGCGCCGTCGCCCAAAATATTTTGCGGAATATTCTTTTGTTCATATCTTACAGAATTTGTACCCCACGCCTCTGACCGTAACGATATACTGCTTGTCCGTTTTTTCGCCCAGCTTGCTTCTCAACGATTTTATGTGCATATCGAGAGTGCGCGTTTCTCCGACGTAATCGTAATCCCATACGACCGACAGAATGCGGTCGCGCTTTACGACAGTATCCATATTCTCCATCAGAAGATGAAGCAGATTGTATTCCTTCAACGTGAGCTGTACGAGGCTCCCTTTGACCTTGACCTCGTGCTCGCGGTCGTTGATCTCTATATCTCCGTATGCGAGAAGATCGCCGTCCCTTTCGGCTGCAACAGGCGCTTTGCGCAGATTTGCTCTGATTCTCGCGACAAGCTCGTTCATACTGAAAGGCTTGGCAACATAATCGTCCGCGCCCGCGTCGAGACCTCCGATCTTGCTTTTCTCGTCGTCCTTCGCGCTGGCTATTATCACGGGTATCGAAGCGTATCTGTCATCTCTTTTGAGTCTGTTGAGAGCTTGAAGTCCGCTCATTCCCGGCAACATAATGTCAAGGATGATCAGGTCGCAATGTTTCCCTTCACCGAGCTTTGAAAACATTTCTTCTGCGCTGTTGAATCCGCAGAACTCAAAACCGGCATCTTCGAGCGCCATCGCGTACAATCCCATGATCCCCGCGTCGTCTTCAACTACAAAAATTACCTGTTTCATAACTGCCCTCGCAATAATGTTATAAATATTATAACAAATATATCCCGATTTGTAAATAGTGAATAAAAATAACATTCCAAGGCATATTTTTCCGGATCGGATTGTTTGACAAAACGCGCAAATAGAAATCCACACATAAAGGCGCCAAAACCGCAACGCTTAATCGTATAAAGCTCCTCATACATACGGCGATTTGTGTTTCCCTTACTATATCCCCTCCAACAAAAAGTCTCGCCTTGACTCAACTTCATCCAAGGTACTTTCGGCAAAAAGCGTCGTTTTTACCGAAAGAATATATAAAACAGATAAAAGACTAATATTTATTTTTCAATCCTTCCGGATTTAATTGTAAAGGATTGCCTTTAGGTCAAAAGACCTAAAAGCAATTAAATCGCATATCTTAAATGTCTCCGTGTTACAATTAAAAACGCTTCCATGCTTCTTTTTATGTTATTGGAATCCTATTTCCCAAACCGCGGAGAACGGTGCAGATTTTGCTCGTGCAAGTGCGAGTGAGCAATATAGTGTACTCCCGTACACGATTGCGATGCGAGTCACGCAGTCAGGGTAAAATATGCGCTGTTATCCGCGCGCTTCGCTTTAGCAAGGGGCACCAAAATCACTACGCTTAATCGTCGCAAGCACCTCATATACGCTGTGATTTGTGTTTCCCCTTACTATATCCCCTCCTTGCTTCGACCTCACCCTGCGGCTTTCGGTCTCACAATGTACTTTCGGCAAAAAGCGTCGTTTTTACCGAAAGAAAATATAAAACAGATAAAAGACTAATATTTATTTTTCAATCCTTCCGGATTTAATTGGAAAGGATTGCCTTTAGGTCAAAAGACCTAAAAGCAATTAAATCGCATATCTTAAATGTCTCCGTGTTACAATTAAAAACGCTTCCATGCTTCTTTTTATGTTATTGGAATCCTATTTCCCAAACCGCGGAGAACGGTGCAGATTTTGCTCGTGCAAGTGCGAGTGAGCAATATAGTGTACTCCCGTACACGATTGCGATGCGAGTCACGCAGTCAGGGTAAAATATGCGCTGTTATCCACGGTTTGGCACGGGACGTGTCCTTACTTTAGTCTTGACGCTCGCGTCGCAACTTCTTTATTCTTTCTTTCCTTATTCCGCTCGCTAAGACGTCCTTGGCTGTCCACGCCCTGTTATTAAGTATCATAGGTTACAAAATAAAAGGAGCTGCATTCGCAACTCCTTTTATTTTGTAACCGGCAACGACTTTATCTCCCGGGCCGTG
>CALWRI010000003.1 GCA_944383905.1 uncultured Christensenellaceae bacterium
AACCCACACGACCAGCTTGGAAGGCTGGGATTCTACCATTGAACTACACCCGCGTGGGCGGATCTCCGTGATGCTTAAAAATTCTATCACACGCTCACGGAGGTTGTCAACAATATCGACTTATTTTGTTGCGAAAAATTATTGTCCGCTTTCTTTTTTCTGCTTGCCGAGGAGTTTCATGCGCTGTTCTTTGCTCAGGATCGTTTTGCGCAGGCGGATATTGAGCGGAGTGACCTCGACGAGTTCGTCGTCTGCGATGAATTCGAGGCATTGTTCGAGGCTCATTACGCGGGGAGAGACGAGCTTGAGTGCGTCTTCGCTGCCGCTCGCACGGTTGTTGGTGAGCTGTTTTTTCTTGCACACGTTGACGACGAGGTCGTCCTCTCTCGAGTTTTCGCCGACAATCATACCCGCGTATACGGGCACGCCCGGTTTGAGGAAGAGAGTGGAGCGTTCCTGCGCGTTGAAGAGTCCGTAAGTCGTGGTAACGCCGTCTTCGAACGCGATCACGGAGCCGCGGCTTCTTTCCTGAATGTCGCCCTTGTAGGGTTCGTAACCTTTGAATACGCTGCTCATGACGCCGAATCCGCGCGTGTCGGTGAGCATTTCGCTGCGGTAACCGATCAGACAGCGCGAAGGAATGGAAAATTCAAGCCTCGTGCCGCCGCGGTCGTCGGGGAGCATCTCTTCGAGCTCGCCTTTGCGAGCACCGAGCTTGTTGATCACGGTGCCGGCGTATGCCTCGGGGACTTCGACGATGACGGTCTCCACGGGTTCGCACTTTACGCCGTCGATTTCCTTGTATATGACTTTGGGGCGGGAAACCTGGAATTCGTAACCTTCGCGGCGCATATTTTCTATGAGAATGGAAAGATGCAATTCGCCTCTGCCGTACACCTTGAAACACTCGGTGCTGTCCGTCTCTTCGACGCGCATACTGACGTTGGTCTGAACTTCGCGCATGAGTCTTGCGCGGAGGTGTCTGCTCGTGACGAATTTGCCCTCTTTGCCCGCGAACGGAGAGTTGTTGACCATGAACATCATCGAGAGGGTAGGTTCGTCAATGGCGACGAACGGGAGCGGCTCTGGCATATCCACGTCGCAGACGGTCTCGCCGATATTGAGTTTTTCGATGCCGCTGATTGCTATTATATCGCCTACGCTCGCGCGGTCGCTTTCCACACGTTTGAGACCTTCGAATTGGTACATCTTCGCGATTTTTTCATGCGTGACGGTTCTGTCCGTATGACATATTGCCGCGAGCTGGCCGCCGCGTATGGTACCGCGTGCAATCCTGCCTATTCCGATTCTGCCGACGTATTCGTCATAGTCTATGTTGCAGATTATCGCCTGCAATCCGTCGGTCTCGTCGCCTTCGGGAGCGGGGATCTCGGAGAGTATCGTGTCGAGGAGCGGGCGCATATCCGTGCCCGTTTCGCCAGGGGTGAGGGTAGCCCAGCCCTGCTTGCCGGAAGCGTAAACCGTTTTGAAATCGAGCTGGTCGTCGTTCGCGCCGAGCTCGAAGAACAGGTCTATGACCTGATTGGCTATTTTGTCGTAATCGCAGCCTCTGTCAACCTTGTTGACGACGACGACGGGTTTTTTGTTGAGTCCGAGCGCTTTTTTGAGGACGTAGCGCGTCTGCGGCATGCAGCCTTCGACCGCGTCGACGAGCAGAAGAACGCCGTCGACCATAGAGAGTATGCGTTCGACCTCGCCGCCGAAATCCGCGTGTCCGGGGGTGTCGATGATGTTGATTTTGGTGCCTTTGTAGTGCACCGCCGTATTCTTTGCGAGAATAGTGATGCCGCGTTCTCTTTCGAGAGCGTTGTTGTCCATAACGCGTTCTGCGACCGCTTCGTTTGCGCGGAACACGCCGTTTTGTTTGAGGAGCTGATCGACCATGGTAGTCTTACCGTGGTCGACGTGAGCTATGATTGCAATGTTTCTGACGTCGTTTCTGATCATAATAAAACCTTCTTTATATGTCTGTGAGCGTTACGGTTTTCGCGGCGAATCTGCCTTGATAAACGCTCATATAACAATAATTTCCTCCGTAACCTATGCTGCCGGGATTTATAAGAGTCACTTGCCCGTCTCTGATTATGACGGGGCGGTGAGTGTGCCCGAACAGCGCGCAGTCCGCACCTTTTTCCATCGCGGCGTATTCGAGATTGAGATAACCCGACTTGACGCCGTAATCGTGACCGTGAGTGAGAAAGAACTTTACGCCGTCGATCTCGACGAGCTCTTCGCGCCTGCCGCTTCTGAAATCGCAGTTGCCGAAAACGTAAAGCAGTTTGGAGCGGTACGCCTCAACGAGAAAATCTATATCCCTGCCGCCGTCGCCGAGAAAGAAGATATAGTCGGCTTCGTCGAGCACGGTCAAAAACCGTTCCGTTTTGGGCAGACGGTTGTGAGAGTCGGAGAGCACGACTATGTTGCTCATAACTTCTCTTTGAGCGCGGCGAGCGCGCGGGCTCTGTGGCTGACCGTATTCTTTTCGCTCATCTGCGCTTCCGCAAAGGTTTTGCCGAGCTCGTCGCAGTAGAACAGCGGGTCGTAACCGAAACCGCCGTTTCCGCGGTACTCGTCGAGTATGGTTCCGTATACCCTGCCTTCTCCCGCGAGTTTTCTGCCGTCGGGAAGAACGGCGACGACCACGCTTGCGAAATACGCGCGGCGGTTTTTGGGGAAGGAGAGCTCTCTTTCGTGCAGATTTTTGAGGAGCAACGCGTTGTTGGCGTCGTCGTTACAGGGGCTGCCGGCATAGCGTGCGGAATACACTCCGGGAGCTCCGCCGAGCGCTTCGACGCAAAGTCCGCTGTCGTCTGCAAGCACGGCGAATTTTCCTCCGAGGAAATCGAATATGGTCTGCGCTTTGATAAAAGCGTTTTCTTCGAAAGTCGCGCCCGTTTCGTCAATGTCGGTTTGTATGCCCATATCCGCGAGAGAATATACGCGCCCGAACTTGTCTGCGAGGAGCGCGCGTATCTCTTCGAGTTTGTGAGAGTTGTTGCTTGCGAGAACTGCGTTCATTTTTCTTCTCCGATGATCTCCACAACGGTCTGCGGAGCGTTTTTCTTTATCGATTTTGCGATCTCGTCAAAATATTTATCGCTGACGTTGACCCTTATGAAACGCGCCTGGATGCCCGACATCTCGTCTTTTACGACGCCGTTTTTTTCGACTTTGTAATATACGAGGAAAATCAGGTTATCCTTACTGTAACGGACGAGGCACACGTCCTTGTACGGTACGCTTGTCAGCGTAACTCCGAGAAAGCAGTACAGTTTCTTTTCTCCGAGGACGTAGCAGGACGCGAAAGTGACCGAGATCATGCACACCTCGACAAAGCTCATCAGGCATATCGCGAATATGTCGAGCCCGTGGTTGGTCGAAGTCATATTGCCCACTTGCGCGAGCCTCAAACAATTGACTGTAATGCAGGTTAGTGCTATAATCGAGACGATCGCGAAGAGGACGTAAACGGTCGGTCTTTGCTTGAAAGAGTAACGCTTTTTCATAACGATTATTATACAAAAAAAATATAAATAAGACAAGGGATTTTTTGCTGTTTATGCAATTTGAAAAAATTAAGGAAAGCGACAAAAAGCGCATAGACGAAGTGCTCGCGAAGACGGATCATGCGGGAAGCGAGTATTCGATGCTCTATCTTCGTGGCTGGGACTTTTTCGATTTCGACACGATGACGATAGCGTTCGAACAAGGGTACGTCTTTATACGTTTCAGCCCGCATCTTCTTGCGGAGGACGAGGAGTCGGACAGCCACGGATACATCTTTATGCCGCCGCTTGCGCCGAAAGGAGAGTTTTGCAAGGCGGTCGATCTTCTCAGAGAATACTGCGAAAGTACGGGAGAGGAATTCTATATTTCGTCATGCAGGAAAGAGGACGCGGAGTCTCTCGATCCGACGGTATACGAGATCGCGGACAAGCCCGATTACCGCAACTACGCGGAGTACCTTTACAGACCCGAGGATCTGATAGAATTAAAGGGCAAGAAATATCATGCGAAGCGCAACTTTATATCGCGTTTTACAAACACATATCACGAAAATTACGTTTTCAGGACGTATACCGAAAACGACAGGGAAGGCGTGTGCGCGTTGTTCGGCGAATGGATAAAAAGCAAGAGCTTCGACGAGTATCACGACAATATGGAGAGGCAGGAAAAGAGGGTCGTCAGGCTCGCGCTCGAATACTCTCTTAAATACGATGATTTCTTTGCCGACGTTATGGAAGTCGACGGCAGAATAGTCGGGTTCGAGACGGGAGAACTGACCGCTTCCGGGGTCGGGATAGTCCATCTCGAAAAGGGAGACGTGGAGTATGACGGCATATATCCGTCCTTGTGTCAGATGTTTGCGGCGAAGCATTTTTCCGGGGCAAGGTTTATCAACAGGCAGGAAGACATGGGGCTCGAAGGGTTGAGAAAGTCAAAGAAAAGTTATCACCCCTGCGGGTTTGTCGAAAAGAGGATCGTCAGGCTCGTCGGGGCTAACGAAAAGGAACGTCTCGGACAAAAGAATTGACAGTGTTTGAAAGCAGGCGCGCGCAAAGGTCGAAAAAGTTTGATTTTTGCGCGCGTTTGTAGTATTATAAATTCAACGATTTGAAAAAAGAGGACAAAAATGATCAAAACCGTTTCAAAAGGCATGTATTACATAGACGGCAAATTCGTCGACGAGACCCAGCTCAAGGCATACAACTTCAGCGCGGACGCGGCGGCAGAAGCCTACAAGGGCACGATGGCGTATTCGGTGCTCAACGCTCACAACACCGCGGGCGAAGCGAAGAGGGGGGAACTTCTCAAACTGCGCTTCGACGCTCTCGCGTCTCACGACATAACCTACGTCGGCATAATCCAGACGGCGAAGGCGAGCGGGCTCAAACAGTTTCCGATACCTTACGTTCTGACCAACTGCCACAACTCGCTGTGCGCGGTCGGCGGCACGATCAACGAGGACGACCACGTCTTCGGTCTTTCCGCGGCAAAGAAGTACGGCGGCATCTTCGTGCCCCCTCACCAGGCGGTCATTCACACTTATATGAGAGAGTGCATGAGCGGTTGCGGCAAGATGATACTCGGCAGCGACTCGCATACCCGTTACGGCGCGCTGGGCACAATGGCGGTCGGCGAAGGCGGTCCGGAGCTCGTAAAGCAGCTCCTTTGCAGGACTTACGACATCAGGTATCCCGACGTCGTCGCGATAAATCTCAAGGGCAAGCCGCGCCGCGGCGTAGGTCCGCAGGACATAGCTCTCGCGATAATCGGAGAGGTTTTCGCGAGCGGTTTCGTGAAGAACAAGGTCATGGAGTTTGTCGGAGAGGGCGTTTCGAGCCTGCCGATAGAATACAGAAACGGCATCGACGTCATGACGACGGAGACGACATGCCTCTCGAGCATCTGGCGTACCGATGACGACGAGGTGAAAAACTATTACGCCGTCAGAGGCAGACTTGACGATTACAAGCCGATAAAGCCGGCTCCGCTCGCATATTACGACGCGGTCGTCGAAGTGGATCTTTCCAAAGCCACGCCAAAGATCGCGCTTCCTTTCCATCCGAGCAACGTTTACGATCTCAAAGAACTGATACGCAATCCTTACGACGTTTTGGCAGAAGCGGAAAAGAAGGGCAACGAGCTTCTCGGCAACAAAAACGTAAAATTCAGACTGACTGACAAGATAAAGGATGGCAAGGTCGTCGTACAGCAGGGCATTATCGCAGGCTGCGCGGGCGGCACTTACGACAACATTATCGAAGCGAGCAGCATACTCGCCGACGCTTCGGTCGGCAACGACGCGTTCACGTTGAGCGTTTATCCGTCCTCGACCCCGGTGTTTTACGACCTGCTCAAAAAGGGCGCGATCGAAAAGCTCGTGGACGCTGGCGTCAACGTCAAGACGGCGTTCTGCGGTCCGTGTTTCGGCGCGGGCGACGTACCCAATAACAACGCTTTGAGCATCAGACACACGACGAGAAACTTCGAGTCGAGAGAGGGCAGCAAGCCCGGCAACGGTCAGATAGCTTCCGTCGCGCTTATGGACGCGAGAAGCATTGCCGCGACGGCGAAAAACGGCGGCGTGCTCACCTGCGCGACCGACGTGGAATACGACGATACGATACCCGCGTTCGAATACGACGGACGCATTTACGAGAGAAGAGTGTACAACGGCTGGAAAAAGGCGGAGACGGACGAAGAATTGCATTACGGACCCAACATCAAGGACTGGCCGCCCGTCATAGCTCTGACCGACAACCTCATGATCAAACTCGCGGCGGTTATCAACGACCCCGTTACCACGACCGACGAGCTGATACCGTCGGGCGAGACGTCGAGCTACCGCAGCAATCCGCTCAAGCTGGCGGAATTCGCGCTGTCGAGAAAGGTACCCGAATACGTCGGAAGGGCAAAGGCGGTCGCGCTCGATCAGAAGCAGCTTGAAGGCGGCAAGCTCCCCGAAGAATACGCGGCGGCGCTTGCAGCGAGCGGACTTTCGCTTGAAGGCAGCCTTTCGATAGGCAGCGGCGTTTACGCGGTGAAACCCGGCGACGGCAGTGCCCGCGAACAGGCGGCGAGCTGTCAGAGAGTGCTCGGAGGATGCTGCAACATAGCCAAAGAATACGCAACGAAGAGATACCGCAGCAATCTCATAAATTGGGGAATGATACCGTTTTTAAGCGACGACAAATATTCGGACGGCGAGATAATAATCGTACCCGGCGTCAGAAAGGCGATCGAAGAGGGAAAGACGGTTTTCGAGGCAAAAGCCGTTGCCGGAGGCAAGTCTCGCGACGTTGTGTTGAGAATGGATCCGCTCACCGCAGACGAGAGAGACATCGTTGCCGACGGCTGTCTGATGAACTACTACAAAAACAGGAACAATGGATAAAAGGGAACTGCGCAGAGCCGTTTCCCTAAAAATAGCGGAGATGGGCGATAAAGAAAAGGCGGAGGAAAGCGCCGCCGTCGCCGCAAAGATAAAGGCTTTCGGATTTCGCGGAAAAAAAATCTTCGCGTACAACGCGCTACCGGACGAACTCGACGTTTCGGAACTCGTCGGGGCTCTCGCAGAGGACAACGAGGTCTACCTTCCCGTCGTGGACGGAGAGAGGAGCATGTCGCTTGCGAGATACGACGGCAGTTGGGAGAAAGGGGCTTTCGGGATACAGGAGCCGACGGGCAGCAGATATTCCGCAGCCGAAGTTTCTCCCGAAGTGTGCCTCGTCCCGCTCCGCGCGTTTGACGACGACCTGAACAGGCTGGGAAGAGGAAAAGGGTATTACGACGCGTTTTTCACGTCGTGCGACTGCCTTCGGATAGGGCTTGCGTTCGGGTGTCAGAAAGTGGAAAAAATACCCGTTGAACCGCACGACGTAAAGCTTGATCTCGTCGTGACGGCGTCGGAGACGTACCGCAAATGAGGATAATCACAGGAAAATACAAGGGCAGGAAGATAATTCCGCCCGAAGGCAACGACGAGATAAGACCCACTTCGGATATGGCGAGGGAGGGTATTTTCAACGTGTTACAGACCTGCGTCGAAGGGTGCAGATTCATAGACCTTTTCGCGGGTAGCGGCGCGATGGGCATAGAGGCGTTGAGCAGGGGCGCGGACGAAGTGCTTTTCTGCGATACGGGCAGACAGAGTATGCAGCTTCTCAAAAAGAATCTCGACGGGATAGAGGGAAAATATCTCGTTACGTCCCGCGATTTCCGCGACGCTTTGAGGGCGGCGAAAGGCAAGTGGGATATTGTTTTCTGCGATCCGCCGTACAAATGCGACTATCTTTCAGCCGCTGCGGAGATAATAGCGCAAAAGGATCTGCTTGAAGAGGACGGCATGCTCGTATACGAGCACGACAACGATTTCAAACCCGCCGTTCCGCAGGGATTCGTCTGCGAAAAGACGAGAAGATACGGCAGGGCAACGGTCGAATTTTACAAGCGCAAAAAAAGCGTATGCGCCGTCACGGGCAGTTTCGATCCCTTTACGAAAGGACACCGTTACGTCGTCGAAAAGGCGCTTGAACAGTTTGACGAAGCGGTCGTGGTCGTCGCGGTCAATCCCGACAAAAAGAGGCTGTTCACGCTTGACGAGAGCACGCGTATAGCAGAGGCTTCTCTCGCGGACCTCGGCGACAGGGTGCGGACGGAAATATGTTACGGAATGGTCGCGGATTACTGCAATGCAAACGGCATAACCGCAATCGTCAGAGGGTATAGGAACGAGCGCGACTTCGCTTACGAAAAGGAGATGAGCGCTTACAATTTCGAGCGTGGCGGAGTGGTGACGCTGCTTGTCGAAGCGCACGGAGAAAGTGAAAAAGTCAGCGCCACGAGGATACGCGAAGCCCTGAAAAACGGTATACTTATCGATAAGGATCTGTGCGAAAGCGCGGTCGGAACGGTAAAAGAGATAATGACAAACAAAACCAAAGAGGAGATTTGATATGGATCTGGAGATCGAAAGACTGCTCGACAAGCTCGAGGAAGAAATACGCATAGGCAAGAAGTCTGTTTTTTCGGGAGGAAAAACGAGTATCGACGACATCAAGTGTCTGTCCATAATAGGTCAGATCAGGAGCGCGCTGCCCACCGCCATCACCGAAGCGAGGGTCGTGCTTCAGGACAGCAACAACATCATCGAACAGGCAAATATGCGCGCAAACGACATTGTCGGCAAAGCGCAGCGCGACGCCAACGCGATGCTCGCGGAAAGCAATATCATAGCGCAGGCGCAACAGGAAGCAAACCGCATCGTGGGCATGGCACAGCAGGAAGCGTCGGATATAAGAAACGAGAGTTTTGCTCGCATATACGATCTGTTCAACAGTGCGGAAAGGGAATTGCGTCGTTCGCTCGAAGTCGTAGGGCAGAGCAAACAGGAGCTTTCCAATATCATAAGCCGCAGATAATCACAGCAAAAAGGAGATCGGCAGAGCGAGTGCGAACGAAATCAACGCCTGCGTCGTCTTTGTCGCGAGATAATAAAGAGGTCTGATCTTGCAGTTTCCGAGAAAAGTCAGAGATTGCAAAGTCACGGACGCTCCGCCGAAGGATAACAGTCCCGCCACGACAGGCAGGGCTGTTTTTATTTGCGCACCGCTTTGTGAAATACTCAAACAGCCCCTTGTTATCTCTATGAGTCCGAGAACGGTGCCGCGCGCGGCTTCGGGTTCCCAGCCGACCGCGTCGTAAACGGAAGCGAGAGGCGCGGCGAGAGCGTCGACGGCTCCTATATCCGTCATAACGTCAGCAATCATACTGAATACGGCGATGTACCCGCCGACGATGAAAAGACTTGTCAGCGCGCTCGTCATGGACTTTCCAAGAAGGTCGTCGAAGTCGGGAGGGGTGCGCACCAGCTCTGCGTACTCTTTTGCGTCGCGTTTCTTGATTCTGTATATAAAGCCGTTAAGGAGAGAAGCGGCAAAATGCACCGCCATCAGCAGGTAGCCGAAAGACGCGCTCCCGAACATGACGGTGCCGACCGTACCGACGATAAAAAGAGGACCCGACGTGGACGTAAACGCGCTCACCGCCTTGGCTTGTCTGCGGTCAATCACTCCGGCGGAGTAAAGGTCGGACAAAAGTCGGCTGCCGACGGGATAACCGCTTATCGCGCTCATGAAAAAGACGTAACCGCCCGCGGAAGGGCAGTTGTACAGACGCGCGACGGGTTTTTTCAGCGCGTCTCCGAGGATCTGCGCCGTGCCTACCGAGGTCAGTATGCGCGTGAAGAAAAAGAAAGGAAAAAGCGCGGGAGCCACGCTTGTCGCAAACAGGACCATGCCGTTGTATACGCTTGAGATGTAGCGTTTCGGATCGGCGACGAGACATATCACGAAAAAGCCGACAAGAACGGCGATCGTCGTTGCGGCACGGCGTTTCCGCGAGTCGAGAGACTGCGTGAATTTCATATTAAAAATTATGCGGAAAAAAGACCGAAAAGAACGTAGAAAACAGGGTCAGCTTCTTTGTACGAAAAGTGTCGCGCGGGAAAATGGGTAGCGTGCGGCATCAAACAGCGCGTCCGCTTTGGATGTGAGTGAAAAATCGTCGGCAAAAGGCGCGCGAGTGCGTTCCGAAACCGCGATGGGGACGTCTATCTGCGACAGCACGTCTTCGTTGCCTTTCGCAACGGCGAGAAGGTTGACGAATCTGATGGGCATATCCGTAAGGTCTGCGTGAGTGAAAGTATTGCCGAGCGCAGTGTTGAGAGCGAGACGCTTCACTCTTGCTCGGGTATAGCGTCTGGACGCGGCGAGGGAACAGAATTCTTCGTAAGTCTGCGATTTTGCCGCGCAGGAGGCGAGCCTGTTGGAAAGCCCTTCGGTATCGTCGTAGACGTTTTCGCTGCGTTGCGAGGTCAGAATATATCGGAGCACCGCGTACAGCGCAGAGTCGTCGACGGGGTGAGAAGAAAGGTCGTCCGCGACGTATCCCGGCAGCAGCGACGGGTCGGGAGCGACGCCGTTTTTTGCGTTTTCGCGAATTGCGGAAGAAGTCGGATAACCGTGAGGCGCCTGTTCGCAGGGAGAGTTGTCTCTCTTTACCGTAAAAGCGGAAATTTTCCTGCCCGTGTCGATAATCGCCCTCAAATATTCTATTCCCAAAGTATTGTTAGGGGAGAGAAAAAGCTCGTCTCCGAGCGCTTTTGCAAGGGCGGCGGGGTAACCCGATCCTTCTGAAAGCGCGGTCTTTATCTTTGCGCGCACGTTGTCGTCCTCGAGCGCCTCTGCCGCCGCAACGAGTCTGTCGAGGTCGCCGCATTCGCTGCCGAAAACGAGCGTTGCGTCCTTGACCGTGCAGGCGGTTTTTACGCCTCCGAGTGCGAATTGTCTCGCCGCGGACAGCGTGTATTGCGCGGGCAGTTCTATCACCGCGTCGGCACCCGCGAGCACCGCGTGACGGGCGCGGGTATACTTGTCGAGACATGCGAGCTCGCCCCTCTGAACGACGCTGCCGCTCATCACGCATATCACGTTCTGCGCGCCGGCAGAACGCGCGAGACCGAGCAGGCGGGCGTGTCCGATATGAAGGGGATTGAATTCGCATATCACGACGGCGTTTTTCATAAAAAATCTCTCTCCGACCGCTGTTTTTGCCTTTACAAAAAATTTTTGCGGTAGTATAATCAATTTGTAAATATATTGTAATATATTTTCGCGAAAATATAAAGTGTTTCGGAGGGTTTTCAAGTGAACAAACTCATTTCTGCAATAATCGAAAAGGCAAAGAGTCTCAAAAAGACGATCGTGCTCGCGGAGGGCGAAGAGCCCCGCACCGTAAGAGCGGCGGAGATAATCTCCAAAAACGGCATTGCGAACATAGTGCTCCTCGGCGACAAGGACAAGCTTGCGGCGATGTATCCCGACGTCGACCTCTCTCTCGTAAAGGTGGTCAACCCGCTCACCGCGGACATCGAGGACTTCGCAAACGAGTTTTACGAGCTGCGCAAGGCGAAGGGCATGACGCTCGAAGAAGCTCGCGTTCAGATGAGAAAGAACCTCAATTTCGGCGCTATGATGACGAGAAAGGGTATGGCGGACGGTATGGTCGCGGGAGCGATCAACTCCACGGGCAACGTACTGCGTTCCGGACTCACGATCGTCAAGACGAAACCCGGCATCAAGACGGTTTCAAGCTGTTTCATCATGTGCTTCGAAGGCACTCCGTACACCGCGCAGGACGTCATGGTATTCGGCGATTGCGCAGTCAATATAGATCCGACGGCGGAACAGCTTGCGGATATAGCGATCTCTTCGGTCGGCTCCGCAAAGGCGCTCGCAGGTATCGAGGAACCCAAAGTCGCGATGCTTTCCTTCTCGACCAAGGGCAGTGCTAAACACGAAAACGTGGACAAGGTCGTCAACGCGGTCTCTATAGTCAAGGAAAAGGCTCCCGAAATCAGCGTGGACGGAGAGTTGCAGCTCGACGCGGCGATAATACCTTCCGTCGCAATGCTCAAGGCTCCCGGCAGCGACGTCGCCGGCAAAGCGAACGTACTTATTTTCCCCGATCTGCAATCGGGCAATATCGGATACAAGCTCACGCAGAGATTCAGCGGCGCGGACGCGATCGGACCTATCTGCCAGGGCTTTGCAAAACCGGTAAACGACCTCTCCAGAGGTTGCTCGTCCGACGACATCGTAGCGGTCGTTGCGATCACCGCCGTACAGGCTTCGCAGAATTAAGGAGGGTATATGAAAGTTCTCGTAGTAAACGCGGGCAGTTCCTCGCTCAAATATCAGGTCATCGAAATGAACGGCGAAAAGCTGCTCTGCAAGGGCGGCATAGAGCGCATCGGCATCGAAGGCTCCAACCTCACGCAGGAGTCGGGCGGCAAGAAGTACAACGTCGAACAGCCTCTCGCCAATCATACGCAGGGCTTCGATCTTCTCATCAAGTGCCTGACCGACAAGTCCGTCGGCGGCGTGCTCGACGATATTTCGGAGATAGAGGCGATCGGTCACAGGGTGCTGCATACGGGCACGGATTTCGACGACTCCGTTCTCATCACTCCCGAAGCGCTCAGGATTCTCGAGAAAAACGCTTTCCTCGGACCCTTGCATATGCCTGCGAACATCGCCTGCGTAAAGTCATGTATGCAAGTTTTGCCCGGCGTTCCCAACGTGGCGGTATTCGACACCGCGTTCCACTCGACGATGCCGGCATACGCGTATATGTACGCCATTCCTTACGAAGATTACGAAAAATACAAGATCAGAAGATACGGCTTCCACGGCACGTCTCACAAGTTCGTCTCGCAGACGGCAAAGAAGTGGCTTGACGACAACGGTTTTGCAAGCGACAAGATCGTTACCTGCCACCTCGGCAACGGTTCCTCGATCACCGCGGTCAAGGACGGCAAGTGCGTGGACACCTCCATGGGCATGACTCCGCTCGAAGGCGTCCCGATGGGCACGAGAAGCGGCGATATAGACGCTTCGGTGGTCGAATTCCTCTGCAACTTCAAGAAGATGACCGTCGGAGAGGTGATAACCTACCTCAACAAGAAGAGCGGTTTCCTCGGCGTAAGCGGCGTCAGCAGCGATTCGAGAAACCTTCTCGAAGAAGCGCACAAGGGCAACGAGCGCGCTAAACTCGCGGCGGATATGTTCACATACAAGGTCAAAAAGTATATCGGCTCCTATGCCGCGGCAATGGGCGGTCTGGACAGCATCGTGTTCACGGGCGGTATAGGCGAAAACAGCGACGAGATGAGAGCAGGCATACTCGAAGGGCTCGGCTTCCTCGGCGTAGAGCTTGACGAAAAGGAAAACCTCAAGAGAGAAAAACCGCCGGTGAGAGAGATAAGCACAAAGGCTTCCAAAGTCAGAGTGCTCATCGTCCCGACCAACGAAGAACTGATGATTGCGAGAGACACCAAGCGCATCGTGACCGGCAAATAAATTTTGCTTGAATATTGCGAGAAAACTTGCGAAAAAAGTTTGACAAAACAAAAAGCAAAATATATAATAGTTAAGCAATCACGTTAAAGTATTAAATGGAGGTGTGCGAAAATGGCAGTACCCAAGGGAAAAACGTCAAAGGCAAGAAAGCATTCCAGATCCGCTAATTGGAAGATAGAAGCGCCGACCATGGTCGAGTGCCCTCATTGTCACGAACTCAAGCAGAGCCACAGAGCTTGCGACAACTGCGGTTATTACGGCGGCAAAGAGATCGTTGCTCAGAAGCAGAAGAGCGCGAAGTAAAAAGTATTTTTATACGAATTTGTGCGAGACGGAGTTTTCCGTCTCGTTTTTTTATTTTAAGTTGCAAATTGCAGGTAATATATTATATAATAAATATAGTCCGTTTTACGCCGCGTGCGCGCGGACGGACTAATATCGTATACGGACGAGGTTTGACATGGTACTTGTGGATTGTCACGGAGCGGACGCCGGCGTCGGCGTAGCGGTCGAGGGTGCGTTGCTCGCTCTTAACGAGCGCGATTCGCTCAAGGTAACGCTTTGCGGTAAAAAGGACGAGATCGAAAGATGTCTCGAGGGTAAGACTTTCGACAAAGAGAGGGTGACTCTCATCGAAGCGGGCGAACCGATAACCAACGACGATTCTCCCGCGCTCGCGATCAGGAGAAAAAAGGACAGCTCCATGGTGCTCGGTCTTCGCGCTCTTGCGGACGGCAAGGCGGACGCGATGGTCAGCGCGGGCAATACGGGATCTCTTCTCGTGGGCACGCAGGTCATAGTAAAACTCATTCCGGGAGTCACGAGAGCGACGCTTGCTTCGGTCGTGTCCACGGTAAACGACAGACACACGATAATCGTAGACAGCGGAGCCAACGTGGATTGCAGACCCGAGATGCTCGAAGAATTCGCGATAATGGGCGACGTGTATATGAGAAACGTGTTCGGGATCCAAAGACCGACCGTCGGGCTTCTCAGCAACGGCGCGGAAGAGGAAAAGGGCAACGCGGCGGTCAAAGAGGCGCACGCTCTGCTAAAAAACGGCAACCTCAACTTCACGGGCAACGTGGAGGCGCGCGACGTGCTCACGGGAGTAGCGGACGTGCTCGTCACGGACGGCTTTGCCGGCAACGTCGCTATAAAGGCGTGCGAAGGCATGGGCAAGGCGATGTTCTCTCTGATAAAAGACGGAATAATGCAGGGAGGTATCAAGGCAAAGATCGGCTATATGTTGCTCAAAAGCGTGTTCAAGGGCGTGAAAAAGCGCGTTTCCGCGGACGAAGTAGGCGGAGGGATTTTTCTCGGAGCAAACAAGATCGTCGTCAAGACTCACGGCTCGTCAAGCGCGGTGAGTTTTGAAAAGAGCATACTCAACGCGGATACGCTCGCGACCAAAAACGTCGTAGGACAGATAGCGGAAGGACTGAAAAACAGGGCATGAAAGGCGATCTCGGAGAATTGCAGAAGGCTATAGGATACGTTTTTTCGGATGAGAGACTGCTTGTCTCTGCGGTGACTCATCCGACCTATGCCAACGATCACGGCACGGAGAGTTATCAGAGGCTTGAATATCTCGGAGACGCGATACTCGATTTCGTCGTTGCGGAAGAGCTGTTCAGGCGTTTTCCCAATGCGGACGAAGGTATATTGACAAAAAAGAGGATAGCCGCGGTATCTGCGGCGCCTCTCGCTAAAAAAGCGGCGGAGCTCGGGTTTGAAAAGTATTTCAGGATCGCGCCGCACATAAACACGCAGTCCGTGCTCGGAGACGTGTTCGAGGCGGTGATAGCGGCGATCTACCTCGACGGAGGTATGGAGCAGGCAAAAAAATTCGTGCTGGAGTCGCTTGCGGAATTTCTGGACGCGAAGGCGGGCGCAAGGGATTACAAGTCGCGCCTCAACGAGGCGTTTCCGCATACCGAAGTGAGGTATGTCGAAGTCGGGCGGTCGGGTCCCCCGCACGACCCCGTTTTTGAAATAAGGCTTCTCATAGACGGACAACAGATTGCAAATGCGCAGGCGGGCAGCAAGAAAAAAGCGGAGCAGGAATGTGCCAAAATCGCGCTCAAAAAGCTGTCTGAAAAGGATAAAAAGGCTTGATATGCCGCGAAAAACTATATGTTGCCAACGCACGTTATTCGTGTTATAATAACAAAGTATTCAATTTGACGGTCATCCGTCGGGAAGGTATATGAATCTCAAAAAGATAGAATTTTTCGGTTTCAAATCTTTTGCGGACAAGCTGGGCGCGGAATTCGACGACGGCGTTACCGCCATTGTCGGACCAAACGGTTGCGGCAAGAGCAACGTGGTCGACGCGATCAGGTGGGTTTTGGGCGAGCAGGCGCCCAAGGCTTTGCGCGCGAGCAAGATGACCGATATTATTTTCGGCGGTACCGAAAAGAGAAAGTCGCTGTCCTATTGCGAAGTTTCGCTTTATATGGACAATTCCAACAACATTTTTCCGAAAAGCCCGTTTGAAGAGGTGATCATTTCGCGCAAACTGTACAGGAGCGGGCAGAGCGAATATCTGCTCAACCGCGAGACGGTCAGGCTTGCCGACATTCTCGATCTGATAAGGGATACGGGTCTCGGAAAGGACGGTTACAGCATTGTCGGACAGGGCAAAATCGACGAGATCATGAACACGAAGCCCGAAAACAGGCGCAGTATTTTCGAGGACGCGGCGGGCATACTTACATACAAAAAGCGCAAGCAGGAGACGGAGAACAAACTTGCTCGCGCAAACGACAATATCGAAAAACTCAAGCTCATCATGGACGGATACGAGCGCCAGCTCGGCCCGCTCGAAAAGCAGAGCAACGACGCCAAGAAATATCTTGCGCTGCGCGACCGTCTGAGGGAGCTCGAAGTCAGCGATTATCTTTACCGCGTCGACAATTCGGAGAGTCAGAAGCGCAAGATACGGGACAAGATAGAAGCGTTCGAAATTCAGATAAAAAACCGCAACGACGACGTGAGCAAGGCGGACGAAGAATACACCGACGCGATGGTCAGGATAGGCTTGATTGACCAGCAGATAGCCAGGCTGCACGACGAGCAGACGAGACTTGCCGTCGCCGCGGAGAGTATGCGCGGCAAGGGCAACACGTTGAGCGAGAGGATAAACAACCTTATCGACGTGCGCAAACAGACGGAGCAGAGACGCACGGAGCTGGAAAAACAGCTCGAAGACAAGACGGCGGAGCTTGCCGACTACGTCAACCATCTCGGTATGTTCAACGAGGAAAAAGAAGAACTCGAGAGGGAGGTCGCCGCTACCGACAAGAAATATCTGACTCTTACCGACGAGATAGTCGGCAGAGAACGCGACATAGAAAACACAAACCGCGCCCTTCTCGAAGCGATGGAAAGCATTGCGGAGATAAAGGCGGACAAAGGCAAGTTGAGCGCGGAGAGAGAGTCCGCTCTGCAACGCATAGGAGAGCTCAACGACGAGTGCGCGGCGCTCAAACTGATGATCGAGCGCGAAGAAGAGAACAAGCGCAAGCTCGAAGAAAGCGTCGCAAAACTCGAGAGACAGAAGAACAAGCTCGCAAAGAACAAAAACGACGTTGCGGCGGAAGTGAGCGATCTGCGCGCGAGGATCGACGACAAGAGGCTCGAGATCGAAGAGCTCGCGGGAGACATCAGGGCTCTCGATACGAAATACAGGATATTGTCCAACAACGATACGAAGATAGCTTCGAGAATGCTGCTCAAGGCGATCGAAGGCAATCCGCAGTACGCCGGCAGGGTCGAGGGCATGGTGGCTTCTATGATAAAGGTGCCGAGAGAGTACGAGATCGCTATAGATCTCGCGCTGGGCGCCGCTTCGCAGAACGTCGTCGTCCGCGACGAAGAAGACGCGAAAGTTCTCATTAATCTGCTCAAAGCGCGCGACATAGGCAGGGTCACGTTCCTGCCGATGACGAGCTACCGCGGCAAGGGGCTGGAGACTTATCAGAAAGCGATATTACACGAAAGAGGCTGCATAGGAGTAGCCAACGAACTCATCTCGTACGCTCCGAAATACGAAAGCGTCATGCTCGGGCTTTTGGGCAAGACGGTCATTTTCGACAATATGGACAATGCCGTGGCGGCTGCGAGACGCAACGGTTACAGCGTCAAGATAGTTACTCTCGACGGAGAGGTGCTCAACACGAGCGGTTCCATTTCGGGCGGCGCGAACAAGCGCACGAGCCTTCTCACGCAGGAGCGCGAGATCAAGAATACCGAAGAAGAGATAAAGGTCAAGAACAAAGAATATTCGCAACTTCAGAAAGACGTGCTCGAGGACAGGGAGTATCTTGCGGAGTTGCAGGCGCAGCTCGAGGAATACGAAGAAGAGGTCAAGAATGCGGAAGTCGCTTACGCGACGGAATTCGAAAGACTCGACCGCGTCGCGAACAAGATCGAGACCGCGCTCGGAGATCTCGACAACAAGTCGAAAATGCTCGAGATACTCAACGGCAAACTCGAATTCATAGAGTCAAATCTTCTCAACATAGACAAGAGCGTGACCGACATTTCGGGCACCAAGGGCAACCGCTACGAGGCGGACAGGACGAAGGCGGAATTCGAGGAGAAGAAACGCCTGCGCGATAAATATTCCAAAGATCTTTCGGATATGCGCGTGCGCCTTGCGGAGGTCACTTCGGGCATCGTCAAGGTCAACGAAAACATCACCCGCGTCAAGCACGAATGCGAGGAGATCACGGAGGAGATAAACGACTGCAAGGTCAGGATAAAGGAGCTCAATCAGCGCATAGGATTTGCGGAGAGCAACCGTGCGGACGCCGTGGTCAGCGAGGAGGACAAGAAAAAGTACGAAGAAGCGACTGCGAAGATTGATGAGTTCAACAAGCTCAAGGTGACGCTCAACGAGCGTATAACCTATCTCAACGAGCTCAAGGACGCGCTTTCCAAAGAGATAATGTCTTTGACCGAATCCAAGGTCAGGCAGGACGCCGCGCTCGAAAAGATAGACGATATGATGGTCTCTGCGAGAAACCATATCGAGGAAGAATACGGTCTCGCGGACGAGGAGATGAACCGTTACAGGCTGGAGGATTTCGATCCGGCGGTCTCCGCGGGAGAGATAACGAAACTAAAAAGAGAAAAGACTTCTCTCGGCGCGGTCAACCTCGACGCGATCGAAATGTTCAAGCAGATAGGAGAGGAGTATTCCGTCAAAAAGGTGGAGTACGACGATCTCGTCAAGGCGAAAGAGGACTTTGAAAAGATAATCGCCGACCTCGCGAAGCAGATGGAAGAACAGTTCAATACCGAATTTGCGAAGATAAACGAAAACTTCCAGAAGATATTCGTGGAGCTGTTCGGCGGCGGCAGCGGCAAGCTGGTCATCGAGGAGCCGCCCGAAGGCGTTGACAAGCTGGAAGCGGGCATAGAGATATACGTTCAGCCTCCCGGCAAGAAGCTCACAAGCATGACGCTTATGAGCGGCGGAGAAAAAGCTCTGACCGCGATCGCCATACTGTTCTCGATCCTGCGTCTGCGTCCGATGCCTTTCGTCGTGCTCGACGAGATCGAGGCGGCGCTCGACGAGTCCAACGTCGAGATTTTTGCGAAATATCTCAAGAGATTTTCGGGCAATACGCAGTTTATCGTCGTCACGCACCGCAAACCGACGATGGAGCTTGCGGACAGACTGTACGGCGTAACGATGCAGGAGAAAGGCGTCTCCACGATCGTCACCGTCTCGCTTGCGGAAGCGATAAAGCACAGCAGCAAGGACAACGCATAATATCGGAGGAAACATGGGATTTTTTGAAAAACTCAAGGCGGCGCTCAAACGCACGAAAGAGGCGTTTGCCAAAAAGATGTACGAGCTTTTCTCGGGCAGAGAGCTCAACGACGAGTTTTACGAAGAATTGGAAGACGCGTTGATCAGCGCGGACGTCGGCTTTACGGCGACGGAACAGATCATCGACGAATTCAGGGACGAGTGCTTCAAGCGCAAGATCAAGACCCCTGCCGAAGGCAAGGAACTTCTCAAACGCATAATGACCGAAGCTATCGATTATGAGATAGAGCCTTATTCTTATCCTCTCGTCATACTCGTTGCGGGCGTAAACGGCGTGGGCAAGACCACGGCGATAGGAAAGCTGGCAAAATACTTCAAAAACAAGAAAAAATCGGTTGTTCTCGCGGCGGCGGATACATTCAGAGCCGCGGCGGCGGAACAGCTCGAAGTATGGGCAGACAGAGCGGGAGTCAGGATAATCCGTCACGAGGAAGGCAGCGATCCCGCTGCGGTCGTCTACGACGCGCTCGCTTCGGCAAAGGCGAAGAATACCGACGTCGTTCTGATTGATACGGCGGGCAGGCTTCAGAACAAAAAGAACCTGATGAACGAACTTGCCAAGATCAACAAGGTCGTCGGCAGAGAATACCCCGACTGCGACTACCGCACCTATATCGTCATAGACGCGACGACGGGGCAGAACGCGCTGCAACAGGTCGAAGCGTTTGACGAGATAATCGATATGGACGGCATAATCCTCAACAAACTCGACGGCACGGCGAAAGGCGGGGTCGTTTTCGCGATCTCCGCGGAAAGAGAACTGCCCGTCGTATACGTCGGCGTGGGAGAGGGCATTGACGACATAGAGGAATTCGACGCAAAGGCGTTTATCGACGCGCTTTTCTGATAAACGGATTTTTTTGCGTTTTTCCGTTGACAAAGCGTTTTTTGAATGATAATATGTAAAGGCAAAATACTTTAACAAGTAAAAATACTTTACAGCTAAAATGGACAAGAAAGACAAACTGTACGTCGCTCTGTACAACGATTATTACGGCGCTTTGCTCACGGAGTATCAGAGCGAACTTATATCCCGTTATTACGACATGGATATGTCGCTTGCGGAAATTGCTCAGGACCTCGGCGTTTCGCCGCAGGCAGTCAGAGACGCTCTCGTCAGGGCACAGAAGACGCTTGAGGAATACGAAAGCAAGCTCGGGATAGCCCGCAAGACCGCGCAGATAGCGGCGATCCTCGGAGAGGCGAAAGAGTGTGCTTCGAAAGAGGAGAGCGACGAAAGGATAGACGCGGCTTTGGATATTTTGAGAAAATAGGAGAAATTATGGGAGCATTCAGCGGACTCAGCGAACGACTTTCGCACATTTTCAGCAAGTTGAAGGACAAGGGAAGGCTTACCGAGCTTGAGGTCAAGCAGGCAATGAGGGAGATCCGCATTGCGCTTCTCGAAGCGGACGTAAATTACGTCGTGGTAAAGAATTTTATTTCGAGAGTGTCCGAAAAGGCGGTCGGAGAAGGCATACTCAAAGGTCTCAATCCGACCCAGCAGGTAATAAAAATAGTCAACGACGAACTCGTCGCCACGATGGGCGGCACGTTCAGCAAGATAGAAATATCCCCCAAACCGCCCACGATAATACTAATGTGCGGCTTGCAGGGAAGCGGCAAGACGACGATGTGCGGCAAGCTCGCCGTAATGTTGAGAAAACAGGGCAAGAACCCTCTTCTCGTAGCGTGCGACATATACCGTCCCGCGGCTATAAAACAGCTTCAGGTCGTCGGTAAAAACGCCAACGTGCCCGTCTTCGAAATGGGGCAGGTCGACGTCAGAAAAATCGCAAAAGAGGCGCTCAAACAGGCGGCGGCAAACAACAACGACGTCGTCATCGTGGATACCGCTGGCAGACTGCATATCGACGAGCAACTGATGGACGAGATAAAGGGGCTCAAAGAGCTTCTCAATCCGACGGAGATACTTCTCGTCGTCGACGCGATGACCGGTCAGGACGCCGTCAACGTCGCGCAGAAATTCAACGAGGTGATGGATGTTACCGGCGTCGTTCTGACAAAGCTGGACTGCGACACGAGAGGCGGCGCGGCGCTTTCGATAAGAGAGGTCACGGGCAAGCCGATCAAGTTGTGCGGTGTCGGCGAAAAGCTGTCGGACGTCGAGGTCTTCCACCCGGAGAGAATGGCGTCCCGCATACTCGGCATGGGAGACGTGCTCACGCTTATAGAAAAGGCGCAGAACGCGTATTCCGAAGAAGAGGCGAAAGAGATGCAGCGCAAGATGCGCGAGCGCTCGTTCACTCTCGAGGATTTCCTCGTGCAGTTTGAAAAGATGAAGGATATGGGAGATCTCAAACAGATGGTCGCTATGATCCCCGGACTTGCGGGAAAGATCGGAGGCGACGTCGAGATCGACGAAGGAAGGATAGACAAGATGAAGGCGATCATATATTCGATGACCCCTTCGGAAAGACAAAACCCCGACGGCATCAAATCCTCTCACAAAAAGCGCATAGCGGCAGGCAGCGGCACGACGATACAGGACGTGAATTCGCTCCTCAAACAGTTCTATCAGACAAAGGAAATGATGGGACGCATGGCGAATATGGGCAAGCGCGGCTTTGGCGGCAGATTGCCTTTCTGACAGACAAAAAAATAAAAAATCATATACAAAAAGCCGAAAGGCAAAAGGAGAAATAACTATGGCAGTTAAATTGAGACTCACCAGAATGGGCGCGAAGAAGGCGCCGTTCTACCGCATCGTGGCTATCGACGAAAGAAAGGCGAGAGACGGACAGTACCTCGAAAACATCGGCACATACGATCCTTCCACCTCGCAGGTCAACATCAAGAGCGACCGCGCTCTGTATTGGCTCGGCGTAGGCGCACAGCCCACCGAAACGGTAAGATCTTTGCTCAAGAAACAGGAAATCATTAAGTAAGGCGACGTATGGAAGAATTGGTCAGATATATCGTCGGCGAGCTTGTCGATAACAAAGACGCCTACACCGTCGAAAGCACGGAGCAGGACGGCATCACCGTTATCAACATCATTGCGGACAAGGACGAGATCGGCAAGATCATCGGCAAACAGGGACGCATCGCAAAGTCCATCCGCACGCTTGTGAAAGCAGCGGCGGGCAGCAACGCGAAGAAGATCTCCGTTGAGATCATCGAGAGATAATGATTCAAAGCAAGATCACCGTCGGGGAGGTCGCGAGACCTCACGGGGTCGGAGGAACGCTCAAAATCAATCCTCTGACCGACGACGTCCGTCGTTTTGAAAAACTGAAAAGCGTATTCGTGGACGGCAAGGAATATGCCGTCTCGCGCGTTTCGGTTTCGCAAAACGGCGTTTTTTTAACTCTCGAAGGCGTAAACGACAGAAACGCCGCGGAGAGTTTCAGGGGTAAAGACGTACAGGTCAGCCGCGAAAACGCAGACGTCGGCAAAGGGCGCGTACTTATCGTGGACGTGCTGGGCTGCGAGGTGTTCTTCGAGGACGGCGAAAAGGTCGGAGAAGTCACCGATATTCTCCAACACGGCGCGGCGGACGTCTATGTGCTCGAAAAAGGCAAAAAACAGATACTTTTTCCCGCTCTCAAACGCGTGTTCGTGAGCGAGGATTACGAAAACAAAAAGATCGTCGTGGCGCGCGGCGCGTTCGACGAAGTGGCGGTATATGAAGATTAAAGTCGCGACTCTGTTCCCGGAGATGTTCGACTGTATGCACGTCGGCATCATAGGCAAGGCGATAGAAAAAGGGCTTCTGGAGCTCGAATGCGTCAATATCAGGGACTACTCCAAGGACAGACATTCCAAGACGGACGACTATCCGTTCGGAGGAGGGGCGGGCATGGTTATGACCGTCCAGCCCTTGCACGACTGCGTGAACGCCATGGATCCCTCAAGAGAGTACAAACGGATATATATGTCTCCCCGAGGCGCGACGCTGTCGCAAAGCAAGGTCGTCGAGTTGAGCAAATGCGACAAACTGCTTTTTATATGCGGCAGTTACGAGGGCGTCGACGAGCGCTTCATAACCCTCGACGTGGACGAAGAACTTTCGATCGGGGATTACGTCCTTACGGGCGGCGAGTTGCCGTGCATGGTCACGGTCAACGCGCTTGCGAGGTACGTCGACGGTGTGCTGGGAAGCGAACAGTCGGTGGAGGAGGAGAGCTTTTCAAACGGGCTTCTCGAATATCCGCAGTACACGCGCCCCGCGGTTTTTGAAGGACTTTGCGTGCCCGACGTACTCTTGTCGGGTAATCACCAAAAAGTCGACGAATGGAGAAAACAACGTCAGATCGAGATCACCAGACAACGCAGACCCGATCTGTACGAGCTCGTCAGACCGCAGATAGAAGCGGAGGAACAGCGCAAAATACGCAAAAAAACGAGAAAGAGAGGAAAGACAGATGAGCAAACCGTTGATTGACATATTGCTTGATCCGGACAATGCCGGAGACATCACCTTCTTCGACAAAGAGGGCAAAGCGGTTGAAATGGCGCAGATAGCGGTCATTCCGTACAACGGCGACATATACGCGATACTCGCGCCCAAGGAGCTTCTCGCGGACGACGATCCCAACGTGGCGATGGTCTACAAGGTGGTCGGCGACGACATCGAGCTCGTTGAGGACGACGAGACGGTCGACGTCGTATTCGATCTTTACGACGCGCTTTACGACGAACAGACGGGATCGGGACGCTGACGGAAAAGGCGGAGAGGACGGATGAGGATACAGTGGTTTCCCGGTCACATGACCAAGGCGTTCAGAATGATGCAGGAACAGCTTGCGCAGGTGGATTGTATAATCTATGTGCTGGACAGCCGCGCGGTTTTTTCCTGTCTCAATCCGAAATTCGACGCGCTTACGGGCAAGAAACCCGTGCTTTACGTCCTCAACAAGTGCGATCTCGTCGAGCGCGAGGATATTGAAAAGTGGCTCGCGTACTTTGCAAGCCGCGGAGAAAAATGCGTGGCAGCGGACAGCCTCAACGGCAGACAACGCGAAAACATAGTCGGCATTCTGAGACAGCTTAACGCTGCGGTAATAGAAAAATACCGTCTTAAAGGCGCGAAAAAGAGCGTCAGGGCAATGGTCGTCGGAGTGCCGAATACGGGCAAATCCACGTTTATCAACAACCTTTGCGGCAGCAGAAAGACGGTCACGGGAAACAGAGCCGGCGTGACGCGCGGAAAGCAGTGGGTCTCGCTTGCGGACGGCGTTGAGCTTCTCGATACTCCGGGGAGCCTGCCTCCCGCGTTCGAGGACGAAAAACGCGCGCTGCACCTCGCGTTTATCGGCAGCGTAAAGGACGACGTGCTCGACATAGAGGAGCTTGCCGCGGAGATGATAGCTTATTTTGCAAAAAACCATACGCAGGCGTTCCTCGACCGTTACGGGATAGAAGAGATCCCCAAGGACATAGAAGAAAGGTTTGAGGTCGTCGCGCGGTCGAGAGGGTTCGTGTTGTCGGGCGGCAGAATAGATTACGCACGCACGGCGCGCGCAGTGATAGACGATTTCCGCAGACAGAAATTCGGCAGGATAATGCTCGATCTACCGGAGGAGATATGAAAAAAGCCGTAGAAATGCTCGAGTTCGAGAACGAATACGCAAAGCGCGGATACAAGGCGATTTGCGGCATGGACGAGGTCGGCAGAGGTCCGCTCGCGGGACCCGTCGTGGTATGCGCGCTCGTGATGCCGCTTGACGGGGACAAACTGATAGACGGCGTGGATGACAGCAAAAAGCTCTCCGAAAAGAGGAGAGAGGCGCTTTTCGACAAGATTACGGCTGCCGCGACTGCGCTCTCGGTGGTCAGGGTGGAGCCTCGCGAGATCGATGAGATAAACATACTCGAAGCGACGAAAAAAGCAATGAAAAAGGCCGTCGACGAGATAAAGGACAAAGCGGATATTGTGTTTGTTGACGCGGTAAAGCTCGATCTTCCGCTTTCGACTCTCGCGATCATAAAGGGCGACGCGAAGAGTTACAATATCGCGGCGGCGTCCATAGTCGCAAAAGTTTACAGGGACAGACTGATGAAGGAGTATGCGGAGCAATATCCGCAGTACGATTTCGCGTCGAACAAAGGATACGGCACGGCAAAACACATCGCCGCGCTCAGACAGTACGGCGCGACCCCGATCCACAGACGGTCGTTTATAGGTCATTTCGTAAATGAACACGAGAAAGACGGCGATTGAGGGCGAAAACGCCGCCTGCGAATACCTGAAAAAGCAGGGGTATGAGATCGTGGAGAGGAATTATTCCTGCCCGATCGGAGAGATAGACGTGATAGCCCGCGACAGAGACGGTGTCGTCGTTTTCGTCGAGGTCAAGACGAGAAACGGCACGGAGTACGGGTTGCCCGAAGACAGCGTGGGGTATGCGAAACGCCGCAAGATAATATTGACCGCGCAGTATTGGGCGGGCGCGCACGGGCGCGAATGCAAAAAAGGTTTCCGCTTCGACGTGATAAGCGTTCTGCGAGGGGAGCCCCGTCATACCGTAAACGCGTTCGACGCATACGGGAGAAGCTGACGGAGCGGGCGGAGCAAGTCGCGGACGTCTCTTTTTTTCGCTCGGAAAGACAAAGCGCGCGCGAAAACGCGAAATTTTGATAAAAACCTTTGAAAAACGCTTGCCAAAGGCGTTTTTTAATGATAAACTATTTAAGCAAAAAGACTTCGGGCGTTCCTCCGCACAAAAAATTCTTCAGACGCGAACGCTTGGTTATGGAGGTAAAGTCAAATGAATATCGTAGACATAATTGAAAAAGAGGCAATGAAGACCAATCTGCCCGAACTCAGCATCGGCGACACCGTCAAGGTATGGGTCAAGGTCGTAGAAGGCAACAGAGAGAGACTTCAGGCTTTCGAAGGCATCATCATAGCGTTCAAAAACGGTAGCGTCAGAGAGACGTTCACCGTCAGACGTCTTTCCTTCGGCGTAGGCGTGGAGAGGACTTTCCCCCTTCATTCTCCCAAGATCGACCACATCGACGTCGTACGTCACGGCAAGGTCAGAAGAGCAAAGCTGTACTACCTGCGCGACCGCGTCGGCAAGGCTGCGAGACTCAAAGAGGTCATCAAGTAATTTTTCGGACGAAAATATCCGCTCTGCAAAAGCAGGGCGGTTTTTTTATGCGCAGAAGAGCCTGAAAGGAAAATGCTGTTTTGAGAAGAGTCAGTGCGCTTTCCGGCACGGAGCGTCCCGCGACGATGCGTCGTAATTCTCTCGAAAGGAGAGCGGCTCCGGGTGAAAAATCGCGGTTTTTGATGAAAGACGAGCGCTTTTTACAGCCGTTTGCGTCGGGTTGCCTATATATATAATAAAATTAATAAAAAATTTTAATAATACTTGTCAAAACGGAGATTATCATTTATTATTATACTTGACTATCCATAATCGGGAGAGGAAAAATGAAAAGAAAAATCTTGATCGTCACTTTGCTCCTTGCGCTTGTCGCGATGATTTTCGTCGCTTGCGACAAAGCCGAGGATTTCAGCGAAGTGGTTTCAAACGGCTCGTTCGAGACTTTGTCCGGTACCACCGTCAGCGGTTGGACGAAATCGAACGGAAGCTCCATTACATTCAAAACGGACAACGACGCTCAATCGGATCAGTACGATCCCGATCTCGGCAAGCGTTACGCTTATATCGAAAAGAGCAGTTCGTCCGCGACTTACGACTATCTGTTCCAGACCGTCAGACTCGAAAAGAATCAGCTTTACAGATTGAGCGTTTACGCCAATGTGAGCTCCATTCAGACGACGAGCACGTCGGGATTTTACGTCGGATTTGCAGAAGATCTCAATTACAGCGGCATAAGCGTCAAGAAGACGGGCGACGGCTATCAGACCTACGAGGTCTATTTCCGCAGCACCGCGAGCGGAGACTTTACTCTGACCGTCGGTCTCGGAAACGCGAAATCCACTTCTTACGGCACCGTGTCTTTTGACAACGTGTCGCTTATGCCCGTCGACGAAGTTCCTTCCGATTACGAAGGCACGGTCGGCATAATGAGGACGGATGCGGACTACACGCTGTCGAGCGGCGGTTCCACGACCTTTGTCGTGCTCGGCACGATACTCACGCTCGCGCTCGGTTACGCGGCGTTTATGCTCATCAGAAAGTTTACGAAGCCCGAAAGCAACTTCAATCCGGAGGGCGGCAAACCGCAGATGTCCAACAAGGGCTTCGCGCTCTTCATCGGAGCAATCGTCGTCGGTTTCGTGATCAGATTCGTTATACTGCTTTGCTGCTACGGCATGGGCAGTCAGGTCGATTCGCTCGCTTCGGCTGCGTTGTCGTATGCAGACAGCGGACTTTCGACCGCGTTTACGAGCACTTCGACGGCAAACTATCCCGCAGGTACGGTATATCTGCTGTGGGGACTCGGCAAGATAGCCAAGCTCATGGGCGTCGAGAGCGGCTCTATGGGCATCTCGATGTTGATGAGAATACCCACCGTGATTGCGGATCTCGTGATGTGTTATACCGTCGCATCCTTCGCGTTTGCGGAGAGAGAAGACGAAAAGCCTGCCGTCGTATTCGGTTGGCTGTACGCAATTTTGCCGATATTCTTCACGATCGGCGCAATGTACGGAGCTTATGAGACCGTCGCGGTCCTCTTCCTCGCGCTCGCTCTGATCTCCATGCTTGACAAAAACTATATCGCGTGCGGCATATTCTATGTCTTCGCGCTGTTCTTCAGCTACTATGCGCTTCTCGCGCTGCCCGTCGTACTCGTGTTCGAGATCGTAACGCTTGTGCATGAGGGCAAGAAGTCGTCTGCAAAAGACGGAGACGTCGCGGAGATCGCAGCGGCGAAAAAGAATATAATCACGATAGTCCTGACGATGGTCGGAGGTTTCGTTCTCTATTATGTGGCGACGCTCCCGATGTGTCTTTCCAACATCAGGCAGGGTAACGTGTTCTATTGCTTCAAACAGATATACGCGTTCTTCAAGACGAGCGCGCTTCTCAATACCGATACGTTCAATCTGTACGGCGTATTCGGTCTTGCAAACAGCTCCTCGCGCAACACTTTGCTCGAGATCTGCAACTGGCTGTTCGTCGTCGGACTCGGCGTCGCGACTGCCGCGGCGTATTATAGGAGCAAGGATCGTTCCGACCTCGTACTGGTGGCGGCGGCGGCTTTCGCGCTCTATTCGGCTGTCGGTGCGCAGGCGACCGTGGTCACGATGCCGATAGCGCTCGTGCTCATGCTCGTATATCTCGCGATGGTCCCCGACAGGAGAGTGTTTGCGATATTCACCGGCTTCGGTGCGCTGTCTTTCCTCAACGTCGCGGAGCTCATTTCGAGAAGCGGCTTCCTCGGTGATTATACCGAAGCGGGTTATCTCGCGTTCTATTCAAAGAGCCCGCTCATGATCATATTCAGCATTGTCGCCGTCGCTCTCGCGATATGGCTCGCATACGTCGTCACGGATATCTGCTTCTACGGCAACGTCGACGAGGCAAAGCCGATATACGGCAAGATGAGCGACGAGATCAAGGATACGTTCACGTTCAGATCCTTGAGAGAGCGCATTGCTCAAAGAAAGAAGAAGTAATCTGAAAAAGAGGGGGGAGTTATGCTTGCGAAGGTCGTCAGTTATGCGTTGAACGGGCTTGAAGGCTTCGACGTTTCGGTCGAAGTGGACGTCAATGCCGGGCTTCCCGCATACGAAGTCGTCGGACTTGCGGATACTGCGGTCAAGGAATCGAGAGAAAGGGTCAGAGCGGCGATAAAAAATTCGCTTCTCGACTATCCGATAAAAAAGATCACGGTCAACCTCGCTCCCGCGGACAGCAAGAAAGAGGGCAGTTTATACGACCTGCCGATAGCCGTCGGCATACTTGCGGCGACCGAACAGCTCCCCGCTCATTCGTACAAGCCTTTCGTCATTGTCGGAGAACTTTCCCTCGACGGCGGGATAAGGCACGTCAGAGGACTGATGCCGATACTGCTTTCCGCAATGCAGAGCGGATACACGAGGTTTATCGTACCACAGGCGAACGCGACCGAGGCGTCGTACGTTTCGGGTATAGAGGTGTATGCGTTTTCCTCTCTGAAAGAGGTAAAGGACTTCTTGTCGGCAGAAAAGGAAGTTTCTCCCGTACCTGTGCGTACTTTCAGCGCGCAGCAGGCGGAGAACAAATACAACGTCGATTTCAGCGAGGTCAAAGGTCAGGTATTTGCGAGGCGCGCGATGGAGATCGCCGTCGCGGGCGGGCACAATATCCTGATGATCGGACCTCCCGGCGCGGGCAAGACTCTGATGGCGAAATGCGTGCCGACGATAATGCCCGACATGACGTTTGAAGAAGCGGTCGAAGTCACGAAGATACATTCCGTGGCGGGAATACTCGACGCGGGCAAGGGAATAGTTACCGCAAGACCCTTCCGCACCCCGCACCACACGGTCACCGTTCCCGCTCTTATGGGCGGAGGGGCAAAGGCGAAACCGGGAGAGGTGAGCATGGCGCACAACGGAGTGCTTTTCCTCGACGAGATGCCGGAGTATCAGCGACAGACTCTCGAAAGTCTCCGCCAGCCTCTCGAAGACGGAGTGGTCACCGTGTCGCGCGCAAAACAGTCTTTCGATTATCCCGCGCGTTTTATGCTCGTAGCGAGTATGAATCCGTGTCCGTGCGGCAATTTCGGGAGCAAGACTCAACAGTGCAGATGTACTGCGGCGGAGATAAGGAGATACGTTTCGAGGCTTTCGGGACCTCTGCTCGACAGGATAGACCTGCAGGTGGAAGTGGACGGGATAAGTTACGAAGAACTGCGCTTCGCCCCTCCTTCCGAAGACAGCGCCACGATAAAAGCGAGGGTCGAAAAGGCGAGAGCTATTCAGCGCGACAGATACGCGGGAAGCGGAGTGCATACAAACGCGCAGATGACCAACGCGCAGATGAAAAAGCATTGCGCCCTTTCGCCCGAATGTGAAAAAATACTCGAAGCGGCGTTCAAAAAGCTCAACATGACGGCGCGAGCGAGCACAAGAGTGCTCAAAGTCGCCCGCACGATCGCGGACCTCGAAGCGAGTGCGGACATACAGGTCAGACATATTACGGAGGCGGTGCAATACCGTTCTCTCGACAGAAAATATTGGGAGTAGAATAGCGGATCTCCGCGACGGGGGACCTGATGAAGGATATGAAATACAGCGACGACGAAAAAGCGTTGATCATGTTATCTCACGAGAGCTCTTACGCAAAAAGGCGCGCAGCGCTCGACGGCGTAAACAGCCCGCGCGAGCTGTACAGGGATCTCTCGCACGCGGACGTCGTGATAGCGGAGATGAACAAAAAGGGGATCGTTGCGGTCACGGTGAATTCAAAGGAATATCCGTCTTCGCTCAAAGATCTTTACGATCCGCCGATAGTGCTGTTTTGCAGAGGAGACATTTCTCTGCTCGCAGACGGGGTGGAGAGGATAGCCGTGGTGGGCACGCGCAACGCGACCAGATACGGCAAGGACGTTACGAAGGAATTTTGCTCTGCGTTCGCAAGAGCGGGCGTATGCGTGGTCAGCGGACTCGCGAGAGGCGTCGACAGCTGCGCTCACAAAGCGGCACTCGACGAAAACGGAACGACGATCGCCGTGCTCGGTTGCGGACCCGACGTCGTATATCCGCCGGAAAACGGACAGCTTTTCGACGAAATTGCAAAAAGGGGGCTGCTTGTCAGCGAATATCCTCCGGGCACCCCTCCGCACGCGTTCAGATTTCCCGAAAGGAACCGCATAATAAGCGGACTTTGCAAGGGAGTGCTCGTTACCGAAGCGGGCGTAGGGAGCGGATCCATGATAACCGCGGACGCCGCAATCGAACAGGGAAAGGAGCTTTACGTCGTGCCGGGCAGCATATTTTCAGATGCGAGCCGCGGCTGCAACGAAAAGATAAAAGAACTTCAGGCGGCGGCGGTCACGCGCCCCGAAGACATATTGGGAAACATAGAAAAGAGAGGAGGCGAAAAGGCGCTTGCCGTGCAACTCACTCTCGAACAAGCGAGGATAATATCCTTTCTCGAAGACAGAGAAAACGCTCATTTCAGCGAGATCCTCGCGGACAGCGGACTCAACGTGAACGAACTCACCGCGCTGTTGTCCGAAATGGAAATATACGGGTTTATAAACAAGCTGGGCGGCAACTATTATTCGGTTGCGCACAGACTTTAAGGAGATATAATGAAACTTGTCATAGTGGAGTCGCCTTCAAAGGCGAAGACGATCGTCAAATACCTCGGGCAGGGTTACAGAGTAATCGCGTCGGGCGGTCACATCAGCGACCTTCCTCAAAAGAGCCTGGGCATCGACGTGAACAACAACTACAAGCCCGAATACGTCATAACTCCGTCCAAAGAAGAGACGATCAGGCGTATCAAGAGCGAGCTCGCAAAGTGCGACAAAGTCTATCTCGCGACCGACCCGGACCGCGAGGGTGAGGCAATTTCGTGGCATCTTGCGAACGTATGCGGGATAAAAGATACCAACGTGCGTATAGTGTTCAACGAAATATCCAAAAAAGCGGTCAACGCCGCGCTCGAGAATCCGCACGGGATAAACATGAATCTCGTCAATGCGCAACAGGCGCGCAGAGTGCTGGACAGACTTGTCGGTTACGAGCTTTCGCCCGTCATTTCGCGCAAGGTCAAGGGTGCGATGAGCGCGGGCAGAGTGCAGTCCGTCGCGCTTAAGATGATCGTTGAAAGAGAACGCGAGATCCGCAACTTCAAGCCCGAAGAATATTGGAACATATACGCGTTCCTGCTCCGCGAAGGAAAGGGCGCCGTCTTCAAATGCGAATTCGTCGACGTGGACGGCAAGAAATACAAGGTCAGGAACAAGGAAGCCGCGGACAAGATCGTCAAGGCTTCGCAGGAAGGGACGTGGAGCGTGGACAAGGTCAAGAGAGTCAATTCCGTCTCCAGACCCCAGCCTCCGTTCACGACGTCGACCATGCAACAGGACGCGTCGGGCAAACTCTCCCTTACGGCTCCGCAGGTAATGCAGCTTGCGCAACAGCTTTACGAAGGCGTGGAGCTGGGCAGCGAAGGTCAGGTCGCGCTTGTGACTTATATCCGTACCGACAGCGTCAGAATATCCGACGACGCGCAGAGAGAAGCGCTGTCCTTCATCAGAGACAATTACGGCGCGGATTACTGCCCCAAACGTCCCAACGTCTATGAGACGAAAAAGGGCGCGCAGGACGCGCATGAAGCGATAAGACCCATATCTCTCGACCGCACTCCGGATTCGATAAAGGACAAGGTCCCGCGCAATATCTACAAACTTTACAAACTGATATACGACCGCTTTGTCGCAAGCCAGATGGCGAACGCGGTGTACGATACGCTCAACGTGCATATCAACTCTCTCAACCCCAACGGACACGCCTGCGGGTACACCCTCAAGGGCAGGACGCTGGTATTCAAGGGTTATCTCGCGGCATATACGCCCGTGTCGGACAGCGAGGAAGAGAAGGACAGCAAGACGCTTCCCGATTTCACGGAAGGTCAGCAACTCACTCTCAAAGAGATGCAGAGCGAACAGAAATTCACAAAACCGCCTCTCCGTTTCACCGATTCGACGCTCGTCAAGGCGATGGAAGAAAACGGAATAGGCAGACCGAGCACATACGCGGCGACGATAACGGTGCTCGCAAAGAGGAAATACACCGACAAAGAGGGCAAGTACATTCTCCCGACCGAACTCGGAGAGCTCGCGTGCGATTGCCTGTGCAAATATTTCCCCTATATAATGGACGTCAACTTCACGTCCAACATGGAGAGCGACCTCGACAAGATAGAGGACGGCACGACGGCGTGGCAGTCCGTCATCGCGGATTTCTATCCCGGTTTCCATGAGAGAGTGCTCAAGGCGCGCGGCGACAACGCTTCCAAGGTGAAGCCCAAAGAGGAAGTCAGCGACGTGATATGCGAAAAATGCGGCGCGAAGATGGTCGTCAAAGAGGGCAGATACGGCAAATTCCTCGCGTGCCCCAACTATCCCAAGTGCAAGAACATTAAGCCGCTGGGAGAACCCGTCGCGAAATGTCCCAAGTGCGGCGGCGACGTGTTCAAGAGAATATCCAAAAAGGGCAAGGCGTATTACGCTTGCGGCAACTATCCCAAATGCGATTTCTATTCGTGGGACGTGCCCGCTCCGATATTCTGTCCCGACTGCGGCAGCTATATGAAGATGTTCAAGGACAAAGAGGGCAACACGAAATACGTCTGCTCCAACAAAGAGTGCAAGCATACGCAGGTGATACCGGGCGAGGCGCCCGCAGGCGGCGATGAGAATTGACGTCGTAGGCGGAGGACTCGCGGGCTGCGAAGCGGCGTATCAACTCGCAAAGCGCGGCGTCGAAGTCGTGATGTACGAGATGCGCGGACAAAAGCAGACCCCTTGTCACAAGACGGACGGTCTTGCCGAACTCGTTTGCAGCAACAGCCTGAAAAGCGAAGCGGAAGATACTGCAAGCGGACTTCTCAAAGAGGAACTCCGTCTTCTGGACAGCCTTCTTTTGAGGTGTGCGCACGAGTGCAGAGTCCCTGCGGGAGGCGCGCTCGCGGTGGACAGAGAGGCTTTTTCCGACAGCGTGACAAAGGCGCTTTGCGCGTTTGACAATTTCAGGCTCGAGAGAAAGGAGATAACCTCTCTCGATTTCGACCATCCCGTAGTGATAGCCAGCGGACCGTTGACGTCGGACGCGCTTGCGCAGGCGATAGCGGAAAGGCTGGGAGCGCAATATCTGGGTTTTTACGACGCCGTCGCTCCGATAGTGGATGCGGACGGAATAGATACGGACAGCGCCTTTTTCGCGACGAGGTACGACAAAGGCGATCCGACGGATTATCTCAACTGTCCTCTTACGAAAGAAGAATACGACGCTTTCGTGACGGAACTTGTCAACGCAAAGACGGCGCTTCTTCACGACTTTGACAAGAGAGACGTGTTTGAGGCTTGCATGCCCGTGGAGATAATGGCAAAAAGAGGCGCGGACACGTTGAGATACGGCCCCATGCGTCCCGTCGGGATAAGAGACAAAGAAGGCAAAAGGCCTTATGCGGTCGTCCAGCTCCGCAAGGAGAACGGACAGGGCACGATGTACAACCTCGTCGGATTTCAGACCAATCTGACGTTTGGGGAGCAAAAACGCGTGTTTAGTATGATACCCGCATTGAAAAACGCGGAGTTTTTGCGTTACGGGGTCATGCACCGCAACACTTTTATAAACGCCCCCCAACTTCTCACGCCGGGGTTTTTGCTCAAAACGGACGACAAGATCGCGTTTGCGGGGCAGATGACGGGCGTCGAAGGATACGTCGAGAGCGTTGCGAGCGGGCTCGTCGCGGCATTGAACATCCACGCGGCGGCAACGGGCGGAGAGGAGATACTTTTCCCCGCGACGACGATATGCGGGCAGTTGCAGAGACATATAAGCACGAAGACGGAAGATTATCAACCGATGAACGCCAATTTCGGACTTCTTCCGCCGTTCGGAGAAAAGATAAGAGACAAAAAAATGCGCAAAGTCGCGTATTACAAACGCGGCAAGCAGGATATGGAGCGGTACGTCAGAGACCGCGGCATCTAAAAAGGAGGCTACTATGAGCGTAGAATTGAGAGGCACCACTATATGCGCCGTGCGCAAGGACGGCAAGATCGCCGTTGCGGGCGACGGACAGGTGACCATGGGCGAAAGCGTTATCCTCAAGGGTACCGCAAAAAAGGTCAAGAGGATATACGACGACAAAGTCGTCATCGGCTTTGCGGGATCGGTATCCGACGCGTTCACTTTGAGCGAAAAGTTTGAAAAAATGTTGCAGAAATATTCGGGAAATCTGATGAGGAGTGCCGTAGAGCTTGCGGAACTGTGGCGCAACGACAAACTTCCCAGAAAGCTGGAAGCGATGATGATCGTCGCGGACAAAGACGAACTTTACATCGTGTCGGGCAGCGGCGACGTGATAGATCCCGACGGCGACGCCTGTTCGATAGGCTCGGGCGGCAACTATGCGCTCGCGGCGGCGAGGGCGTTGCTCAAAGAGACCGATCTTCCGGCAAAGGACATTGCGTACAAGGCGCTCAAAATAGCGAGCGAGCTGTGCGTATTCACCAACGACAACATCACGGTAGAGGAGGTGTGAAATGGAAAAACTCACTCCCAAGCAGATAGTCAAAGAGCTTGACAGATACATTATCGGTCAGCAGAACGCGAAAAAAGCCGTAGCGGTAGCGCTTCGCAACCGTTACCGTCGCAGTCAGCTTCCTCCCGAGGTAAGCGAGGAGATAACCCCGAAAAACATCATAATGCAGGGACCCACGGGCGTGGGCAAGACGGAGATAGCGAGACGTCTCGCAAAGCTCGTCAAGGCGCCTTTCGTAAAGGTCGAAGCGACAAAATTTACGGAGGTCGGTTACGTCGGCAGAGACGTTGAATCCATGGTCCGCGATCTCGTCGAAGTGTCGGTCCGCCTCGTCCGCGACGAAATGATGAAGGACGTGGAGACAAAGGCAAAGGCGAGCGTTTACAACGTGCTTCTCAAAGCGGTTTTCCCGCTTCGCAAGAACGCGCATCCCGACAAGACGGACGAGGAAGCGAGAGAGGCGATCAGAAAGGAGCTTGAAAACGGAGAACTCGACGATCTCGTCATCGAGATAGAGCTGCCCGAAAGCAGCAAGCCGCAACAGCTTATGCCGGGCGGCGTCGAGATAAACATCGGCGACATAATGGGAGGGCTTATCCCCAAGCGCAAGAAGCTCAAAAAGGTGCCCGTGTCCCGCGCTTACTCCGTTCTTATGGAAGCGGAGGCGGACAGGCTTATCGATCAGGACAACGTCAATACGGAGGCTATACGCCGTGCGGAAAACGAGGGTATAATCTTCATCGACGAAATGGACAAGATCGCCGGCAAAGGCAACAGCAACGGTCCCGACGTCTCGAGAGAAGGCGTACAGAGAGATATTCTGCCGATAGTCGAAGGCTGCACTGTCAACACCAAGTACGGGCAGATCAAGACGGATTATATACTCTTCATAGCGGCGGGCGCTTTTCACATTTCGTCCGTGTCCGACCTTATTCCGGAACTTCAGGGAAGATTTCCGATCAACGTAAAACTCGACAGCCTGACCGAAGACGATTTCGTCGAGATACTGACAAAGACGGACAACGCGATACTGAGGCAGTACGAAGAACTGCTCAAAGTGGATAAAGTTTTGCTGGAATTCACCGACGAGGCAATCAGGGAGATAGCTTCGGTCGCGGCGGCGGAAAACGAAAACAGCGAGAATATAGGCGCGAGAAGACTGCACACGATCATGGAGAGTCTTTTGGACGACATCTCCTACAACGCGGGCAATCTGGACAGCGAAGTCACTGTGAGAATCGACAAAAAATATGTGCTTGAACACCTCGACAAGACGATAAAAACGCTCAATCTGCGCAAATACGTTCTTTGAGAGAAGAGGAAGGAAAAATCATGATAAACATACCAAAAGGTACAAAGGACGTACTCCCGCAGGAGTCGTACAAATGGCATTACGTCGAAAACCTCGCGCGTCAGACCGCGAGGGACTTTTGCGCGAGCGAGATCCGCACTCCGACATTCGAGCATACGGAGCTTTTCCTGCGCGGAGTCGGAGACACGACCGACATCGTCAACAAGGAGATGTACACGTTTGAGGACAAGGGCGGCAGGAGCATAACCCTGAAGCCGGAAGGCACGGCGGGCGTCGCGCGCGCGTTTATTGAGAATTCGCTTTACGCGGGCGTTCAGCCGACCAAGATGTATTACATCACCCCCGTGTTTCGTTACGAGAGACCGCAGGCGGGCAGACTGCGCGAACATCACCAGTTCGGCGTCGAATATTACGGCAGCGACAGCCCGTACGCGGACGTCGAGGTCATGATGATCGCCAAGACGTTTTTCGACCGCCTCGGGATAAAGAACCTCAAACTCAATATCAACAGCATAGGTTGCAGGGAGTGCCGCAAAAACTACAACGAAGCGCTCAAGGAATATCTGCGTTCCAAACTCGACAAGATGTGCCCGACCTGCCGCGAGAGATTTGACAAAAACCCGCTTCGCATACTCGACTGCAAAGAAGAGGGATGCAAGGCGATAACCGCGGGCGCACCCGTGATCCTCGACTATCTCTGCGACGACTGCCGCGAGCACCACGAGAGCGTATGCAAGCAGCTTTCGCTCCTTGGGATAAACTATGAAGTCAATCCGCATATAGTCAGAGGTCTTGACTATTACACCCGCACGGTGTTCGAATTCATTTCGTCGGACATCGGCGCGCAGGGTACCGTCAGCGGCGGAGGAAGATACAACGATCTGATCGAGGACGTCGGAGGCAAGCCTTGTCCGGCCGTCGGATTCGGCATGGGTCTCGAAAGACTCATATTGACCATGGAAGCGCTCGGACTGCCTTTCGGAGCATCCGAAGCGCCCGACGTGTACGTCGCCCCGCTCTGCGACGAAGCGAGGGACGAAGCGATGCTCGTGTCTTCGGCGTTGAGAAGCGCAGGCATATCCTGCGATACCGACCTCGTCGGCAGGAGCTTCAAGGCTCAACTCAAATACGTCAACAAGACGGGCGCGAAGTATATGATCGTGATAGGCACCGACGAAATGGCAAGCGGCGTATACCAGGTCAAGAATATGCTTTCGGGCAGCAGCGAGCAGGTCAGCAAGGCAGATCTCGCGGCGTATCTCAATCACGCGAAACAACTTTAATATAATATACGGCAACGGAGAAGAAGTAAATGGTAGACTTTCTTAATGGAGCAAAACGCACTAAAATGTGCGGAGAATACAGGGCAAGCGACATAGGCAGCCGCGTTACGGTCATGGGCTTCGTCGCGAAATACCGCAATCTCGGCAACCTGATGTTCATCAACGTCAGAGACAGGACGGGCGTAGTCCAGGTCGCTTTCGACGACAACGTGGACAAGTCGGTTTTCGAAAAGGCATCGACGGTCAGAAACGAGTTTGTGATATGCGCAAGCGGCGTCGTCAGAAGCCGCGGAGGAAACGTCAACGCGAATATGCCCACGGGTGAAATCGAGATACTTGCGGACGATATCAAGATATTGTCGGAGGCGGAAACGACCCCGTTCGTAATAGCGGAAAACGCAAAAGTCGGAGAAACTCTGCGCCTCAAATACCGCTATCTCGACCTGCGCCGTCAGTCGCTTCAGAACATTCTCATAATGAGAGACAAGGTTTCGAGGACTTTGCGCAATTACCTTTCCGACAACGGATTCCTTGAGATAGAGACCCCGTTCCTCGGCAAATCCACGCCCGAAGGCGCGCGCGACTATCTCGTTCCCAGTCGTATCCACCACGGAGAATTTTACGCTCTGCCGCAGTCTCCGCAGATATACAAACAGCTTCTGATGATCGCGGGCATGGACAGGTACTATCAGATAGCCCGTTGCTTCCGCGACGAGGATCTGCGAGCAAACCGTCAGCCCGAGTTTTCGCAGGTCGACCTCGAGATGTCTTACGTCGAGAGGAGCGAGGACGTCATGGAGATAGCCGAAGGCGCGATCAAAAAGGTGTTTTCCGAGTGCCTCGGCATGAAATTCGACAAACCTTTCCGTCGTATTCCTTACGAGGAAGCTATGCGCCGCTGGGGAAGCGACAAGCCGGATACGCGTTACGATCTCGAGATACACGATCTTGCGGACGCGGTAAAAGGATGCGGTTTCTCCGTGTTTGAAAACGCGCTCGCAGCGGGCGGCAGCGTCAGGGGCATAAACGCAAAAGGCCTTTGCAAGTCGATGACGAGAAAGGACGTCGACGCCTGCGCGGATTATGCAAAGAGCTGCGGCGCGAAAGGGCTCGCTTACGCGATGCTCAAAGAGGACGGTTCGGTGACTTCGTCCTTCTTCAAGTTCCTCAACGAAGAACAGATAAAGGCTGTCTGCGGGGCGCTCGACGCAAAGGCTGGAGACGTGATCTTCGTCGTCGCCGATGCAAGTTATATGACCACGGTCACGACGCTGGGTTCGCTGCGTTGCTATCTTGCGGAAAAATATTCGCTTTACGACAAAAAGGTTTTCGATTTTCTGTGGGTCGTCGATTTCCCGCTCCTCGAGTATTCGGAGGAGGAAGGGAGATACGTCGCGGTACACCATCCGTTCACCGCGGCTAAACCCGAAGACGTGCCCCTTCTCGATACCGATCCGCTCAAAGTGCGTTCCAACGCTTACGACATCGTCATCAACGGTCAGGAGGCGGGCGGCGGCAGCATAAGGATCCACGATCCGCGTATGCAGGAAAAGATATTCTCGCTGCTCGGTCTCACGCAAGAGGAGATAGAGGCGAAATTCGGCTTCTTCGTCGAGGCGTTCAGATACGGCGCGCCTCCGCACGGCGGACTTGCGTTCGGTCTCGACAGGCTGGTCATGATCGTCTGCGGCACTGACAACATAAAGGACGTCATTGCGTTCCCCAAGGTGCAGAACGCTTCCTGTCTCATGACGGGAGCGCCGTCCGAAGTGGAAGGCAAACAGCTCGAAGAACTCGCGCTCGTCTGCAAGCAGGATAAAGAGTGAAAGCGGCGGCAAAATCGCGCACGGTCGCGCTTCTCGGCGACGACGCGGTGACGAAACTCGAAAATTCATGCGTGGCGGTCGTCGGGCTCGGCGGAGTCGGCGGGCACGTCGTCGAAATGCTCGCACGCGCGGGCGTGGGCAAGCTCGTCCTTATAGATTGCGACGAGGTCGAGGAGAGCAATCTCAACAGGCAGATAATCGCAACGACCGCTACTCTCGGTATGCCCAAGGCGGAAGCGGCGAAAAAGCGGGTGCTTGAGATAAATCCGCTCGCGGACGTCGTTGCGCTCAACGCGCGTTTTTGTGCGGCAGACGCGGAAAAACTCATTTGCGAAGAGGTGGATTATATCGCAGATTGCATAGACAGCATTCAGGATAAAGTCTCGCTCGTTTGCTTTGCAAAAGAGAGGGGAATACCTGTGATAAGCGCCTGCGGCGCGGGCAACAGAAGCGCTCTTTGCGACTTTGAGATATGCGACGTTTACAAGACGCAGTACGATCCTCTCGCGAGAAAATTGCGCTCCTTGCTCAAAAAGGCGGGAGTCAGGAAGCTGGACGTCTGTTATACGAAGGAGCTTCCGCAAAAGACGGCGGGAGTGGCAAGCGTTCCTTACAATCCCGCAGCGTGCGGCATAAAGATGGGCGGATATATCGTGCTTGCCCTTATAAACCGCATACATATCGGCAAAAATAAGACTGAAAACGTATAAAAAAGGAGAATTGATAATGAGTGAATTCGTAAAAGAGATAAACGGCGCGGAGCTGAAAGAGATCATTGCAAAAAACGACAAAGTCCTCGTGGACTTCTTTGCGACCTGGTGCGGTCCGTGCAAGATGCTTGCGCCCGTTCTCGACAAAGTCGCGGCAAAGACGGAGGGCGTCGCGTTCGTCAAAGTGGATATAGATAAAAACGTCGACGCGGCAAGCGAATTCGGCGTTCAGGTGATACCCACCCTCGTGCTCGTCGAAAAGGGCGAAGAAAAGGCGAGAGAGAGGGGCTTCGTGCCCGAAAGCGCGCTCGAAGAGTTCGTCAGACAGTGACGAAAGCGGAATAAGCCGCGCGTTATCGGGCAAAAAAGTGCGAAAAACGTCGCTTTACGGCGGCGTTATCGTTTGCCTTTTGTACGCGCGTGTAGTATACTTGAAATATAATAATTTTAACTACCAAGGAGTTATTATGATAGACCTCAAAACAATCAAGGAAGCCGACGTCGAGCTTTACGAAGCCCTCGAGGCGGAACTCAAAAGACAACAGGGAAATATCGAACTTATCGCAAGCGAAAATATAGTTTCTCCCGCAGTGCTCGCGGCGGCAGGCACGCACCTGACCAACAAGTATGCGGAAGGTTATCCTGCAAAGAGGTATTACGGCGGTTGTCAATATGTAGACGTGGCGGAAAAACTCGCTATCGAAAGAGCGAAAGAGCTGTTCGGAGCGGAATATGCCAACGTACAGCCTCACTGCGGCGCAAGCGCGAACCTCGCGGTATTCTTCGCGCTCCTTCAGCCGGGCGACACGGTACTCAGCATGAGCCTTGCACACGGCGGACATCTGAGCCACGGCAGCCCCGTAAACATCAGCGGCAAATACTTCAATATCGTTCCTTATTTCGTCGACGAAAAGACGAGCCTCATTGATTACGACGAGGTCGAAAGGCTTGCGGTCGAGCACAAACCCAAGCTCATCCTTGCAGGCGCAAGCGCTTATCCGAGGATCATTGACTTCAAGAGATTCAGAGAGATCGCGGACAAGGTCGGCGCATACCTCATGGTGGATATGGCTCACATCGCGGGTCTCGTCGCGGCAGGTTGCCATCCCAGCCCCGTACCTTACGCTCACGTCGTCACGACGACCACTCACAAGACTCTCAGAGGTCCGAGAGGCGGTCTCATCCTCTGCAAGGAAGAACTCGGCAAGCAGATAGACAAGGCGATCTTCCCCGGCACGCAGGGCGGTCCTCTCATGCACATCATTGCGGCTAAGGCGGTGGCGTTCAAAGAGGCTATGAGCGACGACTTCAAGAAATATCAGCAGCAGATAGTCAAAAACGCGAAGAAACTCGCCAACGAGCTCATCGAAAGAGGCGTCAGCCTCGTATCCGGCGGCACCGACAACCACCTTATGCTCATCGATCTGACGAGCAAGGGCAAGACGGGCAAGGAGATCGAAGCGCTCCTCGATATGGCGCATATCACCGCCAACAAGAACGCGATCCCGTTCGACAAGCAGACCCCGTTCGTAACGAGCGGCATCAGAGTCGGCACCCCCGCTGTCACTTCGAGAGGAATGAAAGAGGACGACATGGTTATAATAGCGGAGTGCATCGCAGACATCATCGACAACGGCGAAGCGGCTGTCGAAAGGTGTTCCGCAAAAGTGACGGCTCTCTGCGAGAAATATCCGATATACGCAAACGACGTCATCAGATAAGGTATTCTTATCAGTATAATAACTGCGAAAAAGAACGGGCGGAAACGTCCGTTCTTTTTTTCGTTCACGCTGCAAAAAAACGGCGGAAAAGCGCGGAACAAAAGACGGATCGTTCAGTCTTCATCGCGAAAAAAGGGATATGGGAAAATATTTTTGTTTAACGGGCATTAATCGTTTGACAGTTTGAGATAATAATAGTAAGATAATACCCAGGAATTTGATAGGGATTAAAAATGAAACTGTCGTCAAAAGGAAGATACGGACTCAAAGCTATGTGCGAACTCGCCAAGCATTACGGAGAAGGGGCGCTGTCTCTGCCGTACATCGCGGGAGAGACGTCTTTGAGCGAGAAATATCTCGAGCAGTTGCTTTCCGTACTTAAAAAGGACAATCTGATAGACGCGACGCGCGGCGCAAACGGCGGATACTTTCTCAAACGTCCGCCCGAAGAGATAAGCGTCGGAGAGATTTTGAGGAGTCTCGAAAACGGGCTCGAGATCGTCGACTGTCTGTCGGGAGACTGCCGCAACAAGGCGACGTGCCATACCTACGGAGTATGGGCAAAACTCTATCGCGAAATAAACAAATGCCTGGACGGTATCAGCCTCAAGGAGCTGGTAGAGGGAGAATAAAATGCAACGCAGGATTTATCTGGACAACTCGGCTACGACGTATACGGACAAGGACGTCCTCGAAAAGATGTTGCCTTATTTTACCGAAGTATTCGGCAACGGTTCTTCTCAACATTTCTTCGGTAGAGAGGCGCTCGTCGCGATAGACGAAGCGCGCGAGAAGGTGGCAAAGGCTATCGGAGCCAAGCCCACGGAGATATATTTCACTTCGGGAGGAACGGAGAGCGACAACTGGGCGATAAAAGGCACCGCACACGCGCTCAAGGAAAAGGGTAATCACATAATCACCACCGCGATCGAGCACCCTGCGGTCATAAAGACCTGTCAGGCACTTGAAAAGGAAGGATTTGAAGTGACCTATCTCCCCGTGACCGAGGAGGGCTTCGTCACCGCAAAGCAGGTCGAAGACGCGATAACGGACAAGACGATACTCATATCCGTGATGAGCGCAAACAACGAAGTCGGCACGATCGAGCCGATACGCGAGATAGGCGCCGTCGCAAAGGCGCACAAAATACTCTTCCATACCGACGCGGTGCAGGCAGTAGGCAACGTGCCTATCGATGTCGTAAAGGACAATATCGATATGCTTTCGATGAGCGCGCACAAGTTTTACGGACCCAAGGGAATAGGCGTGCTTTACAAGCGCAACGGCGTCAGGATAGAGCGCTTCATGGACGGCGGCGAGCAGGAGAGGAATATGCGCGCTTCGACGCTCAACACCCCCGGCATAGTCGGCATGGGCGCGGCGATAGAAAAAGCCGTCGCGGATATGGATAAGAACAACGCGCACGTCAGCGCATTGAGAGACCGTTTCGTTGAAGGCGTGCTCGCCAACATTTCCGACGTCAGGTTCAACGGATCCAAGGATATGAAAAGGAGGCTTGCTTCAAACGCGAATTTCTCGTTTGAATATATAGAGGGAGAGTCGATACTGATGAGTCTCGACCTTGCGGGGATAGCCGTTTCGAGCGGCTCCGCGTGTTCGAGCGGATCTCTCGAACCGAGCTACGTCCTGCTTTCTCTCGGCGTGCCGATAGAGCTTGCTCACGGGTCGATCCGTTTCAGTTTCGGCAAGAACAATACGCAGGAAGAAGTGGATTACACTTTGCAAAAATTATACGAGGTCGTGGCGAGACTCAGAGAAATGTCGCCGCTTTTCAAAAAATTCGAAGGAGAAGAAAAATATGTATAACAATAAAGTAATGGAAACGTTTGCAAATCCCAAACACGTCGGATATATTGAGGACAACGACGGCGCGGGTAAGGTCGGCAACGCGACCTGCGGCGATATAATGGAGATAACGATCAAGGTCAAGGACGACGTTATCACCGACGCGAAATTCCGCACTTTCGGCTGCGCGGCGGCAGTTGCGACGAGCAGCGTGGCGACGGATATGGTCATAGGCATGACCGTGGACGAAGCGCTCAAACTCACCAACGCGAGAGTCGTCGAGTATCTCGAAGGATTGCCTCCGCAAAAGATACATTGCAGCGTGCTTGCCGAAGAAGCCATCAAGGCGGCGATCGAAGATTACCGCAAGAGAAAGGGCGAGAAAGAAGGAAAGTAATAAAAAAGCGTACCGCCCACGGCAGTTTGCCGTGGGCGGATTTTTTTTTGCCCGTGTAGGTTAAAAGCTCTTTTGACACGTTTTGAAAGCGCCCTGTCCGATCGGCAATACAAGGACAAAAACAGCTGAACGGAGTCGCGTCGGCGACGCGCCGCGTTCTTTCTCTCAGTCGAGAAGACGAACTATCTTTTTCTTTATCGCTTTTCCGCGCGATTTCACGCTGTCGGCAGTCGCGGCTTTTGCGGCTATTATAGTCGCCGCCATGCCCACGCCGAATCCCATAAGTGTAGACAGTCTCACGTTATCACCTCCCGCGTTTAGTGTGCGAGGAGCGCGCGCGATTATTCTGTGAAAAAAAGGAAAAAGATGAAAATGCGGGAAAACCATGCCTGAGGCTCATATGAAGGAGCCGACGCGTGAGGCGAAAATTGCGGGAAACAGAAAAAAAGTCTCCGCAGTGCGGAGACTCGGAGCAGTATTTTAGGCTACTCGGCGCGAATGCGTATTTTCCTGTCTTGCGGTTTATTTCAAAGAGACCGCCGGCGGAGCGGGAATGTAGGAGTCATCTTTCGCGTTGCATTCGAATATGAAGTTGTCCGCCTTGCTCTTTGCGAGAGAGAGCTGCTTTTGCGTTCTTATCGTCCAGGTCACGATCGCCACGGAGGGATCCGCGCTTTGGACTTTGGAGTAGAATGAACTTTTCAGAGTCTTTATGCTTGCCGAAAGGAACGCGGCTTTTTCGTGAGTCTTGAGCCTGTGGCAGTATATCCTCTGTATCGGGTTGGGGTCGTAGAGCTGTCCGACGAGCAGATCGGGACGTTTTTCCTGCATGAACAGCACGGCGCGGGGGTCGAAGGATTCGAGGCAGTAATCGCCCTTATAATCCTTGAGCGCTTCGAGTACGGCGGTGCAGGTCTCGACGTATTTTTTCGTGACTTTGATCTCGATGATGAGTTTTATTTTTCCGTCGACGAGCGCGAGCACCTCCTTGAACAGAGGGATGCGTTCGTCGGTGCCGAAAAGTCTGTATTTTCCGAGGTCTTCCGTTCTTATTTTTTCGGGGTGCAATTTTACGCCGCACGAGCGTTTGAGCGACGGGTCGTGATGGACGATGAGAGTGCCGTCGTCTGTCAGATAGACGTCAAACTCTATGCCGTATCCGTGTTCGACGGCGTTTTTGAACGCCGCGAGGGAGTTTTCGGGCACCGTCTTGTTGTCGTGGAGTCCGCGGTGCGCAAACGGTACTCCTTTGAAGAAATCTCTGTCTTTCATATCAATACCCCAAATCTTCGTCGATGAGCAGGACGTAGACTTTTTCCTGATAGCGCGTCGGGTGATGTACGATCGTCGTGACGTTGCACATACATTCCTTGCCCGTGCAATAAGCGCATTTGCCCGTTACCGCGCAGGGGGTCGTCTTTCCGAGCCTGACCGCGTTGAGGTGGCAGGTATAGTTGCGGATCCTCTCGATAGCCGCGTCGAGATCCTTGACGATTTTGTTTTTTCCGACCGCGTATATGACGTTGGGCACGCCGAATATGAGAGAGGAGACGCGGTTTGCAGACCCGTCGATATTGACGATGTCTCCGCCTTCGGTCAGGGCGTTTGCGGACGAGAGAAACCAATCCGCGTGCGCGGCGGACTGATACGCGTTTCTGTCGAAGAACACGTTGCCGCGCGCGGCGAGCGCGGTTTTCACGTCGAGCTGCGCGAGAGTTACGCTTCCGCCCGTGCCGACCGTCTGATCGACGGGAACGAGCGAGAGGATCTTTTGAGTCGCTTCGGCTTTATCTTTGCAGATCACGGGTATGAACCCTCTGTGTGCGAGTTTTTTTGAAAGATCGCTGAAATCCATAAGATACACCTCGTTTGTTTCTTGATTACATTATATAAAATATATTTGCTAAAATCCACTTATTTTTATATAATATTTATTAAGGCGCGCGTTTGTGCGCGCAAAGAGGTTTTTATGATTTCGGAAAAGATGCGCAATATGGTCAAAAACAGTTCCGCTATCCGCGCAATGTTCGAGGAAGGGAAGAAACTCGCCACGGTGTACGGCGCGCAGAACGTATACGATTTTTCTCTGGGCAATCCCAATCTGCCCGCGCCCGCGAAGATAGCGCAAGCGCTCAAAGAGGAGATCGACGGTTGCGACGCGCTCGCTTTGCACGGGTATATGTCCAACGCGGGATTCGAGGACGTCAGACAGGCGATCGCGGACAGCCTCAATGCGCGTTTCGGTACCGGATACGATCAGAGCTGCATCATAATGAGCGTCGGCGCGGCGGGAGGACTCAACGTATTTCTCAAAGCCGTTCTCGACCCGGGCGACGAAGTGGTCGTTATAGCGCCTTTCTTCGGCGAATACGCCAATTACGTCGCCAACTACGACGGCAGACTCGTTGTCGTGCCGCCCAATCCTCCGACGTTCATGCCCGACGTTAAGGCGTTTGAAAATGCGCTCACGGCAAGAACGAAGGCGGTCATCATAAATACGCCCAACAATCCGACAGGCGTCGTGTACGGAGAGGAAACGCTCAAAGCGCTCGCGGACGCGATGCGTTCGGCGCAGAAGAAGTACGGCACGACGATATACCTTTTGTCGGACGAGCCTTACAGAGAGCTCGTTTACGGCGGCAAAAAACAGGCTTACCCCGCGCTTTTTTACGAAAACGCGGTCAGCGGATATTCGTTCAGCAAGTCGCTGTCTCTCGCGGGAGAGAGGATAGGCTATCTCGCGGTAAATCCCGGGTGCGCGGACTTTGCCGATCTCGTCGGCGCGTGCTCGGTGGCTACGCGCGTGCTCGGCTTTGTCAACGCGCCTTCTCTGATACAGAGAGCGGTCGCGAAATGCCTTGACGAGAGCGTGGACGTCGGTTTTTACGAGAAGAACGGCAAAGCGCTCAAAGCGATAATGGACAAGTGCGGGTTTGAGTACGTCGAACCGCAAGGCGCATTTTATCTGTTCGTTAAAGCCCCCGACGGAGACGACGCGGCAATGTGCGCGAAGGCGAAGGAGCACAGGCTTCTTCTCGTTCCGGCGAGCGGCTTCGGCTGCAAAGGCTGGATCAGGATAGCATATTGCGTCGCGCCCGAAACGGTCGCGAATTCGGAAGGATCGTTCCTCCGTCTTGCAGAGGAATACGCAAAGTAAAGGCGGGCACAAGGAGAGAGTATGCCAAAAGATCAGAGCAGGATAAGAAATTTTTGTATAGTGGCTCATATCGACCACGGCAAGAGCACTCTTGCCGACCGCATTATGGACGTTACCGAGACCGTCAGCAAGAGAGAGGCTAAAGAGCAGCTCCTCGACAGCATGGACATCGAGCGCGAACGCGGCATAACGATAAAGCTCACGCCCGTCAGGATGAATTATACCTACAACAGCGAAAAATACGAATTCAATCTGATAGACACCCCGGGACACGTTGACTTCACATATGAAGTTTCGCGTTCGCTCAAAGCGTGCGAAGGCGCGATCCTGATCGTCGACGCGTCGCAGGGCATAGAGGCGCAGACGTTGACAAACGTCTACCTCGCGCTCGACAACGACCTCGAGATAATACCCGTCATCAACAAGATCGACCTGCCGTCCGCAAGACCGGACGAAGTCAAAAAGGAGATCGAGGACGTCATCGGGCTGGATGCGGAAAACGCCCCGCTCGTATCCGCGAAAGAGGGCATAGGCATCGAGGACGTACTCAAACAGGTGATAGAGCTTCTGCCTCCGCCGAGAGGAGATTACGACAAGCCGTTCAAGGCTCTGATATTCGATTCCTATTACGACAGCTACAAGGGCGCGGTGTCGTTCATCCGCGTATTCGACGGCAAGGTAAAGGCGGGAGACAAGGTCAGATTTTTCGCTACGGGTAAGGAATTCGACGTCACCGAAGTCGGAGTGTTTACTCCGCGTTCCACTCCCGTCGAAGAATTGAGCGCGGGAGACGTCGGCTATCTCTGCGCCAGCATAAAAAACGTCAGCGATACCAAAGTAGGCGACACGATAACGCTTGCAATGAACGGCGCGAAAGAGCCGCTCGCGGGCTTCAAAGAGGTCTCTCCGATGGTCTTCTGCGGCATCTATCCGACCGACGGCGCAAGATACAACGACCTGAAAGACGCGCTTGAAAAACTCAAACTCAACGACGCGTCTCTGATGTACGAACCCGAGGTTTCAACCGCGCTCGGTTTCGGTTTCAGATGCGGCTTCCTCGGACTCCTGCACATGGAGATAATACAGGAGAGACTCGAGAGGGAGTTCGATCTCGACCTTATCACGACGGCGCCCGGCGTATCTTACAACGTCGTTAAGAACAACGGCGAGACGGTGCTCGTGTCCAACCCGTCCAATCTTCCGCCCGCGGGAGAGATCGACCATATGGAAGAACCCGTCGTCAAGGCGTTTCTCTACACTCCGCCCGAGTACGTCGGTCCGATCATGGAGCTGTGCCAGGACAAGCGCGGCACATTCCTCGACATGACCTATCTCGAAACGACGAGAGTAAAGATAGAATACGAAATGCCGCTCAACGAGATAATCTACGACTTTTTCGACTCTCTCAAATCGCGCACGCGCGGCTATGCGAGTCTGGACTACGAGATAATAGGCTACAAGGAGAGCGATCTCGTAAAGCTGGATATACTTCTCAACGGCGAGATATGCGACGCGCTCAGTCTCATCGTACACAGGGACAAGGCTTACGCGAGGGGCAGGGGAATTGCGGAAAAGCTCAAAGAGGTCATTCCGAGACAGCTTTTCGAGATCCCGATACAGGCGGCGATAGGCGGCAAGGTCATCGCCCGCGAGACGGTCAAGGCAATGAGAAAAGACGTTCTCGCCAAGTGTTACGGCGGAGACATAACCCGCAAGAAGAAGTTGCTCGAAAAGCAGAAAGAGGGCAAAAAACGTATGCGCCAGATAGGCTCCGTCGAGGTGCCGAGCGAGGCGTTCATGACGATACTCAAGTTTGACAAATGAGCGCTGCCGGGATATACGTTCACATACCTTTTTGTCGCTCGAAGTGCAGATACTGCGACTTTGTTTCCGCTTGCGGGAGCGAGGAGAAACAGAGGAGATACGTCAAAGCGTTAGTGCGTGAAATCTACACGGGCAGGGAAATTTATCACGGCGAAGCCGACACCTTGTATATAGGCGGAGGCACGCCGTCTTGTCTTTATAAAGGAGCGGTGCACGAGATCGTCAAGGCTCTCGACGACGCTTTTTCACCTTGTCTTAAGGAGTTTACGACGGAGTGTAATCCCGACTCTTTCGACAGAGAAAAAGCGGCGGAGCTCAAGGACGCGGGAGTCACGAGGATAAGCCTCGGCGTGCAGTCTCTCGACGACGGCGTTCTGAAAGCGCTCGGTCGCAGGCACGACTCGGAACAAGCGAAAGAAGCCGTGAGGCTGGCAGTCGCCTGCGGCTTTGACGTGAGCGCCGACCTTATGCTCGGACTGCCCGGGCAGACGATGCAGGACGTGGCGTCCTTTTGCGACTTTGCGGCGGGAGAGGGAGTAGCTCACGTTTCGGCATATATGCTCAAAGTCGAGGAGGGCACGCCGCTTGCGCGCGACGTCGAAAACGGGCTCGAGTTGCCGTCGGACGACGAAAGCGCGGAGATTTACGACTTTGCGTATTCGACGCTGTCGAAACTCGGATACGAGCGCTACGAGACGAGCAATTTTTGCAGGCGCGGCAAGCGCTGTCTGCACAATATGAAGTATTGGACAATGGGCGATTATCTCGCTTTCGGAGTCGCGGCGCACGGCAAGATCGGCAATAGGAGATATTTTAACTGCGGCGACGTCGACGAATACGTCGAAGCGGTCGAAAGCGGCGCGCACGTTTACGAGACGGAGGAGATGTTGAGCGAGGACGACGTAATCGAAGAAAGCGTGATGCTCGGACTGCGCCTCTCCGACGGAGTCGACGTCTCGACGCTCGGGCGCAGATTTTCTTTCCGTTTCGAAGACAGATACGCAAAAGCATTGAAAGAAGCGGAAAAATACATCGTTTTCAAGGACGGAACTTTGAAGATAAAAGACGAATACGCGCTTGTCGCAAACGCGATAATAGGAATGTTCGTCTGACCTGCGGACTCGTCGTATACGGTATTTAAGAGAAAAAGCGGAACTTGCGTCCCGCTTTCTTTTTTTAGTCCTTGGTAAAAGTCGTGTTGCTGCAGTTGGGGCAAGGCGGCATTTTGTCTTCCATGCCCAGCTTCAGACTGAAGCCGCAGTTGGTGCAGACGTAATTGCCCTTGCCGGGCTTGGAACCCGTGCTGTACTGTTGAGTCTTCATAGCGTTTACCTCCTTTGCACACTCGTGCTATGTAGGGAGCCTGTCGCAAAATATTATTTACGAGACATTCAAAATATATTCAAATACTTGCGCGACAATCTCGTTTGTTATATCATAGTAATATGGGAAAGAAGAAGAAAGAGGCGGTCGCGGTCGACGGTAACGGCGCGGCTGTCGCAAAGAGTGAGTCAAAGTTTACCAAATTCAAGCGCAGGAAGCGCATATTGTTTTTGTGCTTCAATTTCGTCTATATACTTGCGTATATGGCGTATACGGCTTACACGCTTATCAGTCAGAACGCGGGCATATTCTGGTTGCCTTACGCGTTCGGCGGGTTTATAGTAGTGTATCTCGTGTTGTTTGTCATATCGCTCGCAATGGCGAAAAACGAGAGACGGCAGGAAAACGCCGTGAAGGATTACAAGAGCGGGCTGAAGATAATCAAAAAACTTCTCAAGCTCATCAATCTCGCTCTTGCGATCGCGGTCGTAGCAAATACCGTGGCGATCGGCGGGATCAACCTGTTTTCGCTCATCTTGTCATGCGTGTCTGTGCTGTACGTCGTGATACAGATTTTCAGAGAGATACGCAAGATGGTCAAACGTCGCAAAAAACTCAAGATAAAAGAGCAGAAAGAGGATTGCGACAAGCGTTTTATGAACGACGTGAAAAACATTTGGTACGGCAAGGATAAAGGCGGAGACGAAAAAACCGCGGATAGCGTTGACGAGGTCGCCGCCGCGCCTGTCGGCGAGTCCGGTGAAGAATCCGAATTTTTCGAAGAGTCGAGCGCTTCCGTCCCCGAAGCAGAAGTCGTTGCGTCGGGCGGAGAAGAGGCGATTGCCGAAGATGAAGAAGTCAAAGCACCCGTCGCCGCATCGGAAAAGAAAAAGAGCGCGATCGAAAAGAAGTTTTCGGAATTCGGAAAAGTTGCCAACAAGAAATTCAACGAGGTAAAAAAGACGGCAACAGATAAATTCGAGTCTGTAAAAAAGTCCGCTACCGAAAAGGCGGGCGCCGTAAAGGACACCGCGGAAAGAGCCAAAAAGATAAGCGAACGCGCGAAAGAATATTACGACGAGCGCAAACAGATAGGCAAAAAGCCCGCGAAGACCTCAAAGGACAAGTTTTCCGACAAGAGCAAAAACAAATGAATATAATAAAAATAATTACGAGAGAAGGAAAGTCGGAGGCAATCTCTCTGATCGGGGAGACGTTTGACGAATTCGACGCTTCTTACTACACAAGGCAGGGCGCGGATAAATTCCACGCCTTTTTCCGCGACGAAAAGAATTTTGAAGACTGTGAATTTTTCGGCGCGTTCGAGGAGGATAACGACGAATTGCTCGGAGTGATCGTCACAAAAGACAATCGCAGGCACATCGTTGCGTTTTTCGTCAGAGGTAGGCACCACAAAAAAGGGATCGGCAAGGCGCTGTTCGGATACGTCGTGAGCAGCAGGAAGGGCAACAGGACTATCACCGTCAACGCCGCCCCTTACGCGACGGAGATATATCACAGGCTCGGCTTTACCGATACAGACGCGATGAAAGAGGACGGCGGACTGAAATATACGCCGATGAAATACGAGATAAAGGACTGAAACGAAAAACGCCGACGGATAGCCCGTCGGCGTTTGGTTTTGCCTTGATCGTGTTGTCAGGATAAACCTTTTTCGTCGTATTCGTTTATGAAATCCACGGTGATGTCAAGCACTTTGGACAGACATTCGGGACTTAAGTTGTCGTAATTGTCGAGACGGGTGTGGTAATACTCCTTGACTTCGGGAGCCATTGCCGCGATGCAGGCGGACTTTCTTCCTGCCTGCGCAAACGCCGCCGCGTCCGTCGCACCCGCGTAGACGCTGCCGTATTTTAGCTCCATACCGTTTTTCGCCGCAGCGCGCTTTATGAGCTCGCAGGTCGGCATATCCAGTTTTACCGTACCGTTGAGGTCCTTGTTGTATATCACGAGATGTTCCAGCTCGCGCAAAGTTTCGTAGGTGACGTAGACGGTCTCGACGTCCTTCCAGATCTCGGGATTGTTGCGGCAGAAGAATTTTGCCCCGCGCAGTCCCGCTTCTTCCGATCCGGTTACGAGCGCGACGACTTCGGTATTCTCGAGGCGTATGCCGTTTTCGTGCATGAGCTTGAGCACCGCGATGGACATATAGCATGCGGTCAGATTGTCGTTTGCTCCGGGAACGGGTCTCCTGATGTCGGAGAAGAGGAAGAAAGCAATATAAAAGGGTACGAAGATCACCGAGGCTATGCCCAGGTAGAGGGGTACGCCTTCTGGCGTGCCGATGACTCTGCCGTTGACGACGCAGGCGATGATCACGCATCCGAGCAGATATATCACGCCGATTATCGGTATGATTATGCTTGTAAGAAAGAGCTTGTATCCGCCGACGTAATGCCAATGCCATTCGTAAGTCGCGTCGGAGTGTCCGTTGAGAACTATGCGGCGTTTGAGCTCGCCCTTCGGTTTAATGCCGCCCCATACGTTGCCCGATTCACGTTTTTTGAAGAGCCAGTCTATCGTCTCGCGGTAGAACACGAACTGACCCACCATCGGTATCAGCGCGAGAAGTATGCAGGCGATGCTGACGATGGGCGCGAAGAAATAAACGATAATGCCCAGCATCATAAATACGCCGACGAAATAAGTCCAGCCGAAAAATGCGTGGGGAGCCACTTTGAAACTCTCGCCGTGAGAATCGTCGCCGTATTCCGCAATCTGCGACTTCATGTATTCGAGGGCTTTGCGCTCTCCGTCGTTGCCCGGGTCGCGAGGACCGAAGTCTTTGACGACGTGTTCGATCTCGTCGCAAATGAACTTTACGGCGTCGCCTTTTTGCTGTCTGGTAAAATCCATAATCCACCTCTGTTACATATAATACAAATATTATACAATATGTTTTTAGCGCTTGTCTATACAAAAATTAAGTTTTTTCGTTTTCTCCTCTCGGTGTTCAGGGATATAAACAAGGTGCGTTTACAATTATTTTACTTGCATACCGCAGTGATGTATGAGATAATATATTAAAGGTAAAAAATATGAAGAAAAAACTCGTTCTGATAACCGTACTGATCGTTTTGGCAGCCGTGCTCGCAAGCGCGACGTGCTTCGCGGCGGAAGAAGCCAATATCAAACCCGTAAAGGATATGGGAGATATATTCTTTTATATCCTCGCCGCAGTGCTCGTCATTGCGGTGATAGCTATTTTTGCGGTGTTCAGGTACAGCAAAAAGTTTGTCATAAGAGAAAGAGAAAGACTCATCGAGCAAAAGAAAGAATACGTCCCCGCAAAGGAGATCCGCATCCTCGACAAAAACGAAGCGGAAAAAACAGCGGCGACGAAAAAGAGCTGACCGCACGACTTTTCCCGCGTTCCTCCGGAAGGGGGAATTTTTATTTATTGTTGAAAAGCGCGGGCAGACATGATATAATGGTAAGGAAATAAACTTACGGGGGACAAACCGTGAAGAAGAAAAAAACAATGATCGCTCTTGTCGTACTTGTCGTCGCGCTTGCGACGCTCTGCGCCTGCGTGCCGAGCAGAGATGCGTGCAAGACCAAGTACGAGAACGCCGGATACAAAACGACTCCGCTTTCGGCAAACACTCTCGATCTTTCGGGAGAGGACGTCGACTATATCTATTGCGGGGTGAGAGAGGCGTCCGAAGATTATATCAGGGTAGTCTGCTTCAAAAAGAAAGACAAGGCGACCGAGTATGCCGAAAAGGTGAATGCGGAATACGACGAAGGTCCTTATATTGTGGAACAGCACGGCAAAGTCGTACTTGTCGGATCGCAGAACGCGATCGACATTTACAACAACAAAGGCGGGCTCGTCGAAGACGGCGCCGGCAACGACGAGGGCGGGGAAGAAACCGCGGAATAAACGCTTTGCAAAAGGCGCGAAACAACTGAAAATATAACTGCTGCCGCGGCTGTCCGCGGCGCTTTTTTAATGTTTACGGTTTTGTAAAGATAGGCGGTCTCGTTTATGGTCGCGTTTTTTCGAAAAAATCGCCGCGTTTACTTTTCAGGGCAATGTCCCCGAAGTACAGGCGGAATATTTCCGTGCGTATCGTACAATGTGTGCATAAATATACAAGGATCGGCGAAAAGACAGAAAAATAAAACGATTATACGCATAAACTTAAAATATTAATCTTCTTTTCATAAATTTTACATTATTTTCTTGAAAGTTTATAAACGCAATGCTATAATTAATGTATCTTAACCTGAGGAGGTTTTTATGAAGAAGTTTATTACGGTTACATCTATAGTCGTACTCGCGATCGTTCTCGCGACTATGCTTATGGCTTGTACGCCCAGCGAAGAATCGCTCACCAAGAAGTATGAAGAGGAAGGATACACCGTTACGAGCGTAGATTCCGATAAAGCACAGGAATATCTCGATAAATATCTGGAAGAAGATTCTGAAGAAATTCCCGTGAAATACGTACTTGTCGTGACCGACGGCGTTTTTGGTATCAATGTCGTACCCGTATGCGTTGTTATCTGCTTTAAGAATTCCGACGATGCGAAAGCGGCATACGAAGGAAATGAAGATTCGGATACCGTCAAGAAAAAGGGCAACGCTATTGCTTTCGGTACGGCAAAAGCTTTGGAACTGTTCTGATAATCAAAACGTACAAAAAAATACGGGCGCGAAAGCGTCCGTTTTTTTTTGACCCGGCTGTATTGCGGCAAAATTTTAAACCGTTCGGGTCGGGAGATCGAGAGGTCGGGGAAAAGACACGGGCTTTATCGCGGCATTGAATACGGTTAAAATATCTTTAAAAATAAATATCTTACCGGACAAGACCTTGAACGGCGCCGGCTGATATCGGCAGACAGTGGTCTTTTTATATTTAAAGACGGCAAAAAATCTGCCGCAGTCATATTTGTTATTTACTGCTTTTGTCGGGAGAAAATACCGGCAAACAGAGTAATTGAGTAGAAAAGCAGCGATTTTTATTGTCAATAAAAGTTGCAACGCGAGTCAAAAAAAGTTATAATTTGATGTATGAACAAAAGAAGAGCGTTTTGGGTAATATTGATAGCGATCGCGGCGGCGGTAATGCTGACGTTCGTTTCGTGCGCGACGGAAGAATCCGCCCTGAAAGAAAAGTATGAGCAGGCGGGCTTTGACGCACAGGCTTTCCCTTTCGAAAAGGCAGACGTCGACAAAGATCTCGTCGATTTTGCCTATCACGGCATCAAAAATGCAAATTCGTCCAACGTGGAACAGGTATTTGTAATCACGTTCAAAAGCATTGACGAAGCGAAGACTTATTTTGAAAAACACGTCAAAGACCAAGACAAACCCAACATGATAAGATACGGCAGGGCGGTCGTTTACGGAAGCAAGGAAGCCGTGGATCTTTATTGAGACCTCAGTCCGGCAGAAATTTTCAGCAAAAGTCCCGACGAGGGACTTTTTTACTGCGTTTTTTGCGACGCCGTTACAACGCGGAGGCTTCATGAAGACGTCAGTCATTCTCGGGAGACGGTCAAAAGCGCGGGCGTTTTGTTTGACTTGGAGATATATTTATATTATAATAAAATTCCGAATTAATTTTGAGGTTGGTTTTATGCAAACACAAGACAAAAATCTTGCAGAAGACGTGCAAAAGGCAACCCAAGAGGAAGTAGTAGTTTCAAATCCCCCTCAAACCCCGACAAAATCTCAAAAAGTTCGGGCAACGCTCAAAAAACTGTCCAAAAGGTGGTTTATTGACGCATTTACGGGTATGGCGCAGGGACTGTTCGTCACCCTGATCGCGGGTACTATCATAAAGACGATAGGCACGCTGATCGGCGACAACGCGGTTGGCAGACTGTTCACTACGTTGGGGCAAATAGCTTCGATACTGATGGGCGCCGGCATCGGCGCGGGTATCGCAAGCCATCTCAAAGCGAGCAAACTCGTGATATTCGCAAGTATGGTCGCGGGCTTCGTCGGAGCATTTTCGGATAAATTTATCGGTTCTGCGGCGGATTTTGTGCCGGGAACGATGACCGACATATCCGCACTTCTCGGCGTGGGCAGTCCCGGCAACCCGATCGGCGCGTACGTTACGGCGCTTGCGGCGACGGAGATAGGATCTCTCGTTTCGGGCAAGACAAAGCTGGACATACTTCTCGTGCCGCTGTCCTGCCTGTTGACTGCGCTGTTGTTCTCATACGTCGCGTATCCGTTCATCTGGCTCATCAATATGCTGGGCAAAGGCATTGCGATAGCCACGGATTTCACCCCGTTCTTTATGGGGATCGTGATCTCCGTCGTGATGGGCATACTGTTGACGATGCCGACTTCGAGCGCGGCGATATGGGTCGCTGTCGCAAGTCCGATACTTTCGGACGCTACGGCGAGCAGCGCGAACGTGGAGGCGATGTATATCGCCGGCGGAGCCGCTGTGGTCGGTTGCGCCTGCCAGATGGTCGGCTTTGCGGTGATGAGTTTCAAGGAAAACGGCTGGAGCGGCATCATATCGCAGGGACTCGGCACGAGTATGCTTCAGATCCCCAACATAATGAGGAATCCGCGCATATTCATACCGCCGATAGTTGCGAGCGCCGTTTGCGGACCCATCGCGACCTGCGCGTTCAAGCTCAGATGCGGCTCGTCGGGCGGAGGAATGGGTACCTGCGGTTTTGTGGGTATAATAGATGCGTTCAATTGCAGCGTTACGACGGGCGATATGCCGTGGTGGCTTTTCCTGATCTGCGTGATATTGCTGTTCTTCGTGCTGCCTGCGGTGATTTGCTGGGCGCTCGGACTGCTTTTGCGCAAGGTGGGCTGGATAAAAGAAAACGACTTAAAGCTCGATTACAACAACTGACGGGCTGACGGAGGTAATATGCAAGTCAAGACGAGAGACGAAATTGAAGAAAAGTATACCTGGAAAACGGAGGATATGATCTCCGGCAAAGAGGAGTGGGACAGACTTTACGGTCTCGTGAAGAACGGGATCGCGGAGATCGTTGCGTTCAACGGCAAGCTCAAGGACAAGGAGAGCATTCTCTCTTGTCTCAGGACGTCCACTAAACACGAGGACGCGCTCGGCAGAATGTTCTGTTACGCGCACATGAAACGCGATCAGGACGTCGGCAATTCAGAGAACAAGGCGCTTTTCGACAGCGTAAGAAATCTCTATATAGCGTATGCGGGCGAGACGAGCTTTATCATGCCGCAGTTGACCGCTCTCGACGAAAAATTCCTTGCGTCTCTCTCAAAAGACAAAGATTTTTCCGATTACAGTTACGTCATCGAAGGGATAATAAAAGACAAAAAGCACACTCTCGGAGAGAAAGAGGAAAGACTGCTTGCCATGACGCAGATGTTTTCTTCAGTTCCGCAGGAAGCGTTTTCCATGCTCAACAACGCAGATATACGCTTCGAGCCGTTTACGGACAGCAAAGGGGAGGAGATAAAACTCTCGCACGGCGTGTACAGCCTGATGATGCAGTCGACTTGCAGAGAGGATCGCAAAAAGGCGTTCGAGAGCATGTATCACGCTTTTGAAAACAATATAAACACGATCGCGGCGCTTTACAACGGCAACGTGCAGAAGAATGTGTTTTATGCACGCGTCAGAGGGTTCGGAAGCTGTCTCGCGGCGGCGGCGCACGGCGAAGACGTCCCGACGGCAGTTTACGAGAGGCTGTCAGAGTGTATAGATTCCAACGTCGGCAAGCTGCACGAATATCTCGAATACCGTCGCAGGAAGATGGGCGTGGACGAGCTTCATATGTACGATCTGCACGTCCCCGTCGTCGAGGGATGTGAAATGGGCATGGATTACGAGGACGCATGCAAGCTCGTCGTCAAGGCGCTCGCTCCGCTCGGAGAAAATTATTGCAGGCTGCTTGAAAAAGCGTTTGCGGAAAGATGGGTCGACGTCTACGAAAACAAGGGTAAGCGTTCGGGCGCTTATTCGACCGGCTGTTACGGCTGTCATCCCTACGTCCTTCTCAACTACCAGCGCACGACGCACGACGTGTTCACGATAGCTCACGAAATGGGACACAGCATGCACACCTATTTCTCCAACGAGACACAGCCGCTGCCCAAGGCGGACTACAAGATTTTCGTTGCGGAAGTTGCTTCGACTGTCAACGAGACCCTTCTTCTCAATTACCTTATCAGAAATTGCAAAGACAAGAAGGAAAAAGAGTTTCTGTTGTCGTATATGCTGGATATGTTCCGCACTACCGTGTTCAGACAGACGCAGTTCGCGCAGTTCGAGTACGAGGCTCATACCGCGGCGGAAAAGGGAGTCGCTCTTACGCCCGAGTATCTCAACGATCTCTATTACAGGCTCAACTGCAAGTATTACGGAGGAGAAAAGGTCGTCAACGACGATCTGATCAAATACGAATGGAGCAGGATCCCGCATTTCTACACCGCGTTTTACGTCTACAAGTACGCGACGGGACTCATCAGCGCGGTCTGCATAGCTGCGGATATTCTCGAAAAGGGTCAGAGCGCGCTCGACGACTATATGAAGTTTCTGAGCGCGGGAGGAAGTATGCCGCCCGTTGAAATTCTCAAACTTGCGGGCGTGGATCTGACAACGGACGTTCCGTTCCAAAAGGCGATGAAGGTAATGCAGGATTATCTTACGGAGCTCAAAGCTCTGTGACAAGAGGGGAAACATATGGCTAATCAGCGCAGAAAAGAGGAAAACAGCAATACCGCGGTGGCGCTTCGTCGCACTTTGCCGCATAATCTCGAGGCGGAAAACGCGGTGCTCGGCGCGTTCCTGACGGACGCGGAGATACTCGCGGATATGCTTGCGGGGCTCAAGGAGGACGACTTCTATTCTCCCGCAAACCGCGTCGTGTTCGCCTGCATACGCGATCTCGCGGCGAGAAGCGTGCCTGCGGACATCGTCACCGTGACGGGCAAGCTCGAAAAGGACGGCAAGCTTGAAGAAGCGGGCGGGCTCGAAAGGCTGGAAGAGCTCGCGGATACGCTGCCGTCGACGGCAAACTGCGAGTATTACATAGAGATAATCAAGAGGGACGCTCTGATGCGCCGCATAATCGGCACTTGCGGAAAGGTCATCGACAACGCTTTTACGCTTGACGACTCGCAAAAAGCGCTTGCGTTTGCGGAGGCTTCGATCTACGAAATAGGCACCGAAAACCAGAGGGGCGAGCTTGTGCCGATCGGGGAGCCCACTCTCGAGGTCGTGGACAGACTTGCGGAAGTTTTCCGCACCAAACAGCCCGCGACGGGACTTATGTCTCACTATCGCAACCTCGACAGAATGACAAACGGCTTTATGCCCGGTCAGATGATAATCATTGCCGCGCGTCCCGGTTGCGGCAAGACTTCGTTCGCAATGAGTATTGCGACTAATATCGCAAAGTACGAACCGGAAAAGGTGGTCGCGGCGTTCAACCTGGAGATGTCTTCGCAGGAACTCGTGCAGAGGATACTCGTGTCGTTGACGGGTATAGACAACTCGACGCTTATCAAGGGCGAGGAAACGCAGGATCAGCTGCAAAAGCTGTTCGAGGCGCACGAGAAACTGCGCGACAGCAAGCTGTTCATCGACGATACCGCTTCGCAGACCGCGGAAGAGATCATGTCAAAATGCCGCCGCCTCAAGGCAAAGCAAAAGAGACTCGATCTCGTGATAATAGACTATCTGCAACTTATGAGCCCGAGCAGGAACAGAGACGGCAACCGTCAGCAGGAAGTCGCAGATACCTCGCGCTTCATAAAGATGATGGCAAAGGAGCTCAAAGTCCCCGTCATAGTGCTTTCGCAGATGTCGCGCGATATAGAAAAGAGAGAGGACAAGACTCCTATGCTTGCCGACCTTCGTGAATCGGGATCGATCGAGCAGGACGCGGATATGGTATTCTTCCTTAACAACGCGGACGGAGACAACGAGGACACTGTTGAGAAGAAAAACGTCAGCCTTATCATCGCCAAGCACCGTAACGGCGCGACGGGCACTGTCTACTACGTTTTCGACAAGAAACACATGCGTTTTTCCGTCGCGGTCAACAAGAAACATGCGGAAGTCGCCGCTCCCGAACAGACGGGACCGGAAAGCGTCGGAGACGTGGCGAGCGAATTGCGCGAGGACGACTATTACGTCGAGGACGAATTTGCTCCGATCGAAGAACCTGCGGGCGATTTCGATCTGTCGGAGCTGCAGGACGCCGCGGATTTCATGCCGCCGTCCGACGGAGAATAAAGAGAAAATCAGGTAAAAAGGCAAACGGCGATCCCGTTTGCCTTTTACTTTTTCATTATGCTGGGTCTGAAGGCATATACTTGAAAGAATAATGTGTTGGAGAGACCTATGGCTTACAGAGACGAACTCAAAGAAAAATTCGACGCTCGATTCGGAGACGGTCTTGCGACTTTTGTTTTTACCATGTTCGGACCGCGCGCCGCGGCGGTGGAAGGAGCGAAGAGAATAGTCTATTATGACGACAAGTGCGTGAAATTCGCGGTCGGCAAGCGTATTCTCGAGATAAGCGGAAACGGGCTTCAGCTTTGTTCCTGCAACGGTAACGAGTATTACGTCAGCGGAGAGATACTCAAGGCGGAGGTGTCCCGATGACGGCGAAAAGAACGGTCGCAAGCGTCAGAGGCGCAGATCTGTCGGGCTTCGTCAGCGCGGCGAACAATGCGGGGATAGCGTTGTGTGATATAAAGAAAGATGGCGATGAGCTCACCTTTTGTTGCGGCGGAAAGGACGAAAAGAAGTTGCGCGCTTTCGCCGCGAGGCGGGGGTTGTATTTCGAGGTAAAAAACAGGCGGGATTTCAGATTTTACGCGCGCGCCTTATTAAGACATATAGGGGCGGCAACCGCGCTCGTCGTCGTATTGGCGAGCTTTGTCGCATCGAGGTTTTTCGTGTTTTCCGTCTCCGTCGAGGGAGTGGGAGCAGACAGCGCGGCGCGGATAGTCGAAGCGCTCGAAGAGGCAGGCATAGACAAGATCACGGCAAAGAGCGGGATAGATCTGTCAAAAGTTGAGGAGATAGCCGTCGGAGCGGACGAAAATCTCGCTTCCGCAGAGGCGTATATCGACGGGGTCAGGCTCGTCGTCAGCGTGCGCAGGCAGTTGCCCGAACCCGTGCCCGAAGAGGAGAACGGAAAGATAATTTCATCCGTCGACGCGATTGTCACGAGGGTCGAGGTGTCGGGCGGCACCGCGCTCGTAAAGGCGGGAGATACGGTCAGGAAGGGGCAGACTCTGATCGACGACGTGATCATTGTCGGAGACCCGGCGGATCCCGAGCACGAAGAGATAGAGACCGCTGCGAAAGGCGACGTTTACGGCAGGGTGTGGTATACGGAGAGGTTGACGATCCCGGTATCCCGCACAGAATATCTGCGCACGGGGAGGGAGTTTGAGTCAACCGCGCTGCTCGTCAGGGGCAAGACCGTGCTGGGCGCGAAGTCGGATCACGGTTTTGCGGATTGGGAAAGCGTGTCGTCGAGGACGGACGTCAAGGCGATCGTGCCGTTTACGCTCGTGACGACGAAATATTACGAGCTCGAAGCGGTCACGGTCGAGACGGACGAGGTATACGTTCAGGAGCAGGTTTACGGGGCGTTTGCGCGTCTTACGGCAAGTCTTGATGAGAGCGCTGTCGTCAGATCGAGCTATAAATCTCAAAAAAAAGTAGACAATTATATTATTATTATATTATACTATGAAGTAGAGCAACTCATCGGTTGCAGGGAGGCGTAATTATAGTTACAAGGAAGATAAACGTCACCGACGTCGCGCCCGTAATGGCGCTGTTCGGTCAGTTCGACGAAAACCTGTCCTATCTCAATCGCACTCTTGACGTGAAGATAAATACGATAGGCGGAACGCTTACGGTGAGCGGAGAGGACGAGGACAAGACGGACCGTGCCGTCCGCGTCGTCAACGCGTTGCTCGAACAGGCGAAAAAAGAACCGCAGATCGGCAAGGCGACGATAGATCTCGTCGTGGACGCCGTGGACAACGACAGCGAGCACAAGCTGGAAGACGTCACAAGAGTGATCGCTCATACCGCAAAGGGCAAACCGATACGCGCAAAGACTTACGGACAAGCTCTTTACGTCGAGGCGATAGCAAAAAACAGCGTCGTGTTCGGCATCGGACCCGCCGGAACGGGCAAGACCTATCTTGCGGTCGCGCTTGCGGCGCTTGCATACAAAAACAAAGAAGTAGAAAAGATCATACTCACCCGTCCCGCCGTCGAAGCGGGAGAGAAGCTCGGCTTCCTTCCGGGAGATCTCGGCGCGAAGGTGGACCCGTATCTGCGTCCGCTTTACGACGCTCTGCAGGAGATGTTCGGTCTCGAGACCTTCAACAGGCTCACCGAAAAAGGGGCGATAGAGATCGCGCCGCTCGCGTATATGAGAGGCAGGACGCTTTCCAACGCGTTCATCATACTCGACGAAGCGCAGAACGCCACAAAAGAGCAGATGAAGATGTTTCTCACCCGTATGGGAGAGGGAAGCAAGATCGTCGTTACGGGAGACGTCACGCAGATCGATCTGCCGCGCGACACGATGAGCGGTCTCACTCACGCTTCCAAAATACTTGACAATATTCCCAAAATAGCGATAATAAAACTCACCGCGAAAGACGTCGTGCGCCATCCGCTCGTCCAGGCGATAGTCACGGCATACGAAAAGGCGGAAAAACCGCGCGGTGAACAGACAGAGGAGAACTCATAATGTCACAGGAGAAAAAACAGGCGGCACTTCGCACAACGGCGATAATGTGCATACTTTTTCTTGTCGCGGCGCTCACAGTGATATTGGGCATGATGCTCACGCTCAACAACTGGAATGTGTTTGCACACTACGACAGGATTTTAGCGCTTACCGTCGCCGTTTTCGTGTTGTTTGCCGTATTTTACGTTTATCTCAATTACAGCTCCAATTCGCGCTCGCTCGAAAGCATGAGCAAGACAAAACTGCTCGCGGTCGCGTATACGGCGATAGTCTTCGGGATACTGATCTCGTGCGCCGCAGGCTCCTATCTCAACTGGTACGCTTTGCCGCTCGCGTTCGTGTCGCTTCTCGTCGGCATACTCATCCGAGTCAGAGTGGGCGTTATGGCGACGATAATCGCAGGTATGTCCGTCATGATAATCTCACCTGCGACGGAGCTTATCGGCGACGCGCCGGCAGTCATGTCGGTAGTGCTGGGGTGCTTTACGGGCAAGCTTTCCGGTTTTGTAATGGCGTTTCTGATAAGAAAGAGATACTCCCGTTTCAAACTCACATGGGGAGCGCTTATCGTCTCTCTCGCAATGATGCCTTTCAGCGTGCTCATGAGCATACTTTATATCAGTGATCCGGAATTGCTGCTCAACAACGCGATAGCTACCGCGATAGGCAACATGCTCGCCGTCGCGCTCATTACGGCAAGCCTGCCGCTTTACGAACGTATCTTCAACGTCTGGACGGATTTCAGATTGCAGGAGCTCATCACGTTGCGTCAGCCCCTTCTCAAAAAGCTCAACGAGGAGGCGCCGGGCACTTTCAGTCACAGTATGGCTGTCGCCAATCTTGCGGAAAACTGCGCTGTGGCGATCGGGATCAATCCGTATATGGCGCGTGCCTGCGGCTATTTCCACGATATAGGAAAGAGCAAGAATCCGCAGTTTTTCATTGAAAACCAGAAGGACGGCTACAATCCTCACGACGAGCTCATTCCCGAGGTCAGCGTCAGCATGATAACCCGTCATACGACTGCGGGTTACGAAATGCTCAAGGCGGCTCATATGCCGGAGGAGATATGCAAGGCGGCTATCGAACATCACGGCGACAGTCCCGTCAGCTATTTCTATATGAAGGTCAAGAGCATTACCGAAGGAGATGTCGACGACAAGGAGTTCTGTTACGAAGGACCTTGCCCGACGACCAAATACAGTGCGATAATAATGATATGCGATATATGCGAGGCGATGTTCAGGGCAAAGCCGCCCGAGGATATGCAGTCTCTCGAAAAGGCGGTCGACGGGGTGATCAAGTCTCGTCTCAACGAAGGGCAGCTCGACGACTGCGGACTCACCATGCACGATCTCAAACTGATAAAACAGACTATATGCCGCGCGATACCCGCTTCGATGCACAAGCGTATCGACTACGACAAGGCGAAGGAGAGAAGATAATGATCTGCGTATACGACGAGGACAAGTTGCTCGACGGCGAGATCGACGTCGAATTGCTCGAAGAGATATGGTGCGAGTTGCTTTCGGCGCTCGGACTCAAAGACGAATTCGAGGCGGAGCTCACCGTCGTCGGAAAGGACGAGATAAAGGCTCTCAACCTTCAGACGAGAGGGGTCGACGCAGTGACCGACGTTTTGAGTTTTCCGTCGATGAACGTGACGTTACCTTTTGACGAAAAGGCTCACGAGGAGGACAAAAATCCCGGCACGGGAAACTACATCCTCGGAGACATAGCGCTTTGCGCGGAAAGAGCCGTGGAGCAGGCGGGAGAGTTCGGACATTCGGTGAAACGCGAGGTATGTTATCTCGTGCTTCACGGGCTGTGCCATCTTTTCGGCTTCGACCACGAGACCGAAAAGGACAAGCGCAAAATGAGAAAGGTCGAAGAAGACGTGCTCACCGGGCTCGGTATCACGAGATGAGGTCGGGAATGACGGAAGCCGCGTTGCTCGAAAAACTCAAAGAAAGCGCAAAGAGCGCCGCAAGGTCCGCATACTGTCCCCATTCGGGTTACGCGGTCGGCGCGGCGGTGCTCGCGGATGACGGCAGAATATTCGACGGTTGCAACATAGAGAACGCATCGTATTCTCTGACCGTGTGCGCGGAGAGAGTGGCGATATTCAAGGCGGTTTCCGCGGGCGCGAAGAAGATAACGGCGCTGTACGTTTATTCCGATTCCGGCAAACCGCCGTATCCGTGCGGAGCGTGCAGACAGGTGTTGTCCGAGTTCTGCGACGACGCGACGATCGTGGTCTCGGACGGAAAGACGGATATGATCACGTAGCTTGAAAAGCTGTTGCCGTACGGTTTCAGATAATAGCAAAAAACAAACACGGGCGCGGGAAAATACGCGCTTTTTGAATATCGGAGAAAGATAAAGAGGTAAACATGAAAGCAGGATTCGTGACAATAGCGGGCAAACCAAATTCAGGCAAATCCACGCTCACCAACGCGCTTGTCGGCGAAAAGGTCAGTATCGTCTCGAGAAAGCCGCAGACCACCCGCAACAGGGTCATCGGCATAGTGAACGGGGAGAAGGACGGAGAAAAATACCAGGCGGTCCTCGTGGATACGCCGGGCATACACAAACCGCGCAATATGCTGTCCGAGTTTATGATGAAAAGCGTGGACGTCGCGCTCGAAGGCGTGGACGCCGTGATATACATGATTGCCTGCGACAAGAAGCAGGACGAGCACGACGACGCGTATGTCAGACGTTTCGCAAAGAGCAAAGTCCCTTTCATTCTCGTCGTCAACAAGTGCGACGAGGTAGAGGAAACTGCGATCGTCGAGCGTATAGAGAGATACAAGGACGTCGAGGGCATACAGGCGATCATACCCGTGTCCGCGCTCAAGGGCAAAAACGTGGATATGGTGCTGGACGAGATCGTCAAGGCGTTGCCCGATGGCGAGCCGTTCTATTCGGAAGATCTTTACACGGACAGAAGCTTGCGTTTCCTTGTCGCGGAAATAGTCAGAGAAAAGGCGTTGAGACTGCTCGGAGACGAAGTGCCTTACGGCATCGGAGTTTCAGTCAACAAGTTCGAGGAGAGAGAAGACGGAGTCACGGAGATCGACTGCGACGTCGTTTGCGAAAAGCAGGCGCACAAGGCGATCGTGATAGGAAAGGGCGGGGAGATGATTAAAAAGATCTCCACGAGCGCCCGCGTCGATATGGAAAACCTCATCGGAGCAAAGGTCTTTCTTACTCTTTACGTCCGCGTAAAACCCGACTGGCGCGACAGCAAAGCGGTAATGAACGAGTTGGGGTACGACAAAAAGAATTTATAAATAACGTCTTTCGGCGTATATTTGCCTTTTGATTGCAGATACCATTTACGGAAGGTGAACATGCAAGATTTAAGGCATACGCTCAAAAGACTTTTTCAGAGTACCGGAGAAATAAGATACTATCTTATGCTCAAGGCGCTTGAAGATGAAGAAAAAGAATAGACGGCGACATTTGCGTTATTTCGCGCAGGCGATCGATACGGGATAAGCCGCAAGAGGTGTGCACTTGGATATTGTGAGCTTGGACGGTCTTTGCATAAGGGCGACCGATTACAAAGACAACGACAAACTTATCACCTTATATTGTGCGGAGAAGGGCAAGATAACCGCGACGGCAAAGGGCGTTAAAAGCGTCAAAGCCAAGCTCAAATTTTGCGCTTCTCCTTTTTGCTTCGGCAAATATCAGCTCGCTGCGAAAAACGGCAGATACACCGTGGCGGGCTGCGACGTCTACGACGGATTTTTTTCCCTGACGTCGGATATAGAGAGTTATTATGCGGGAGGCTGCGTGCTAGAAGTCCTCGACAAGACGACCGCGGAAGGAGACTTTTTGGGAGAGCTTTTCACCTCGGCTTTAAGGACTCTCAACGAGCTGTGTTACGGGACGGACGGCACTGATTGCCGCGTCGTGCTCGGGAACTTTCTTAAAGAGGCGGTCAGGGCGCTCGGCTTCGGAGAAAAGGAGATGACGCTGGCGGAATACCCGAGATATTTTTCCGGCGTTCTCGGAGTGAGACTCAATTCTCTCAACGAGTTGCTCAGACTCTGAAAGTGCACAACGTCAGTCGCAAATTGTCTGAAATGATGGTAGTTTTTCAAGCTCCGAATTTTTTTTACGCATATACGCGCATTTTTTTGTATATAATATAGTTTTTGCAGTTTTCCGCTTGAAAAAATCTTTTCTATATTGTATCATATTGTTGTAATTTACAACAGGAGGTTTGATATGACAAAATATGTCTATTTGTTCAAAGAAGCCGACGGCGATAATAAGGCGTTGTTCGGCGGAAAAGGTGCCAACCTTGCAAAGATGACGAGTTGGGGCATGCCGGTTCCGGAAGGCTTCACCATCACCACCGAGGCTTGTACCAAATATTACGACGACGGAGAGAAAATCTCGGACGACGTCATCGATCAGATTTTCGACGCCCTCGCTAAAGTCGAAAAAGAGGCGGGCAAGAAATTCGGCGATGAGGAAAATCCGTTCCTCGTATCCGTTCGTTCGGGCGCGAGAGCGTCGATGCCGGGCATGATGGATACCATCCTCAACCTCGGTCTCAACGACATCTCCGTCAAGGGTCTTGCGAGAAAGACCGGCAATCCGCGTTTCGCTTACGACTGCTACCGCAGATTTATACAGATGTTCTCCGACGTCGTTATGGGTTCCCCCAAGAGCTCCTTCGAAAAGATCATTGACGAGCTCAAACACGAGAAAGGCGTCGTTCAGGATACGGAGCTTACCGCAGAAGACCTGCAGGAGCTCATCGCTAAATTCAAGAGATTCTACAAAGAGGATCAGGGAGACGATTTCCCGCAGGATCCCAAGGTTCAGCTCATCGAAGCCGTCAAGGCGGTTTTCCGCAGCTGGAACAACCCGCGCGCTATCGTATACCGTCGTATGAACGATATCCCCGGCAGCTGGGGTACCGCTGTCAACGTCCAGTCGATGGTTTTCGGCAATATGGGCGACACCTCCGGCACCGGCGTTGCGTTTACCCGTGACCCGTCTACCGGCGAAAAGAGACTTTACGGCGAATATCTGATGAACGCACAGGGCGAAGACGTCGTCGCAGGTATCCGTACCCCGATGAAGATCGACCAGCTCAAAGAGAGCAACAAAGCGGTTTACGACCAGTTTGTAAAGATCGCAAACCGTCTCGAGCAGGAAAACAAGGATATGCAGGATATGGAGTTCACCATCGAACAGGGCAAGCTCTATATGCTCCAGACCAGAAACGGCAAGAGAACGGCGAGAGCTGCGATCAAGATCGCTTGCGACCTCGTCGACGAAGGCATGATCACCAAGCAGGAAGCTCTCCTCAAAATCGAGCCCAAGCAGCTCGACGCGCTCCTGCATCCGACCTTCGATCCCGCTACCCTGAAGAAGGTAAAAGAGATCTCCAGCGGTCTCCCGGCATCCCCCGGCGCGGCTTGCGGCAAGATCTCATTCAGCGCGGAAGAAGCTGTTGAGAGAGCGAAGAACGGCGAAAAGGTCGTCCTCGTCAGACTCGAGACCTCTCCCGAGGATATCGAAGGTATGTATGCCGCAGAAGGCGTACTGACCGCGAGAGGCGGCATGACCTCCCACGCGGCGGTCGTTGCGAGAGGTATGGGCGCGTGCTGCGTTGCGGGTTGCCCCGACCTCAAGATCGACGAAGAGAAAAAGTTGCTTTACATCAACGGCAAGAAGTTCACGACAGAGGATTATCTCTCGCTGGACGGCTCTACCGGTAAGATCTACGCGGAGAAACTCCCGACCCAGCAGGCTACCGTTACCGGCGACTTTGCAAAGATTATGGATTGGGCAGACCTCAACCGCGCTTTGCAGGTCCGCACCAACGCGGATACTCCTCACGACGCAGAAGTAGCCGTCGGCTTCGGAGCGGAAGGCATCGGCCTTTGCCGTACCGAGCATATGTTCTTCGCCGAAGACAGGATTCCCGCGGTCAGAGAGATGATCGTTTCCAAGACGGAGACCGAACGCCGCAGAGCACTCGACAAGCTCCTGCCTATGCAGAGAAGCGACTTCGAAGGCCTCTACAAGGCTTTGAAGGGCAGACCCGTTACCATCCGTTTCCTGGATCCGCCGCTCCACGAGTTCGTACCGCACAAGGACGAGGAGATAGCAGATCTCGCAAAGACGATGGGTCTCACTTTCGAAGAGCTCAAGCAGACCGTTGAGAACCTGCACGAATTCAACCCGATGATGGGTCACAGAGGCTGTCGTCTCAGCGTTACCTATCCCGAGATCGCGGAGATGCAGACCAGAGCGGTCATCGAAGCGGCAATCAACGTAAGCAAGAGCGAAGGCTTCAGCGTTATCCCCGAGATAATGATCCCGCTTGTCGGCGAAGTCAAAGAGCTCAAGTACGTCAAAGACGTCGTCGTGGCTACCGCAGAGAAGGTCCTCAAAGAGAACAACACCGCTATGGAATATCACATCGGCACGATGATCGAGATCCCGAGAGCGGCTCTCACCGCAGACGAGATCGCGAAAGAGGCGGAGTTCTTCTCCTTCGGTACCAACGACCTGACCCAGATGACCTACGGCTTCTCGCGTGACGATGCAGGCAAGTTCCTCAACGACTATTACGCAAAGAAGATATTCGAGTCCGATCCGTTTGCGAAACTCGACCAGGTGGGCGTCGGCAGACTCATGCAGATCGCTATCGCAGGCGGCAAGAAGACCAGACCCAATATCAAGCTGGGTATATGCGGCGAACACGGCGGCGATCCGTCGACCATCGAATTCTGCCACAACATCGGTCTGACTTACGTTTCCTGCTCGCCCTTCCGCGTACCGATCGCAAGACTTGCGGCTGCACAGGCTAATATCCTGAACCCGAGAGTCAAGAAGACCAACGCAGACGGCACCAGATACATTCAGGAAAACTGATAACGTCAAAACAAAACGAGACCGTCGCCCGAAAGGGCGGCGCAAGGTGAAAAACGCGATAAACGGCATAATCTTTCGTGGTTATGCCGTTTTTTTATTAGTTTTAGTTGTTTATACGGGTTTTGTCCGCTTACAAACGGTTTTACCGCTTTTCGTATCGGCGAAACTTTTTATACGTTAACAAAGAATTGAGGCGGGATTTTGCAAGATTTGATTTGATTTGTCGAGTAAAATTTAGATAATTAAGTAAAAATAATAAATATATTGCCAATCAAAAATACGAACAAATGTTTGCATTTTTACAATATATATAGTATCATATAGATATGAAAACGATATTGCATTGCGACGCCAACAACTTTTACGCGTCGGTCGAGTGTTATCTCAATCCGTCGCTCCGAGGGAAGTTCGTAGCCGTTTCGGGCAATCCCGAAAAGCGGCACGGCATAATTCTCGCAAAAAACCAGGCGGCGAAAAAATGCGGGGTAAAGACGGGGGAGACGATCTGGCAGGCAAAGCAGAAGTGCCCCGATCTCGTCTGCGTTCCTCCGCACTTTGACACTTACGTCGATTTCAGCAACAGGATATTCGATATATATTCGCAGTACACCGACAGGGTGCAACCGTTCGGTATTGACGAATGCTGGCTGGACGTCACCGGATCAAAGCGGCTTTTCGGAGACGGCAGGACGATTGCGGATACTTTGCGGGAGAGGATAAAAAGAGAGATCGGAGTGACGATCTCCGTCGGGGTATCTTTTACCAAGATATTCGCAAAGCTGGGCAGCGATATGAAAAAGCCCGACGCTACCACCGTCATAACTCCCGAAAATTTCAGGGATCTGGTCTGGAAGCTGGATTGCGCCGACCTTCTTATGATCGGACGCAGGACGGCGGAAAAACTGCACAAGATCGGCATATTCACGATCGGAGATCTTGCCAATACCGACGTTGAAATACTGCGCAGACTCCTCGGCGTGAACGGTGTGAAACTGCACGAAAGCGCCAACGGCATAGAGGATGACGAAGTCAGGTACAGTTATGAAAAGTACGTCCCGAAAAGCGTGGGAAATTCTACGACTCTGCCCGCGGACGTCAGTACGAGAGAGCAGCTGTGCGCCGTCGTCTTCGCGCTTTGCGAAATGGTCGCCACGAGAATGAGAAAGCACGGATTTGTGGGCGAAGGGATAGGCATCGGGCTTCGTTTCAACGATTTGTCGCATATCGGCAAACAGAGCGCCATGCCGCCCACTGACAGCGCGATGCAGCTTTGCGACTGCGCGATGAGCCTTGTCGACAAGATATATACTTTCGGCAAAGATCTCCCCGTCAGGGCGGTCTCGGTCGGGGTTTTCGATCTGCTTACGCAGGGATCGGAAAGACAGACGAGCATTTTTGACAGCGAAGAAATGCACGGGCACTCTCTCGGCACTGCGCTCGACAAGATACGCTCCAGATACGGCTACAATTCCATCCTGTCCGCTTCGGTATTGCAGAACGCGGTGATATGCGACGGTCTTGAGGACAGCGATTTTCAGCCTTTCAAAAAATAAAAAACGGCGGGCAGACGCGCCCGTTGAAAGACGCTCTCGGAAAAGGGCGTATTTTATTGCCAGATTGTAAACTTGTTTTGTCAATTCGGTTTACAATCACGCGCAGATATGATAATATTGTCTGCGGAGACAAGTTATGGCAAAAATGCGTTTGCAATCAAGGGAAAGATTGAAAAAACTTATGTTGACGGCGACGTTCACCGCGCTGATAACGGTGGGAGCGTTCATAAAGATACCTATCATGACGGTGCCGTTTACGATGCAGTTTCTGTTCTGCAATCTGGCGGGCATATTGCTCGGCGCAAAATACGGCACGCTCGCCGTGGCGCTTTATCTCGCGCTCGGACTGTCCGGGGTGCCGCTGTTTACGGGCGGAGGCGGGATAGGATACGTCTTTCAACCCACGTTCGGTTGCCTGATCGGGTTCGCGGTCGGGGCTATGGTCGCAGCGCTGATATGTTCGCGCGGCAGATATTCGTATCCGCGCATGATCGCGGCGGGCGTTGTCAACGTGTTCATCGTCTATTCTCTCGGAATGATATATTACGCGCTGATGATGAAATACTATTTCGGCACGCCGAAGGAAGCGGGATGGATAATCGTCAACTTCTGTCTGATTTTCCTGCCGATGGATTTCGTATGGTGCGCGGTTTCCGCCGTCGTCGCCAAGCGGGTATTGCCGCTCCTTTACAAGAACGATCCGGAAAAGATGCTTCGCATAAGCACGTTGTACGAGTTGAAATGCAAGGTTCTGAACGGCGGCGAGATCACATACAAAGAGGCGAAAAGGCTGAAATACGTTTCGCTCGGAGCCCTGTGCGCGGCGGCGGACGAAATAAGGGAGCGGTTTTGCAAAGACGCGTTCGACCTGTGCGCGATAGTCAACGCAAAGAGCGGCGGATGCGGCGAAGACTGCAAGTTCTGCGCGCAGTCGGCGCATTACGGCAGCAAGGAGAGGGGAGAACTGATAAGCAGCGAAGAATACGACAGAGCGTATGCGGCGGCGGAGAGCGCGGGAGTAGCGGCGCTCGGAGCGGTCACGGCGGGACGCGCGCTTTCGGACGCGGAGATCGACGCGGCGTGCAGACTTTACAAGGCGCACGAAGGCGGCAAGGTAGAAAGGTGCGTATCTCACGGACTTCTTTCCGAGAAGCAGATAAAAAGGCTGAAAGACAGCGGCGTAACGCGCCTGCACAATAATCTCGAGACCTGCGAAGGATATTTTCATAAAGTGTGCACAACGCACACGCACGCGCAAAAACTGCAAACGGTTCGCGCCGCGAAAGAAGCGGGATTGAAGGTTTGCAGCGGCGGCATAATAGGTCTCGGAGAGAGCATGAACGACAGGATAAAACTTGCTTTCGAATTGAGAAACGAGGGCGTTTTCTCTGTGCCGATAAACATACTCGACCCACGCAAAGGCACGCCTTGCGAAAACGCGAAACCTATTTCTTACGACGAGATCAGGCGTACCGTGGCGATATTCAGATTTATATTGCCTGACGTCTTCATAAGACTCGCGGCGGGCAGACGCGAACTTTCCGACAAGGGCGAAAAGCTGTTCAGGGGCGGAGCGAACGCGGCGATAACCGGAGACTTTCTGACCGTCAAGGGCGTGTCGGTCAATGACGACGTAGTATGTTTTCAGAGAAAAAATTCAAGATAGACGACGGGTTTTGCGGTTTTGACATCGTATTTTATTGCGCTTTGACGGACGAGTCCCGTAAAGTCTGTATTGAAAAAATAACAGACTTAACAAAACAATTATAAAAAATACGGGGAGTCAGAGACGACGGCGTCATACTCGATATGTGAAGTTCTATGGCGTTTCTGCGACGGCGTGATTTTCGTTGCCAACGATCGCGCTTGCCGTTGGCGTGTTTTATACTGTTGTTTACTTGGTAAAAACAAAATAACCGTCGGATTTTATGCGGACCATTAAAGGTCCGCAATTTTTATAAATCATATAACTTTATTTACAAAACGCATAAAATATAGTATAGTAAAAATATAGAAGGATTCCGCATTGCAGATGCGGTAAAAAGGAAGGATTATGAAGAAAATCAGAAAAGCAGTCATTCCCGCCGCGGGTTTCGGCACGAGATTTCTGCCCGCTACCAAGGCGATCCCCAAAGAGATGCTCCCGATAGTGGACACGCCGACGTTGCAATACGTCGTCGAGGAAGCCGTCAAGAGCGGCATTACGGAAATTCTCATAATCATCGGCAAAAACAAGAAGTGTATCGAGGACCATTTCGACAAGGCGGTCGAGCTTGAACAGATACTCGAAAGAGAGCACAAGGACGCCTATCTCAAAGTCGTAAGGGATATTACGAATATGGCGCATATCCATTACGTCAGACAAAAAGAAATGAACGGTAGCGGCAGCGCGGTGCTCGAAGCCGAAGCGTTCATTTCAGGAGAGCCTTTTGCGGTAATGTACGGCGACGACATCGTTTACAACCCAGAAAAGCCCTGTCTCAAACAGCTTATCGACGCATACGAGACCACGGGTAAGTCGGTGATCGCCTGCCAGGAAGTGCCTGAAAGCGAGACGAGCAAGTACGGCATCGTGCGCCCGGGACAGACGAAGGGCAGATATGCCGAAGTGCTCGAGCTTGTCGAAAAGCCCAAGCCGGGTACGGCGCCGTCGAGACTTGCGAATATCGGCAGATACGTTCTGACTCCCGACATCTTCGATCTGATAAAAAAATGCAAGCCCGCACCCAACGGAGAGATATATCTCACCGACGCGATAGAGATGATGGCAAAGAGCACCGGCGTGTACGCTTATGCGCTTGAAGGCAGGCGTTACGACGTCGGCGACAAGCTGGGATTCATACAGGCTACGATAGAGTACGCTCTGCGCGACAATACGCTCAAGGACGGATTGACAAACTATATAAAGACGCTTTCAAAAGAACTTTAAGATACTGCACCCGCGCCGCGGGTGCTTTTTTTTGAATAAAAATAGTTTACGGCGGCAGGATTAATGTATCTGAATAATATACGGAAAAAGCGGGCGGAGAAGCGATTTTGCAAGCCGCAGATTTTGCAAGCACGTCGTGACGAGCGTTAAGGGCGGGCGCAACTTCGCTTTGCGCGACGCAGCGAAAAAAAACTGAAAATTTTTCAAAAAAATCGCACAAAACTATTGACATACGCAAAGATCGTGATATAATTTAGTCGAAAGGTCAAAGAAAGTCAAATTTTTTTTAGATCTTGAAAAAATCACCTTTCGCGACTTGAGCAAAGACGGCGGAGGGAATAAGGGCTTCGGGGTCCGAAGGAGGCGGAAAATGGCGAATATATCCGACAGCATAGAAAAATTCATATTGTCGTTTTTCGACGACGGGGACGACAGCGTACAGCTTTCGAGAAACGAGCTGGCTCATTATTTCAACGTATCGCCGAGTCAGATAAATTACGTTCTGACGACGCGCTTCGGGGTGGACAGAGGTTATTATATCGAGTCGAGACGAGGCGGCGGCGGCTTCATTATGCTGGTCAGGCTGTCCCAGGACAAGGAAGATCTGCTCCCCGCGCTGGTAAAAGAGATTGACAATATCGACGAGCTGACTTACAACAAGGCGGCGGACGTCGTGGACAGGCTCGAAAGAGAGGAAATAATCACTCCCGCGGAAGCGGACATCATAAAGAGCGCCGTGAGCGACAAGGCGCTGCAATCGGTAGCGGTGGAAAATCTGCGCAAAAACGTGTTCAGAGAAATTCTCATCGCTTTAATAAGGAGGTAACAAGTATGGCAACCAACAACGGAAAACTTCATATGTGTCAGGTGTGCGGCAAAAGACCCGCAACCGTATTCATAAAGAACAGCATAAACGGCAAGACGATTGAAAAGGAGCTTTGCGCCGAATGTGCGCAGCAGCTTCGCGACAACGGAATGCTCGAGGACATTTTCACAAACGGGATAAACGGATTTTTTTCCTCGATAATGGGAATGCCTATGGCGGAAGAGCCCGTCGTCAGAGAAAGGACGTGTCCCAACTGCGGAATGACCGAAAGGGCGATAAGGGAGAGCTACACCTTCGGGTGCAGCGAGTGTTACGACACTTTCCGCGATCTTGCCAACGAATTCGTATACAAGCTGGGCGGCTCCGAGCACAGGGGCAGGACTCCCAAGGGAGGCGCGGCGGCAGTTTCGTCGGGCGGATACGAGGAGACGAGAAAGAAGGAGCCCACGCTCGAGGAACGCATAGAGGAGCTTGAACGTAAAAAGAAAGAAGCGGTGGCGAGAGAGGATTACGAAACCGCTTCGCAGATAAAGAACAAAATCGAAAAACTCAAAGGGAGGGGCTGAAAATGGATAACAGAGTGGACGACGTGGTGGTATCGACGAGAATACGTTTTGCAAGGAACGTCAAGGATCTGCCTTTCCCCAAGAGACTGAGCGGACAGGAGGAGATATATTCCGTACTGATGAAGGGCGTCAAAGAGGCGTGCGACGGACTTTTCAAATCCAGGTTTTACAAGATGTGCGACATTGACAGTCTGCTAGCGCAGTCTTACGTCGAAAAGCATCTGATAAGCAACGATCTCGTCAAAAACGTCAACTTCGGCGCGCTGGTCGTCAGTGAAGACGAGGATGTCGCCGTCATGATAAACGAAGAAGACCATATCCGCGAACAGTGCGTCGTCGAAGGCTTCGACCTGGACGGCGCTTACAGAAAGCTGGTGAAGGTGGACGAGGCGATAGCCGCAAAACTGAATATCGCCTTCGATCCCAAACTCGGTTATCTGACCGCGTGCCCGACCAATCTCGGCGCCGCGATGCGCGCTTCGGTCATGGTATTTCTGCCTGCGTTGACTCTGACGAAAAAGATCAATTCTCTCATCAACGATCTTCAAAGGCTGGACTTCACGACGAGAGGCGTCTACGGCGAGGGCAGCGGCGCGCAGGGATTTATGTATCAGATCTCAAATCAGGCGACCGTCGGCAAGAGCGAAGAAGACATAATCAACCTCGTGAAAAAGACGGTTTCGAGGATAATAGAAATAGAACGCAAAGAAAGGGAAAACCTCAAAAAGACGCACGGCGTCGAGCTTCAGGACAAGATCATGCGTGCGTTCGGGATCCTGACAAACTGCTATCTGATCGATTCCGCGGAGTTCTCCGAGCTTCTCGGATACGTCAAGCTGGGAGTTGCGTTGGGATACGTTTCGAGGGATATGGCTAAAATAAACAAATTACTGACTCTCTCTCAACCCGCAATGCTGTGTATGCTCGCGGCAAAGGTATTGCAGCCGCGCGACAGAGACAAGGCAAGAGCGGCTCTGGGCAGAAAGTTTCTTCAGCAATAAAGGAGGTAACGGACATGAGTAATTTTTCAAGCGAATGCGAAGAAGTCATCCGCGGCGCGCAGAGATACGCGTCGATCTCGGGAGGACTTCTGGGAACAGAACATATTTTAATGGGTATGGTGACGGCAAAAGGATGCCGCGCGTATGCCATACTGCAAAGATACGGCATAACGGAGGAAAGCCTCATCGGGCTCGTGGAAGACAACGGTGAGAACAATCCCAACATCGTGCTCTCCAACAGAGTGCGCACGATAATGAGATACGCCAACAGCATTTCAGGCTCTATGGGGCGTGACAAAATCGGCTCGGACGCGCTTTTGTATGCGATGTTCGCGGAGCCGGACAGCGTGGCTATCAGAGCCATCGCGTCGATCGCCGATCCCGAGGAGGTCAAAAACGGCGCGGCGAAATCTCTTATCGGATCGCAGTCGCAGTATTCGGGCGGCGAGAGTTCTTCGGGTCTGTTCGACTCGCAGGATTCGTCGGCAAAGTCGGGCAAGCTCTCCGAAAACCTGCTCAAATTCGGCAGCGATCTGACGCAGAAGGCGAGCGAAGGCAAGCTCGACCCGATAATCGGCAGAAGCAAGGAGATCGAAAGGATAATCCAAATACTGTCGAGGCGTACCAAAAACAACCCCGTGCTCATCGGCGAGCCGGGCGTGGGCAAGAGCGCGATAGTCGAAGGGCTCGCGCAGGCGATAGTCAAAGGCGAAGTGCCGGAGACTCTGAAAAACAAGACCGTCTATTCTCTCGACATCACCAGCCTTGTTGCAGGCAGCAAATACCGCGGCGAATTTGAGGAAAAACTCAAAAACGTGATAAACGAGATAAAGGCGAACGGCAACATAATCGTGTTTATCGACGAGATTCACATGATCGTCGGCGCGGGAGACTCCAAGGACGGAGCAATGGACGCCGCAAACATCCTCAAACCCATGCTCGCGAGAGGAGAAATGCAGACGATCGGCGCGACCACGATCGAGGAATACCGCAAGTTTATCGAAAAGGACAGCGCTCTCGAGAGAAGATTCCAGCCCATAACCGTGGATCCGCCTTCAGTCGAAGATACCGTGACGATCCTCAAAGGCATCAGAGAGAAGTACGAGACCCATCACGGCGTGAAGATTACGGACGAGGCGCTCGAAGCGGCGGCGGAGATGTCCGACAGATACATCAGCGACAGGTTCCTGCCAGACAAGGCGATCGACCTTATCGACGAGGCTTCGTCAAAGAAGAAGACCGGATCGTTCACTCTGCCCAAAGAGGTCAGAGATCTTGAGGAAAAAGAGGCGAAACTCTCTATCGACGAAAAGGCGTGCGCTTCCCGCGAGGACTACGAAGGCGCGGCAAAGATACAGAAAGAGAAGAAAAAGGTGCACGAGGACATACTCAAAGCCAAGGAAGAATGGATGAAAAACCGCGGCAAAGAGGATCTGACCGTAACCGCGGACGATATTGCCAACGTCGTTGCGAGCTGGACGTCCATCCCCGTCGTCAAACTTACGGAGAGCGAGGCGGACAGACTGCTCAAAATGGAAGACATACTTCGCAAGAGAGTTATCGGACAGGAAGAGGCGATCAGCGCGGTCGCAAAGGCGGTCAGGCGTGCGAGAGCGGGTATAAAAGACCCCAAGAGACCCACGGGATCGTTCATATTCCTCGGACCCACGGGCGTCGGCAAGACAGAGCTTTGCAAAGCGCTCGCAGAGGCGATGTTCGGCGATGAAAACATGCTTGTGCGCATTGATATGTCCGAGTATATGGAAAAGGAGAACGTCTCCAAACTGATCGGCTCCGCGCCCGGTTACGTCGGCTACGACGAGGGCGGGCAGCTCACGGAAAAAGTGAGGAGAAAACCTTATTCGGTCGTGCTTTTCGATGAGATCGAAAAGGCGCACCCCGAGGTCTTCAACATCCTGCTTCAGATACTCGACGACGGCAGACTGACCGATTCTCACGGCAGGACGATAAACTTCAAAAACACGATCGTAATCATGACTTCCAACGTCGGCGCGGGCGAGATCAAGGCTTCGAGACTCGGCTTCGGCAGCAAGGACGAGGAAAAGAAGTACGAGGATATGAAGGAAAGGCAGATGGAGGCTTTGAGAAAGAAATTCCGTCCCGAATTCCTCAATCGTATCGACGACACGATAATCTTCCGTTCGCTCAACGACGACGACATGAGAAAGATCGTAGATATGCTTCTCGGACAGTTGTCCAAGCGCCTCGAACAAACGCAGATCACTCTCGACGTGACCGACAAGGCGAAAGAGTATATCGTCAAAGAGGGCAGCAACGTCGAGTACGGCGCGAGACCTCTGCGCAGGGCGATCCAGAAGATGATCGAGGACGAACTTTCCGAAAAAATCCTGATGAAACAGGTCAAGGAAGGCGACGACGTCAAGGTCGACTTCGACGGTGAAAAACTCACGTTTACTTCCTGCAAGAAGGAAGAAGAAAAGGAGGCTCCCGCGGAAAAAGACGACAAAGACGCCCCCGATGGCGGCGCAAAGGAAGAATAAGAAATCCGCATATAGGGCGGCGGCGGAGAGATCCGCCGCCGCTTATTTCGTTGAGTGTTTCGGGCGCGGATGACGCGATTTTTTCTCAAAGACCGAAAATGTAATTTTTTTGTTTCAAATGCAATTTTTTTATACGGTTTCGCGAAAGCGGTAGTATAATGGTATAGGATAATGAGTTGAGAGGTGTGCCGTATGAGCAACGAGGGCATTGTAGCTTTGGGTTTTTCGTTGATATTTCTTTTTACTTGCGCCGGTTCCGCGACCGTATACCTGTTCAGGGGAGAGATCTCTCCCAAGCTCAACACGCTTTTTCTCGGTTTTGCGGCGGGCGTTATGATCGCAGCGACGATATGGTCGTTGCTTCTGCCGTCTATGGAAGGCGCGCTCGAGATATTCGACTACAACAAGTACATGTCCGTGCTCCCCGCGGCGGTCGGCTTTATCGTCGGAGGTCTTTTTCTCGTGCTTCTCGACAAAGTCATACCTCACTTCCATTTCGGTACCGACAAGGAAGAAGGACACAGGAGCAATTTTCAGAAGACGACAAAGTTTTTCCTTGCAGTTACGATACACAATATTCCCGAAGGCATCGCGGCGGGCGTAGCGTTCGGCGCTGCGGCTTCTCTCGGAGAACATTCCGCTTATATGTCCGCGCTCGGGCTTGCGATCGGTCTCGGACTTCAGAATTTTCCCGAAGGCGCCTCTGTCGCGCTTCCGATGAAAAACCTGACGGGCAGCAAACACAAGGCGTTTTTGCTCGGGTCGTTCAGCGGTATAGTCGAGCCGATATTCGCGGTGCTCGGGTATTATCTGTCCGCTTTCGTAAGCGAACTTCAGCCGTGGCTTCTCGCATTTGCGGGCGGCGCGATGATCTTCGTCGTAGCGGAAGACCTTATCCCCGACGCGAAACTCGCGGAACATCCGCATCTCGGCACCTGGGGCGTGATGATAGGCTTTGTCGTGATGATGGTGCTCGACGTCGTGCTCGGCTGAAATCAAATCGGTATAAATATTACGGAGTCTTGCAAAAGGCTCCGTTTTTTTATTTTCTCAAGCTTACAAAAAACTTACAATAGACTGACTTTTGCTTGATAGTTAAGAAAATCCGCCTTTGATACAATCTTGTTGTACAACACAGGAGGTTTAATATGAAAGGCAAAAAAATATTGATGTTCGCAATGGTTTGCGTGATTGCCGCAGGTATTTGCGCGGCAGCGTTTACGGGATGTTTCGGTTCGGACGCTAACGAAGTGATAATAACGGGTTCTACGTCCGTTACTCCGCTTATGGAGAAACTCGCAGAGGCATTTGAGGCAAAGAACGGCGACGTTACGATACTCATCACGGGTTCGGGTTCGTCCCAGGGTATAGCAGACGCACAGAAAGGAGCGTGCGAAATAGGCATGTCGTCCCGTGTGCTCAAAGCCGAAGAGCTCGAAACTCTTGAGTCTATCGAGATATGCAAGGACGGTATAGCGATAATCGTTAATAAGGATTGCGAACTCACCGACGTAACGAGCGATCAGGTTTACAATCTGTATGCAAACGGCACCGCTATCGGCAGCGTAAATACCCCCGTAAACCGTAGTAACGGCAGCGGTACGAGAGACGGTTTCAACGAGCTTATCAAAAATTCCGAGGGCAACAGCCTTAAAGAACTCAAAGAGCTCAAAGGCGAAACCCAGGATCAGACGGGCAGCGTTATCGAAAGAGTTGCGGGTGCAAAGAACGTTATGGGTTACATATCTCTCGGCTCTCTCAACGACAGAGTAAAGGCGGTAACTCTCGACGGAGTGGCAGCTACCGTAGAGAATATCAAATCGGGTGATTACAAACTGCAAAGACCGTTCGTGCTCGCTGTCAAGAAAGACGCAGAGCTCAGCGACGCGGCAAAGAGATTCCTCGACTTCATACAGAGCGAAGAAGGCAAAAAGATCATCGCGGATTTCGGTTGCATAGTCTGATATGAATCGATCGGTAAAAGTTAATTCCAATACGGTAAAAGAAACCGTCGCCGGGATCGTGTTTTTCCTGGCGGCGTGTTTCGCCGTATTGTCGGTAGCCGCGATAATCGGCTATCTTTTATATGCGGGCGTGCCCGCGTTCAGAGAAATAGGCGTATTCAATTTTCTGTTCGGCACGACGTGGTCGCCCGGTTATTCGGGACCCGCATCGGAGAAATTCGGCATACTCCCGATGATAGTAGGTTCGACTATCGCCACGGGAGGCGCGTTGCTTTTCGGCGGTACGCTCGGCATAGCGGTTGCGGTATTCAACGTTTATTTCTGTCCTGAGAAACTCAAGATGCCGCTTACGCAGCTTATCAGCGTACTTGCAGGTATTCCCAGCGTTATTTACGGATATTTCGGCTTAAAACAGATCGTTCCCGCACTCGCGGCGATAAGTCCGAGCGGTAACGGTACGGGTATACTCGCGGTTTCTCTCGTACTCGGCATAATGATTCTTCCCACAGTGGCAAGTCTTGCAAAAGACGCATTGTCGGCTGTGCCCGAGGCTTATTACGAAGGAGCGCTCGCGCTCGGACTCACCAAGGAACAGAGCGTGTTCAAAGTTCTCGTCCCTTCGGCTAAATCGGGCATAATGACGGCTTTGGGGCTCGGCATAGGCAGAGCGGTCGGAGAAACGATGGCAGTCATCATGGTCGCGGGCAATACGGTGCAGTTCCCTAAAGGTCTTTTCGACGGCTTTATGACGCTTACGGGCAATATCGTTATGGATATGTCCTATGCGTCCGGAGTACACAGAAGCGCGCTTGTAGCGACGGGTTTCGTTCTGCTCATATTCATACTCTTGCTCAACGGTATACTGTACGCAGTCAAGAGCGGCGGAAAAGGCGGAGAAAAGAAAAAGTTCCGTTTTTCTGTCAGCGGCAGCGAAGACGTTACGTCAAAAGGCAAAACGCGTTCCGCTGCGGGCAGAAAACTGTATGCGGCAAGAGTGAAGACGGCAGGCGCGTTGAATAAATGCATAGATGCGGTATCATGTGCCTGTTCGAAAGTAAAGTCGGCTTTTTCGACAGCGTTTGAAAAAATATCGTTTGCTTTCGGCAAGGTCCGCTCAAAGATCTTCGGCACAGGAAAGGACGAGAACGGCGACGTCGTTTACAGAACAAGGACGTTCTTTTACACTTTGCTCAAATGGCTGTGTTTCGCGGGCGCGGCGATAATGATCGCGGCGATCGCATATCTTATCGGATTTATAGTAGTAAAAGGCGTTCAGGCGTTTATCGTGATAGGCTTTACTGACTTTTTATTCGGAAAAGCGGGAGCAGGCAAAAACTCTCTCGCGCCCGCTTTCGTAAGTACGGGCGCTCTTATCGGGATCGCGCTTGCGATAGCGTTGCCGATGGGAATATGCGCGGCGATATATCTCGTCGAATATTCAAAGAGCGGAAGCAGAGCTGTCAGGATAATACGTCTTTTTACGGATACGCTCTCGGGCATACCGAGCATAGTGTTCGGTCTTTTCGGCGTAATAGTTTTTAACGACGCGTTCGGGCTCGGATACAGCCTGATGTCGGGCGGACTCACGTTGTCGATAATGATACTTCCGACGATAGTTAGGTCGGTGGAGGAAAGTCTGATAAACGTTCCGCTTGCATACAGAGAGGCGAGTTACGCTCTGGGTGCGGGCAAAATACACACTATCGGCAAAGTAGTTCTGCCGTGTGCTCTAAAAGGAATTCTTACGGCTACGGTACTCAGTATCGGCCGTATAGTAAGCGAATCCGCCGCGCTTTTGCTCACCGCGGGTTCGGTAAAGAATATGCCGAGAAACGTGATGTCGCCCGGCAGCAGTTTTGCGGTAATGATGTACATGTTCGCAAGCGAGGGACTTTACATGAACGAGGCATACGCTACCGCGCTCGTACTCATAGTGCTCGTAGTAGTTATAAACGCGCTCGTATTCGCGATAAGACCCAAAAAGGAGAAAAAAGCATGAGGCACGATAACGGAATACAGAAATTCGAGCTCGGAGAAATTGCCGTAAAGATGAAAGACGTCAATCTGTTTTACGGCGGATTCCAGGCTCTGAAGAATATTAACATGGACGTGAGAAAAGGCGAAATAACCGCTTTTATCGGTCCGTCGGGTTGCGGAAAATCAACGCTGCTCAAATGTATGAACAGGATGAACGATCTCGTTGAGGGGTGCAGGATAGAGGGAACTTTCGAGATAGGCGGAGAGAACATATATTCCCCCAAAATGCGCCTTCAGGCATTGAGGAAAAACGTCGGCATGGTCTTCCAGAAACCAAATCCTTTCCCTATGAGCGTCTACGACAACGTTACATACGGACCCAAACTGTACGGGATAAAGGATAAGACCACGCTCGGCGAAATAGTAGAAAACTCTCTCAAAAGCGCGGCGATGTGGGACGAGCTGAAAGACAGGCTCAACAAGTCTGCGCTTGCGTTGTCGGGAGGTCAGCAGCAAAGGCTGTGCATAGCGCGCGCGTTGTCCGTACAGCCGCAGATACTGCTGATGGACGAGCCCACGAGCGCGCTCGACCCTATTTCTACGGGCAAGATAGAGGAGCTTTGCGAAGAGCTCAAGCAAAAGGTCACCGTGATAATGGTAACGCACAACATGCAGCAGGCGGCGCGTATATCCGACAGGACGGGATTTTTCCTTCTCGGAGAACTCATAGAATACGATACGACAGAGAACATATTCTCTAATCCTCGCAAAGAGCAGACCGAGCGTTACATCACGGGAAGGTTCGGCTGATTGCCGAAACGCGCTTGATATGCGCAAAGACTAATGATATAATATCAAGGAGCAAGTATGGAAAACGGACTCGAAAGCAGACTCAATAAGATCAAGACGGATTTCGCCAAGATGTGCAGGACCGTCGAAAGCATGCTCGCGGCAGCCAACGGACTTCTGAAAAATCCGGATAAGACCGCGGCGAAAGACATAGTAAACAAGGACAAGCTCGTCGACGAGGCGGAGATGGACATAGAAAACGGGTGCATGAGGTTATTGCTGCGCAATCAGCCTTTTGCCAAGGATTTCAGGGACATATCATGTATACTCAAGGCGATAACCGACGTCGAAAGAATAGGCGACCAGGCGGCGGATATAGCGGGGATCACGCGTTCTTTCGAAAAGGCAGAGGATTGCGTGCCCGTTCTGAAAATGGGAGAACTCGCTCTCGTTATGGTGAGGGGATCAGTGAATTCGCTCCTCAACGAAGACGTAAAACTTGCCGAAAAAACGCAGGCGCTCGATGACGAAATGGACGGACTTTTTGACGAGGCTTGCACTGAAATCATAGAAAAGATAAAACAAAATCCCGCGTTTGCGGGTACTGCGGCTGAACTGCTTATGATTGCCAAATATTACGAGCGCATAGGCGACCACGCCGTAAATATCTGCGAGTGGGCAGAATTCGGCAACACCGGAATACACAGCAAACACCAATGAAGGAACTGATTTACATTATCGAGGACGACGAAGGAGTACAGGAAGTCTACGAAAGCGCTTTCGACGGGCTTTACGACGCGCGCATTTTCGGCAACGGCAAAGAGTTTTTCGAGGCGTTCAACAAGTGCAAGCCCGCGCTCGTGATCGTGGACATAATGCTCCCCGATATGGACGGATATACTATAATATCCGACATCAGGGCGAGAGACGAGAGAATACCCGTCATCGTCGTGTCTGCGAAATCGGACGAAATGAGTTTTGTAAAAGGACTGAACAAGGGCGCGGACGATTACATGGCAAAGCCCTTTTCGGTCATGGAACTTCTTGCCCGCGTAAAGGCGGGACTTCGCAGAGCGAAACTTTTCGTCAGAGTTCAGGGCGACTTCTCGATAGATAAAAACAATTACCGTATTTTGTATAAAGACAAAGATCTTCAGCTGACGCTCAAAGAGTTCAGACTGCTTGAGTATCTGCTGTCTTCGAGCGGAAGAACGGTACCGAGAGAAGAGCTCTTCAACGAGATATGGGGAGAGAACTTTATGGGAGAAACGCGCGCTCTCGATATGCATATCGCAGAGATAAGACTCAAGCTTTCCAAGGCGGGAGCACCAAACGCGATACAGACGGTGCGCGGGGTAGGTTACAGGGTGGAATAATGAAAAAGAGGATAATCCTGCAAAGCTTTATCATATCGCTCGTTACGGCGCTCGTAGTGTTTTTTTCGAGCATAGCGACGCATTACAGCGTGCAGGAACACAGGATAAAACAAGAGATCGCCGCAGACGCTGAAATGTTTGCGGACATTGTAAAAAACGATCCCGAAACTTTACATAATATTTCGGATTTCGGCAATGCAAGGGTAACAGTTATATCAGAAGACGGCAAGGTTCTTTTCGACAGCGGCAAGAGCGACAGCGAAAATATGGAAGATCACTCGTCGAGACAAGAGGTTGTGTCCGCGCTTAAAGGATCTCCCGAGGTGGTCAAGAGATATTCTGAAACCCTTGGCAGATCGATGTATTATTATGCGCTTGCTATCGACACGGATCAAGGAAAACTCGTAATAAGAGTTGCCGAAAGCGCAAGCGATATATGGTCTTTCAGCGGCATTGCGCTCCTTTACGTTGCGATTGCTCTTATAGTCGCTTTCGTACTTTCGTATCTGCTTGCGAATAATCTTTCGGGAAAAGTTGAGGACAGACTTACAGATCTGAGGGACGGTCTGAGGAGCGCTAACAGCGGCAACTATTCGCTGCGCCCGTGTTCTACGTCCGACGCTCTGGATTTTTCTATAATAAGCGAGCTCAACGAACTCGTCGCCGCTCTCAAAGAAAATTACGATTCCGTCACGACGGAAAAGGCAAAGCTTGCGAGCATTATCGACAATATGACGCAAGGACTCGTCGTAGTGGACGGAAAAGGCTCCGTCGTTATCAGAAACAGTATAGCAGAACAGCTGCTCGGCAAAATCAAGACGGGCGCGGCTCTTATAAACATGATAGACGACGAGGGACTTTACGGTAAGATAAATTCCGTACTCGATGCGGACGGCAACGAAACTTTCCCTTGCGAATACCACGGCAGAGATCTCGTGTTAAACGTATTCAGGATGAAACAGTGGGGAGTGAGCGAAAACCTCGGCATCATACTCATAAGCGACGTTACCAAAGAAAAGGAATTGTCAAGGCAGAAAAGCGTATTTTTTGCCAACGCGTCGCACGAGCTCAAGACTCCGCTTACCTCAGTGCAGGGGCTCAGCGAAGTGCTGCTGTCGAGGACGGACGAAAATTCTCCCGATTACAAATACATCAAGCGAATATATACGGAGAGCGTGAGGCTGCACAACATCGTGATGGATATGCTGTATATAAGCAAGCTCGAATCGAGAGAAGTTGCGAGAAACAGAGAAAAGGTGTCGCTCAGAAACGTCATAGAGGATTCTACGCAGGCATACAAGGACGAAATTGCAGCAAAAGAAATAACGGTTTCTTCAGAGGGAGATGCTGTCGTAGAGGGGGACGATCACAATCTCTACGAGTGTTTCAACAACATCATAGGCAACGCCGTGCATTACAATAAGCAGGGCGGAAACATAAAAGTGACTCTCTCACAAGACGATACGGACGCTATAGTTTCCGTAGAAGACAGCGGCATAGGTATAGCGGAAGAACATCTGCCTTATATCTGCGAGAGATTTTACCGCGTAGACAAGAGCCGCTCCAAACAGACGGGCGGTACGGGGCTCGGTCTTTCGATAGTAAAACACATTGTTGCGCTGTACGGCGGTACGCTGGATATAAAGAGCGAGGTCGGCAGAGGCACGACGGTGACCGTAAAGCTGCCGCTCAGGAGAAAATAACAAAAGCGAAAAGGAAGTCGTTGCGACTTCCTTTTTTGTATAGATATAGAAAAATGTATACATTTATGTATATTTTCGGGCAATGCAAAATTTTTGTCAAAACGGGGCAGAAATTTCAAAAAGCATCTTTTATTTATATTTTTTGTATGTTATAATATTGACAAGGAAAAGCTCTACGCGATTACGCGGGGGCGAAGGAGGCAAATTATGCGTATAGAAATCAATGCAAGAAATTACCGTGTCAGCGACAGACTGAGAGAAATCATCGATAAAAAGATGGAAAAGTTTTCAAGATATTTTGAAGACGACGCAAAAGCGGTCATAACTCTCAGAGAAGTGGGCAAAGACAAATACGCTATGGAAATCACAATCTTTTTCGGCGGCAATATGGTGAGGAGCGAAGTTGTCTCCGACAATATGTACAACAACATAGACATCGCGCTCCCCAAGATCGAAGGTCAGATCAGAAAGCACCGTACCAAACTCGGCAAGAGGATCAAACAGACCGCCATCGACGAAGCGAGCATATACGCGCCGCAGCCCGCGCAGGAAAAGAAGCGCGAGCTTGTCAGGACAAAAACTCTCGATCTCAAGAAAATCAGCGTCGAAGAAGCGCTTGAGGAAATGGAACTCGTAGATCACGATTTTTATATATTCCTCAACGAAAAGACGGGCAAAGTCAACGTCGTTTACCGCCGCACGGACGGCAACGCGGGACTTCTCGACCTGACTTATTCGGGATAAGTCAATATCGGTACAGAAAAAACGATCGCCGTCCGGAAGGGCGGCGATTTTTTTGTTTTTGTTTTTGTTTTTGAAATACGCTCCGTCTGACGTAAGGAGCCGGGCAGGTTCAGACCTTTGCGCGCATGATATAGTCTTCCATTGCAAAGCCGCCGCCGATGTCGGTGTCGAGCGGACATTCCTTTTCAAAGCCGTTTGCGAGGTAGGCAGCGATCGCGCGTTGGTTGTACTTGTTGACGTGCAGGTAAACGGAAGAGTAATTCAGCTCCGCCGCGCGTTTTTTGACAAATGACAGCGCGAGAGAGCCGTAGCCCTTGCCCCTGATCGAGGAGTGAAGGTAGAGTTTTGAAAGGAAGAGCGCGCCCTTTTCCTTTTCGAGCACAATGTACCCGCAGGTCTTGCCGTCTTCTTTCAACGCATAGAACTCCGCCCCTGCGTCGAAAAGGGAGAGCATCGCGCTTTCGCTCTGAAAATTGTTTACCATATAGTCGATCTGCGCGTCGGAGATTATTCCTTTGTAGCATTCGTGCCATACGACGTCCGCGAGGCGGGCGATCTCTTTTATCTCCGAGCGGTCGGTTATCGTGATTATTTCTGCCATGAGTACATTATAACGCCTGCGGGCGCGCGCTGTCAAACGCAGGCGCAAACGCAAGCAAAATAATTGTCTTTTGACTGCGGATAATATATAATAAAAAATATGAAGAAAGCGGCTTTGACGATATTGATGATTCTTGTTGCGTGCGTGTTCGTCTTCGTATCCTGCGATACGAAGGACGACGTCACATACTATCAGGAGACCGTAGTCGGAAAATACGGCGACGGTATAAGTCTTATCGGCACCGTCACTCCGCAGGGAGAGATCTCGGAGTATGCCGATCTCCCGAGGGTGGAGAAAGCCGTATGCTTCGACACTCGTCTCGAAGGTTGGCATTTCTGCGGCGTTTACGTCGTCAGGGGAGAAAAGATAACCGTCACGTTGCCGGAAGAAAAGGCGGACGGTTCCGTCGTGGCGACGGTGGGCAGATACGAGGCTTCCGCGAACGCGTACAGCGTGCCTCTCGACGAGCCGACGGTCACGTTCGAGTCTCCTGTCTCGGGACTTCTCGAAGTGGATCTCGGCGATTGTTACGGCGACGAATTCTGGACTCTTACCGTTTCGGGAGGGGTTGCCGCTTCGTATTTCAGACTCGGTCTTGACAGGGTCGCAGATTGGAAGAACAGCGCCGGATACGCCGTGGTGGACGCAACGAACGTCAGGATATACCTGCCCGCGCAATACATCGACTCCGCCGACGACGTCGCGAAAGCGGCAAGCTGGTGGCGTTCGTTCTGCGAATACGCGGACGGTTACACGACAGGGATATTCGGGGAGGACAAACTTTCTCCGACGGATATTTACGTCGGCGGCAACGTCTCGCAAATAAGTTACGACAAAGAAAAAGACGTCCTTTTCCTGCCTTCGGACCTCGCGTCGGTCATGCTCGACGCAGAGGCGTTATCGCACGGCGCGGCGTGGGACGCGATGCTCGGTTTCTGCAAAGGCAAGGCGCTTTATGCCGGATTTGACGCGGCGGACGAAGTCGCGCAGATAATAGCGGCGGGCGCGTTCGTCACTCTGACGGACAGCGTGCTCGGCACGGATTCGGGCGACGAATATTGGATAAACAACGCTTACGACTGTCTCCGCCGCAGTCTCGCGGGCGAGCTGTCTGAATACGGAGATCTCGCGGTGTACGTCAACCTGATCCATTCTTTCGGAGAGAAAGAGGTTGCGGAAACAGCGGTCGGATATGCCGTACTTGAAGATGAGGACGGCTCGGAAGCAGAAGAAAAACCCTCTCTCGCGCAGTATTTCTGCAATACGTTTGCGCAAAAGGGGATAGATCTTGAGCCGTATATGAACGGGATTTTCGGACTCTCCGTCGAACAGACATTGTCTGATGCAACCGTGTACGTCCCCGTGCAGAGCGCGTATGCGATCGGCGCGTCGGCGGGAGAGGACAAGACAGGCGTCACGGTCAATTCGGGAGAGAGGGTCGGATTCGATTTTGCGGGCGCGGTCGTGACATCGGCGGAAAAAGTCGAGCTCGTCGAGGTCAGGCTCGGAGACAAGGAATGGAAGGCTGGCGAAGGCGGACTTTACGAATACAAACCCGTCGCCGACGTGAAGGAACAGAACTTCACCCTCGTATTCGAAGCGGACGGCGTGAAGACGGAACTGCATGGCAGGTTTACCTGCAACGTCGCGGTATCCGTGTTTTCGAGATACGAAAACGTGCCGTGGAGAGACATGAAGACCGCAGTCAAGGAATACGGGGAAAGCGGAGACAAATATCTCGTCTCGTCGAGCGCCGTTTTCAAGGCGGAAGTGCCCCAGAACGACGAAGTGGACGACGGCGTGTATACGTTCAGCGTCAACAACGGCGTGATACAGGTCGATGAGACCGCGACTTACGTCGTATACGTCAGGAGCAAGGGCATGACGCGCGTGGATTTCGGCGTGCCGCAGTATATGTTCACGATGTTTGAAAACACGCTCACCGTCAACGAGTATACCGATCTTTTGTGTTATGAGATAGAGTTGCAGGAGGGGGTGTCCTACTATTACGACATCTATATCCTCGCGACGAAAGGCAACGCCTACGCGTGCCTCGGCATAAGCAAGAAGGGAGAGCAGACGATAGAGGACGTCGACGACGGATATCTCGTCTATTATCCGTTCGACCGCGACGATATTCAGACCTATTCCGCGCCCGAGCTCGTTCCGCAGAGTTTCGGGGTCAGCAGAGAGGGCGGGAAGAATTTTGAAGATCTCGGCACAAAACTCGTCGCTTATCCCAAAGCGGAACAGGGATCATCGGCAGGAGCCGCGTGCGACGGCAACGACGACACATATTTTACTTCAAAGCCGGCTTTGACTCACACTTACGTCTATGAATTCGACGAGGCGGTGCAGGCGGATTATCTGATACTCCGGACGAACAATTCAGGCGTCGGTTTCGAACTGGCTGTCAGCGAAGACGGGACGGATTATACCGTATGCGACGACGGGATCCTCAACAAGAATATCAACCGTACCTTCGTCAAACCCGTTGCTATAAAATACGTCCGACTGACGATGACGTCCGACGTAGAATTCGCAAGCGTCGTGAAAGATATTTACTGCGGAGTTTACACAAAAGAGGCGACGATCGTGCCTTCGAACAGCAGCAGGGTGCTTTATCAGGGCAAATGGCAGTACAAGACGGGCGGTATCAGCGTAAACGGCTGGATACTCGAAAGTTACGGCGACGACGCGGCGATTGAGTTCAACTTTTACGGCACGGCGATCTCGATCTATTGCGCAACGGGCGACGTCTACGGAAGTATGCAGATATACGCAGACGGCAAGCAGTGCGGTCTCGTTGATCTGTACAGCCGTTCTACTCAATACAACCGCAACGTGTTTTCGATAGATTTCAACACGGCGGCGAAACACACGATAAGAATAGTTCCTTCTTCCAACGACGACATAATAAACCTCGATTATTTCTCGGTCGTATACGCGGAGCAGCACGAGGCGACGCCCGAAGTGGGCAATTTGTGGTATTTTGCGATAATCCCCGCGGCATTGGCGGCTGTCTTTGCGGTCTGCGCCGCGCTCGACATCTCGGAAAGGCGCAAGAAAAAGCGCAAGAAGCAGACGGCGGACGTAAATGCCGACAAGCAAGAATAATAAAGGAGAAAACGGAGGTCCGCGTTGATACGCGGATCTTTTTTGCGCTTTTGCTGCCGGGGTCGGTCGGGTCGCCGAACGGCAGAGGAAGATATATAATAATGCGCGCGATTGTAGCAACGCAAAATTTTTTTCGTCAAAATTCAAAATCTGTCATCAAAGGGTTGACTTTTGCATACAATGGGGTATAATAAGATTTAGCAGTCAAGGGGCGCGATTGCTAACAATTGCGTAAACCGATTGCCAAAACGTCAAAGGAGAAAAGCATGGACGACAGATTGTCAGACCGCAAAAAAAGAGTTTTGCAGGCGCTTGTGGACAGCTATATCAGCGATCCTCAACCCATATCTTCGTCTGCAATTCAGGCAAAGTATATGCCCGAAGTTTCTTCCGCGACGATCAGGAGCGAACTTGCGACTCTCGAGGAGCTGGGCTATCTCGTTCAGCCGCACGTCAGCAGCGGCAGAGTGCCTTCTTCCAAGGCATACAGATTTTATGTCGACAGTATGCTCGAGGAAGGCTGTCAGGACGTGGCGGAACTCGAAAACAGATTCGATTCCAACTTCCGTACCGTCGAAGAGCTGGTAAAAAACACCGCAAAGGTCGTCAGCGACGCGACGAATTACACGTCACTTATGGTATTCACCGGTACGGACAAAGTCGTGGTAAAAGAAGTCAGGCTCGTCGATCTTCTCGACGGCACAGCGCTCGTAATTATAATCACGGACAGCGGCGTGCTCAAGGACAAGATGGTATCCATACCCGCAGATGCGGAGGGCGGATACGTCGAGATCGCCAACAAACTGCTCAACGCCACGTTCGCGGGCAAGAATCTTGCGGAGATACAGCATTACGAAGAGCCGATGGAACAGACTTTCAGAGCTTACAAGGATCTTTTCCGTCAGGTTTTGGAAATGATAGAAGAATACAGGACGACGAGAGACAGTCAGCTCTATCTCGAAGGCGAGGACAAGATCTTTGAATATCCGGAGGCGAAAGACGTTGACAACGTCAGGAGTTTCGTTTCCATCATTTCCAAAAAGGAAAAGCTGCACGATCTCGTCAAGGGCGACGGAGACGTCGAATTCGATGTCAAGATCGGCGGCGAAGAATCCGAAGACCTCAGGAATATGGCGCTCGTTACCGCAAAATACACGATAGGCGGCAAAGAGGTCGGACACGTCGGAGTGATAGGACCTCAAAGAATGGATTATAAAAAAGTCATGTCGGTGCTCCGCAGACTGGGCGGCGCGCTGGATGACGGCGGAGACAACAAAAATGGCTGAAAAGAAAAACAAGACCGAAAAGAAAAAGGCTGCGGAAGCAGAAGTCGCGGAGGCGAAAGAAGCCGTGCTCGAAAGTCTGGGACAGGACGGCAACGCGGCATACGCAGAGCTTTTCGCGAAATACGTCAGACTTCAGGCGGATTTCGAAAATTACAAAAAGCGCAACAGAGAGACTGCGGCGGTGATGTATGAAGAGGGCGTCGCGGACGTCGTTTCGGACGTGCTTCCGACGCTCGATTATCTCGAAATGGCGATAGAGTCCCAAAAGGACGAAACTTTCAAAAAAGGGCTTGAGCTCGTCAAGAAGGCTTTTCTCGACGCGCTCGGCAAGTACGGCGTGGAGGAGATAGAAGCGCTCGGCAAAGAATTCGACCCCAATTTCCACGAAGCGGCGATGAACAAGGACGATCCCGAAAACGCGGGCAAAGTCGTCCAGATCCTCAAAAAAGGCTATATCCGCAACGGCAAGGTGCTGCGTCACCCGCTCGTCGTTGTGGCTCAATAACATAAAATACGATCAAAAGGAGTATATCATTATGGCAAAAATAATCGGCATCGACCTCGGTACTACAAACTCGTGCGTAGCCGTTATGGAAGGCGGCGAAGCAACCGTAATAGCCAACAAAGAAGGCGCAAGAACGACTCCGTCAGTAGTCGGTTTCGCCAAGAACGGCGAGAGACTCGTGGGTCAGGTCGCAAAGAGACAGGCTGTCGCCAATGCGAGCCGCACCGTCAGCTCGATAAAGAGACACATGGGCAGCGACTACAAAGTCAGGATAGACGACAAGAGCTATTCTCCGCAGGAGATCAGCGCAATGATCCTCAAAAAACTCAAGGACGACGCGGAATCCTATCTCGGCGAGAAGGTCACGCAGGCGGTCATCACCGTTCCCGCATACTTCACCGACAGCCAGAGACAGGCGACCAAAGACGCCGGCAAGATCGCGGGACTTGAAGTTCTCCGTATAATCAACGAGCCCACCGCGGCGGCGCTCGCTTACGGACTCGACAAGGGCGAGAACAAAGGACAGAAAGTCCTCATTTACGACCTCGGCGGCGGTACGTTCGACGTTTCGATCCTCGAGATAGAGGACGGCGTTTTCGAAGTGCTCGCGACCAACGGCGACACGATGCTGGGCGGCGACGACTTCGACAAGCGTATCATGGACTACATTTTGCAGGAGTTCGAAAAGAAGGAAGGCATCAAAATTTCCGACGCTCCGACTCTTCAGAGAATCAAGGAAGCGGCGGAAAAGGCGAAGATCGAGCTTTCCGGCGTGACCAGCACCAACATCAATCTGCCGTTCATAGCGATGAGCTCCGACGGCCCCAAGCATATCGACATGGATCTTTCGAGAGCCAAGTTCGACGCTTTGACCAGCGACCTCGTCACAAGGACGATCACCCCGATGAAAAAGGCAATGGCGGACGCGGGACTTTCCAACTCCGACATATCCAAAGTCATTCTCGTCGGCGGTTCCACCAGGATCCCAGCAGTCATCGAGGCAGTCAAGAACATAACGGGCAAAGAGCCGTTCAAGGGCATCAACCCCGACGAATGCGTCGCGCTCGGTGCGGCAATACAGGCGGGCGTTCTGGGCGGTGAAGTAAAAGACGTGCTTCTTCTCGACGTGACTCCGCTTTCTCTCGGTATCGAGACGATGGGCGGCGTGTTCACCAAACTTATCGAGAGAAACACGACCATTCCTACCTCCAAATCGCAGGTATTCTCCACGGCGGCGGACAATCAGCCCGCGGTCGACATCAGAGTGCTTCAGGGCGAAAGACCGATGGCAAACGACAACAAAGAGCTCGGACGCTTCCAGCTTGACGGTATCCCCCCGGCACCGAGAGGTATTCCGCAGATCGAAGTCACCTTCGACATCGACGCAAACGGCATTGTCAACGTCAAGGCGGTAGACAAGGGTACGGGCAAGACGCAGAGCGTCACGATCACTTCTTCGACCAATCTTTCGGACGCGGACATCGACAGAGCCGTCAAGGAAGCCGAAAAGTATGCCGAAGAGGACAAGAAGCGCAAAGAGCTTGTCGACGCGAAGAACGACGCGGATCAGATGATCTTCGCCACCGAGAAGGCTATGAAGGAGAGCGGAGACAAGCTGTCCGAAGAAGACAAAAAGACGCTTCAGGAATCCGTCGACAAGGCGAAGAAGGACCTCGCAGACGCGGACACCGCGGAAAAGGCGAGAGCGATCATCGAAGAACTCAGCAAGCAGAACGCTCCGATATTCACCAAGCTGTATCAGGCGGCGCAGCAGGAAGCGCAGAACAACGCGTCCGCAAACGCGGGCAACGATTCGGGCAACAACGGTGACGACATCATAATCGACAACGAAAATCCCGACGGCAACAAGTAAAATAAAAATCAACATCGCACAAGTCTTACGGGGAGGAGAGATCCGCCCTGTAAGGCTGTTTAAGGACTATGGCAAAGAACTATTACGAGATCCTCGGCGTCGATAAAAACGCAGACGAGGAGACTATAAAAAAGGCGTACCGCAAACTCGCCATGAAGTATCACCCCGACAGATTCTCCACCGCAAGCGAAGCGGAGAAGAAGCAGGCGGAGGAGAAATTCAAGGAGATAAACGAGGCGCACGACGTGCTTTCCGATCCGCAGAAGCGCAGTAACTATGACGCTTACGGCAATCCCGACGGACCGCAGTTCGGCGGCGCGGGCGCGGGCGGCGGTTTCAGCGGATTCGGCGAAGGGTTCGGCTTCGGAGACATACTCAACGACCTTTTCGGCTTCGGAGGAAGAAACGCCAACCCCAACGCCCCCAAGAGCGGCGAGGACATTTCCGTCAGGCTAAATCTGACGTTTGAAGAAGCCTATTTCGGCGTTACCAAGCAGATACGCGTGATGAGAGACGAGGAATGCCCCGACTGTCACGGTACGGGTGCGAAAGACTCGTCTTCGATCACCGTATGCCCCTATTGCAAGGGTACTGGTTATATCAAACGCGTGCAGAACACACCGTTCGGTCAACGCGTCGTTCAGACCGTATGCCCGCAATGCGGAGGAAAAGGCAAGGTCGTCGGCGACAAGTGCAGGACGTGCAGAGGCAACGGTTACGTCCGCAGAGAGGGCACCGTCACCGTAAAGATCCCTGCGGGAGTCGACACGGGTATGAATATCATAGTCCGCAACGAAGGCAACTGCGGCAGAAACGGCGGCAAGAAAGGCAATCTCATTCTCGTCGTTTACGTCCAGGAGCATCCGCGTTTCAAACGCATGGGCAGCGACCTTTATATGGAGATGCCCGTCAGCTTCTACAACGCCGCAGTCGGCTGCAAAGTCGAAATCGATACCCCCAAGGGCAAAACCGTCTGCACGATCCCCGAGGCGACGCAGTCGGGCACAAAGATCCGCATCAAGGGGTACGGCATGAAAAAAAGCAACCGCGAGGACTACGGCGATATGTACATCACGATACGCGTCGAGACTCCGAGAGGGCTCAGCCGCAAGCAGCAGCAGGCGCTTCTCGAATTTGAAAATTCGCTGTCTGAAACGCAGTATCCGCAGATAAGAAAATTCAAAAAAGACTGAAAGATCAAAACCGCTCCCGAAGGGGCGGTTTTTCATATCGGTTCTGTGCGCATGGCGGCGCTTATAAATTCTTTATCTAAAGGTTTTATTGCAAAAGAGCAGCATACCGGATTTCGGAAAAGTCAGACTCCCGGTTTTCGGAGACGGGCGATATTTTGAAATCCGAAAAACTCCGACAGAGATCAAAAGCGTTTTGACGGCTCGCTCAAACTATTGCATTGCGCGCGCGTTTTGTTTATAATATAGCTATGAAATACAAAGAGATCACGGTCAATACGACCACCGAAGCAAGCGAGCTCGTCGCAGACATACTGTACAGCGCGGGGAGCAACGGCGTCAGTATTTTCGATAAAGAGGATTTTATAGAACTCATGAAAAGCGACGTGATATGGGATTACGTCGACGAGTCCGTTCTCGAAAAAAACGAAGTCGTCAAAGTCAAAGGATATTTTGAAGAAGAGGGCTTCGACGCCGTAAGAAAGTCGGTAGACGGAGAACTGAAAATGTTGAGGGAGAGGAGCTGTTTTCCGCTCGGCTCGCTCGAGGTTTCCGTTTCGGACGTCGACGACGAGGATTGGGCAAACGTATGGCGCAAGTATTACAAGCCGATACCTTGCGGCAGAGTCGTCATCGTTCCGGATTGGCTCACATACGAACCCGTCGGAGATCAGAGGATCGTCCGCCTCGACCCGGGCATGGCGTTCGGCACGGGCGAGCACGAGAGCACCCGCATTTGTCTCACCCTTCTTCAGAAAGAGGACGTGAACGGCGCCCGCGTTGCGGATATAGGCACGGGCAGCGGCATACTTTCGATCGCGGCGGCAAAGCTGGACGCGAAAGAGGTCGACGCATACGATATAGACGCTACCGCGGTCAAAGTCGCTCAAAAGAACTGCGCGCACAACGGCGTGGACGGCGTAGTCAGGGCGGAATGCGGCAATCTTCTCGACAAATGCAGCGGCAGTTACGATATTCTTCTTGCCAACATCACGGCGGATATACTCTCGGGTATGGCGCCCGACATCGGCAGATTTGTCAGAAAGGGCGGCGTCATCATAATTTCGGGTATACTTCTGCCTTACGAGGACAAGGTCAGAAAGGCGTTTGCCACTGCGGGACTTGTCGTCAAAGACAGGCTCGAACAGGGCGAGTGGTGCGGCTTCGCCTATACGAGGGACTGATGGAGATCAGGAGATTTTTCGTTCCGCAAGAGGACGTCTGCGGTAATAAAATATATGTCAGAGGGGAAGAGTTCGTCCACATGACCAAGGTGCTCCGTCAAAAGAAGGGGTACAAAGTCGTCGTATGTTCGGGAGACGGCAAGGATTACATGGGCAGGATCGCGGAAATAAGCAAGGATCACGCGGTCATCGAAGTGGAGAGCGTAAAAGACAACGACAACGATCCTTCTCTCGACATCACGTTGTTTCAGGCGTTGCCGAAGGGCGACAAGATGAGTTTTATCGTTCAGAAGTGCACCGAGCTGGGCGCAAGAAAGATAGTTCCTTTCCTTTCAGATTATACCGAAGAAGACAAATTCAATCGAGACAGGATGCAACGCGTCGCGAAAGAGGCGTGCAAACAGTGCGGTCGTTCGCTTTCCTGCGAGATAGGAGAGCTTTGCGCGTTTTGCGACGTCGTGGCAGCTTTCGGCGGTTACGACTGCGTGATAATGTCTTACGAAAACGCGACTTGCGGCAAGGTGGGCGACGTAAAGGGACTCATGACGGCAAAAAAAATCGCAGTCGTGATAGGCAGCGAGGGCGGTTTTTCCGATCGCGAAGTGAGTGCGGCGAAAGATGCGGGCGCGCAGATAGTCAGCCTCGGCAAAAGGATATTGCGTTGCGAGACAGCGGGGCTCGTGACGATAGCTCTGACTGATTACGAGAGAGGAGAGCTGGAAAGATGAAGATAGTCGTCTTTAATCTCGGTTGCAAGGTCAACAAATACGAAAGCGACAGCATCGCGCGCGCTTTGAGAGAAAAAGGACACGACGTGTCCTGCGAGCTTGAAAGGGCGGATCTCTACATACTCAACACCTGCGCCGTAACAAACGAGGCGGAGAGGAAGTCCCGCCAATGCGTTACGCGTTGTCTCAAACTCAATCCCGACGCGAAAGTCATCGTGACGGGGTGCGCGAGCCAGGCAAACGCGTCGCAGTTTGAAAACAAAAAAAGCGTTGTGTTCGTGTCCGGGGTCGCGGGAAAGTCGCAGATCGCAGAAGAGATCGAAAGGTCGGGCACTGACGTATGTCCGCTTCCCGCGGTTTACGAGGAGATGAAGACGCCGTCAGTAGAGCGCACGCGCGCATACGTCAAGGTTCAGGACGGCTGCGACAACTTCTGTTCTTATTGTCTGATACCCTATCTTCGCGGCAGGAGCAGATCGAGGTCGGAAGAAAGCGTTATCGCAGAGTGCGGAGAGCTTGCAAAGGATACGGGAGAGATAGTGCTGACGGGCATCGATCTGTCCTCTTACGGCAAGAATACGGGCACGGATCTCGCCTCGCTCATAGGCAGACTTTCGGACGTCGATTGCCGCGTGAGAATCGGTTCTCTCGAGCAGGGAGTCATTGACGAAAAGTTGCTTGACGCGACAAAGTCGCTCAAAAAGTTCTGCCCGCAGTTTCACCTTTCTTTGCAGAGCGGGAGCGACGCGGTACTCAAAAAAATGAACCGTCATTACACGACGGCGGAATATCTTTCAAAGGTAGAACTTATAAGAAAATATTATCCGCAGGCGAATATCACGACTGATCTGATCTGCGGGTTTCCGACCGAAACTGACGAAAATTTCGACGAGACGAAAGAGTTTCTCAAAACGGTCGGGTTCGGGCAGGTGCACGTCTTCGGCTATTCCGCGAGGAAGGGCACTGTTGCCGCAAAGTACAGACTGCTGTCTCCCGAGACCGTCGCGAAGCGTTGCGAAGAGGGTCAGGAGATCGCGACAAAACTGCACGAAAAATACCTCGGAAGCATGCTCGGTAAAGAGCTTGAGGTGTTGTTTGAGGAAGAACAGGACGGTTACGTCGCGGGTTACAGCCGGGAGTACGTCAGAGTGTACGCAAAAGGCGTAAGACAAAGCGAGATAAAAAACGTCGTCGCGACGCGGCTTTTCAGGGACGGTGTCGAGGCAACGGTCACGGAGGAATAAATATGAACGACTGCATTTTCTGCAAAATAATCAAAGGGGAGATCCCGTCTTATAAGATCTACGAAGACGACAAGACCTATGCGTTTCTCGACATTGCGGACGATTGCGAAGGTCACACCCTCGTCATTCCCAAAAAGCATTGCACCAACGTGCTCGACTGCGAAGCGGAATACCTTGCGGCAACCGCGGCAACCGTTCAGAAGATAGCCCGTCATTACGTCGACGACTGCGGCTACGACGGCGTGAATATCGTAAACGCGAGCGGAGAGGCGGCGCAGCAGAGCGTATTCCATCTGCATTTCCACATATATCCGAGGAAGAATGGCGACGGGGTCGATCTGTTTCCGCTCAAAGGCAAGATCAATTCCGACATGGCGGCACTTGCCGAAAAGCTTTCGCTTTGACGCCGCACGGGCGAGGTAAGAGAAAAAGCGGGCAAAAAGCGTCAAAACAGCGACAAAAACTGTTGACAAAACCTTTTGCGGTTAATTATAATATTAGAGCAAATAACGAGATCGGTCCCGCAGGGAAAAGGAGGCGAAGAATATGTCTACCGTAAGAGTCGGTGAAAACGAATCTTTGGACAGCGCTTTGAGACGTTTCAAGCGTAAGTGCGCGAGAGACGGCATTATCGGCGACCTCCGCAAGAAAGAGGCTTATGAAAAGCCCAGCGTAAAACGCAAGAAGAAGGCGGAAGCAGCTCGCAAGAGAATGTACAAGTCCTGAAATCGACCGTCCGCAAGGACGGTTTTTTCATGCAAGGAAAACAGACGGAGAAACCGTCTGTTTTTTTTGTTTTACGAAAAGGAGAGGGGAAGCGTCAAGACAAGTAATTTTATGTAAAAAAGCGTACTGAAAAATCGCGCCGTTGTCGAAAAAAGTAGGTTTTTCACTACTTTTGCAGAACCGCTTGAAATAAGTGAAAAATTCTTGCCAATGTGTGGATTAAAGGCGTATTATGCAGAAGTCGGCATTACGGGAAACGTAAAAACATCGACAGTGTGAGGAGAAATTAAAAATGGTAGAGCAATGTGAAAAAAGTATGCACTTTCTGGCAAGACAGGCAAAGGGAAGAATGACGAGCGGCTATTACGGCTCGGCGGCGAGAAGAAACGGCAACGGGCGCACGGTCAGACAGTCGTTTGAAGACAAACTGCTGCACGACAAGATAACGGCTCTCGTGGCTTCAGGCACGGACAACAGAGACGCGATCGGCAGACTCGTCGACAAAAAGCTCATAGAGACCGCGGACGAGATAACGAGACAGAGACACGTCCTTCAGATCGCCGCGAGATACGTCAAGGAAAAGAGAGAGATGGCAAAACAGACAGCTTCGGCGCGATAAGCCGCAAACGTCCCGCTTTAACATGCGGGATTTTTTTTGCTACTGTCGGCTTCGGCGCCGTTATTTTGCGCGTCGTTGTGAGTTATATCGATTGTCTTATCCGCGCGACTATGATAAAATATTTATATCGCAACGCGAGACAGGCGCATGCGTATCATAGGAGAAGACATGGATTATTCAAAGCTACTCAATCCCGAACAGCTCAAACCCGTTTACGATACGGACGGCGCGGTGCTCGTGCTCGCGGGCGCGGGAAGCGGCAAGACGAGGGTGCTCACTTACCGCATAGCTTATCTCATAGAACACGACAAGGTGGAGCCTTACAACATTCTCGCGATCACTTTTACGAACAAGGCGGCGAACGAGATGAAGGAGAGGGTCGCGGCGGTCACAGGCGCGCAAGGGGTCTGGATCTCCACGTTCCACTCGCTCTGCGCCAAAATACTGCGCATGGAGATCGCGGTAACGGGAAAATACACGGCAAACTTTTCGATATATACGGACAGCGACAGCGACAAGATAGTCACCCGCATAGTCAAAGAGCTGGGCATAGAGGACGGGGGCGAGCTCAAAAAGCAGATCCGCTTTCATATATCCAACGCGAAAAACCACGCGCTGACTCCCGAGGAATACGCCAAAAGGATAAACGGGATCCCGCATGCGGAAACCGTCGTCCGCGCATACGTCTCTTACGAAAGACAACTCGCGGCAAACAACGCGCTCGACTTTGACGATCTCATTCTCAAGACGCTTTTGCTTTTCAAAGATTACCCCGAAGTGCTTAAAAAATATCAGGAGCGTTTCAGATACGTCCACGTCGACGAGTTTCAGGACACGAACAAGATACAGTTTCTGCTCGTGCGTATGCTGGTCGGCAAGTACGGCAATCTGTTCGTGGTAGGAGACGACGATCAGAGCATATACGGCTGGAGAGGGGCGGAAGTGGGCAATATCCTCGACTTCAAAAAGCATTTCCCGTCGTGCAGGATATACAAGCTGGAACGCAATTACCGCAGCACGTCCAACATACTCGATCTCGCCAACAAGATAATTTCGCATAACTTCGAACGTATGGGCAAGACTCTCTGGACGGAGGGAGACAAGGGCGTCGGCGTCACTTACCGCAGTCTTTACGACGACAGACAGGAGGCGGATTTCGTCATCGGAGAAATGATGTCTCTCATGAGATACAACGGCTACAAGGCGGGAGACTTTGCGATACTCGTGCGTCAGACCGCTCTGACCAGACTTTTCGAAGAAAAGCTCGCGCTGTACAACCTGCCTTTCAGATTGATCGGAGGACAAAAATTCTATGAGCGCAAAGAGATAAAGGACGTGCTCGCATACCTCAAGGTAGTCGCAAATCCGCGCGACAGAGAGAGCCTTGTCAGGATCATAAACGTGCCAAACCGCAAGATAGGAGAGGCGACGGTCGCAAAGCTCGCGATGAGTTGCGACGAGTCGGGATATACGCTCGCGGAAGGTTTGCTGCATTTTGAAGACCTCGGACTGACTGGAGCGGTGAAGACGAAGGTCGAACCTTTTGCGGAGCTGATCAAAGATCTGTTCGGGCACAAGGATATGCCGATTTACGATTTCGTGCAGTACGCGGACGAAAAGGTGGATTTCTGCAAGGATTACGATCGCAGCGAGGACGAGGGATTAAGCCGGATAGAAAACGTGCAACAGTTGTTCTCGTCCATAAAGGAATTTGCGCGCGACAACCCCGAAGCGGGTCTCGAAGAATATCTGCAGTCGGTCTCTCTCGTGTCGGATACGGACGAAGCCGACGACGGAGAAAAGGTCACGGTCGCGACGGTGCACGGCGTCAAGGGGCTTGAATTCAGATGCGTGTTCGTCGTCGGATTGGAAGAAGGCGTGTTTCCGTCTTTGCGCGCGACGACGACCGAAAAGGAGATACAGGAAGAACGCCGCATAATGTACGTCGCCGTGACGAGAGCGAGAGAGAGGCTGTATATTACCAACGCGCAGAGGAGAATGCGCTTCGGCAGGATAGAGAGCGGACAGGCAAGCAGATTTCTGACGGAAGGAGGGCTTATCGCTCCGCGCCCGACGTATCAGCGCCCCGACTTCGAAAGAGGAGCGCAGCCGTCTTTCGGCAAAAGCATAGACGATCTGCAAAGGAGCAGCGCGCGCAGAGCGCAGCCCGTCGTCGGGGCAAGCGTACAGACGGGAGGTATCCCAGCCGTCAAGAACGCGGACGTATCCCGTTTCAAGGTCGGCATGACCGTGGAGCACACGCGTTTCGGCGTCGGAGTGATAGAGTCGATAAGCGGCGAAAACGCAAAGATCCGTTTTGAAACGCTCGGTGTAAAGACGTTCAATATGAGGCTTGCGCCGATAAAGATCATAGTCTGAAAAACTGCGGCGACCGCCGTGCATAACATACAAAAATTATCGTGCGGGTGTAGGTTATCCGCAACAGGTGAAAAATGGACGAAATGAAAAAACTCGTTGATCTGCTCAACGATTACGCTTACAGATACTATGTGCTCGACCGGCCCGTGGTGGCGGACGCGGAGTACGACAGGCTGTACGACAAACTCGTCGCGATGGAAGCGGAGACGGGTATAGTGCTCGACGATTCTCCGACGCGCAGAGTGGGCGGCGCTCCGTTGTCGGGATTTCAGAGCGTAAAACATCTGGGCAGGCTTTACAGCCTCGACAAATGCCAGACGAAAGAGGCGATGAAAGCGTGGCTGGACAAACTTGCGGACGGCGACGAGATACCCGCGTGCAGTATCGAATACAAATTCGACGGACTGACGATAAATCTGACATACAGGGGAGGCAAGCTCGTCCGCGCGGCTACGAGAGGAGACGGAGTCAACGGCGAGGACGTAACCGCGCAGGTAAAGACGATAAACTGCGTGCCGCTCTCGATCGATTACAAAGGCACGGTCGAGGTGCAGGGCGAAGGAATAATGCGCCTTTCCGCGCTTGCGAGCTACAACAGCAACCCCGACGTCGTGCCTCTCAAGAACGCGCGCAACGCCGCTGCGGGAGCGATCCGCAATCTCGACCCCGGCGAAACTGCAAAACGCAAACTCGAAGTCGTATGCTACAATGTCAACTACATCGAAGGCGCGCGCTTTTCGGGCGGCGACGAAATGATAGATTTTCTCAAAAAAAACCGCTTCAAGGTCAGCGATTATTACAGGCTTTCGACGAGCAAGAAAGAGGTGCTTCAAGCGCTTGACGAGATAGCCGCAAAGAGGGATTCTCTCGATTTTCTGATCGACGGGGCGGTCGTCAAGATAAACCGCTATTCGATGAGGGAGGAGCTCGGTTATACGCAGAAGTTCCCAAGGTGGGCGGTGGCGTTCAAGTTTGAGGCGCAGGAAGCGACGACCGTGGTGAAAGACGTGATATGGCAGGTTTCGCGCACGGGCAAACTCAATCCGCTTGCGGTGCTCGAGCCGGTGGAGCTTGCGGGGGTCACCGTCAGCCGCGCCACTTTGAGCAATTACAACGAGATATTGAGAAAGGGGATAAAGATCGGGTGCAGAGTGTTCGTCAGGAGATCCAACGACGTCATTCCGGAGATAACGGGAGTCGCGGAGTATCTCGAGGGTAACCGTGACGTTGAGCTTCCTACCGTATGCCCCGCCTGCGGAAGTCCGGTGGAGCGCAACGGCGCGTTTGTGCTGTGCACGAACAAGGACAACTGCGAGACGGCTCTCATATCCAGGTTCGCGCATTTCGTGAGCCGTGACGCGATGGACGTCGAGGGGCTCTCCGAAAAGACGCTCGAGCTTTTGTATCAGGAAGGCAAGATCAGGCGTTTTGCCGATCTGTACGCTCTCACCAAAGACGATCTGACGGGGATAGAGGGCTTCAAGGACAAGAAAATATCCAACATTCTGCAAGCGATAGAAAAATCCAAGGACACAGAGCTCGGGAGGTTTTTATACGCACTCGGCATACCCAACGTGGGCAAGAAGGCGGCGGCGCAGATAGCGGACGCGTTCGTGACCCTGCCGGCGGCAATGGCGGCGACGAAGGAGCAGCTCGAAGCGATGGACGACTTCGGAGAGATAACGGCGGGAGACATAGTCGCTTTCTGGAACAATCCGCGCAACGTCGAAGACGTGGAGCTTCTCCTCGGACAAGGCGTCGCGATACGCGAAAAGAGCAAAAAAGAAGGCGTGTTCAGCGGCAAGAAAGTGGTCCTCACCGGTTCGCTCAAAAAATATCCGCGCTCGAAGGCAAAAGAGCTTATCGAGGAGAGGGGCGGAGAAGTCGCGGACAGCGTTTCCAAGACCGTAAACCTCGTCGTTGCGGGAGAAGAAGCGGGAAGCAAATTGGCAAAGGCGCAGAAGGCAGGCATAGAGATAATCGACGAAGAGGAGTTCGAAAGAAGGCTGGGACTCTGACGGCGGGGGCAGTCTTTGACGGAAAACAGTATATTTTTACGACCGCGCGCAGGGCGATGCGCGCGGTCGCGTTATATTAACGTGATAAATTATTTGTTTTTGCGCGGAAATAAACTTGTAAAAAATACGCGTTTGTGGTATCATTTATTTTGATTATTTGTATCGAGGAGGTTCCCGATGATCGTCAAAAGCATGACCGGTTACGGAAAAGGCGTTTACGAGGACGGACAACTCAGGCTCACGGTCGAGCTCAAAGTCGTCAATCACCGCTTTCTGGACATTGCGGTCAAGGCGCCCAAACAATTCAATTTTGCCGAAGACGCTTTGAGAAAGACGATAAAAAACGGGCTTGTCAGAGGGCACGTCGACGTCTACGTCAATTTCGAGGATAACAGAGAGATAAAAAACGAGGTGAGCGCGGATTACGCTTTGGCGGAGCAGTATTACGAACTCTCAAAGGGCATTGCGCAGCGCACGGGACTGACGAACAACGTCGGAGTATACGAGCTTCTCAAAATGCCCGATGTCGTGACGATAAAAGTCGGCGACATGAACGAAGAAGAGCTGTTGAAGGCGCTTGACTGCGCTTGCAGACAGGCGATAGAGAATCTCGACAAAATGAGAGTCAAAGAGGGCGAAGCCATGAAAGCGGACGTCCTCGCAAAGACCGCGGAGGTCGAAAAGCTCGTCGGACAGATAGAGGAACTCGCTCCCGGCATGACCGCCGTCCACCGTGAAAAAGTGCGCGAAAGAGTGCAGGAATACCTTGACGGCGTCGCGATAGACGAAGAAAAATTCATCAACGAGATGGCGTTTTATGCGGATAAAGTCGCCGTGGACGAAGAACTTACCCGTCTCAACAGCCATATAGCGCATCTCCGTGCGATCGTCGAAAAGGGCGGCGCGATCGGCAAACAGCTCGATTTCGTCGTTCAGGAGATGAACAGAGAGGCAAATACCACGGGCAGCAAGTGTTGCGACATCAACGTCGCCAATCTCGTGGTCGCGCTCAAGAGCGAGATCGAAAAGATCCGCGAACAGATCCAGAATATCGAATAAAATTTATTCCGTGAGGATTGTCTGATATGGAAAACAATAAAGTACAAAAAGGTCAGCTCATAGTCGTTTCCGGTCCTTCGGGCGCGGGAAAAGGCACCGTGCTCGCGCGCGCTTTCGGCAAATATCCCAATCTGCGCTATTCGGTTTCGGTGACGACGAGAGCGCCGAGAGAAAAGGAAGTGGACGGCGTCGATTATTATTTCAAAAACATCGACGAGTACATGAAGATGCTGCATGACAACGAATTTCTCGAGCATCAATGCGTGTACGGCAACTATTACGGCACGCCGAGGAAGAAGGTCGAAGAGGCGCTCGAAAAGGGCTTTGACGTCGTGCTCGAGATAGACGTCAAAGGCGCGCTCGAGATAAAGAGCAAATTCAGCGAGGCGGTCATGATCTTCGTGACGCCGGGCAGCAGAGCCACCATCGAGGAGAGGCTCAAAAAGCGCTCCACCGAAAAAGAGGAAGAACTGATGGTGCGCATGGGTTCTGCGATAGAGGAGCTCAAACAGGCGGAGAAGTACGACTATATCGTCGTCAACGAAGACGCCGAAAAGTGCGCCGAAGACATCGGCGCGATAATCCGTGCCGAAAAGTGCAGCGCGGCAAAAAACAAGGTATTTCTTAACAAACTTATCTACGGAGGTAATTGATATATGATGATCGATCCACCCATCGACAAACTCATTAAAAAAGCGGAGTGCAGATACGCCCTCGTATGCGGCGTCGCGAAGAGAGCGCGTCAGCTCGACACGCAGTATCCCGACCTGCTCGAAGAGGCGGGCATGAAATCTTTGAGCTATGCGGCTAAAGAGGTCTACGAAGGCAAAATAGTTATCAAGAGAGACAATCAGTAATGCTTGAAAGTAAAAACGTATTGGTGGCGGTGACGGGCGGAATTGCCTGTTACAAGGTGTGCGGACTCGTATCCGCACTGAAAAAGGCGGGCGCTTGCGTAAACGTCGTTATGACCGCGCACGCCTGCGAATTCGTCGCGCCGCTTACGTTTGAAACTCTTTCGGGCAATCCCGTCGCGTGCGATATGTTCGCGCCCAAAGAGCATTGGGAAGTGGAGCACGTTTCGCTTGCGAAAAAGGCGGATCTCGTCGTAATTGCTCCCGCGACCGCAAACGCGATAGACAAGCTCGCCGCAGGAATAGCGGACGATATGCTCACCACGACGCTGCTCGCGACAAAGGCGAAAGTGCTCGTGTGTCCCGCGATGAATACCGCCATGTACGAAAGCGAGGCGGTCACGCAGGGGATAAAGACGCTCAAAGCGCGCGGTTACGAATTTTTCGAGCCGGGTACGGGGCTTCTCGCCTGCGGCGACGTCGGCAAGGGCAGAATGGCGGAGCCGGAAGAGATATACGCCCGCGTTCTCGACATACTCATGCCCAAGCGCGATTTCGTCGGCAAGACCGTTCTGGTCACGGCGGGCGCAACCCGCGAAGACATTGACGGAGTGCGTTTCATCTCCAATTACAGCAGCGGCAAAATGGGCGTCGAGATAGCCAAGGCGGTCAAGAACAGAGGCGGCAAAGTCATCCTCGTCGCAGGTTTCGTGACCGCAAAGATACCGGCATATATCGACGAAGTGATAAGCGTCGCGAGCACGCGCGATATGTACGACGCCGTTCTCGGCAACCTCGATAAATGCGACTTTGTCATAAAGGCGGCGGCTCCCGCGGATTACAGGGTCGAAAATGTCGCGGACGACAAGATCAAGGACAGCTCCGTCACGCTCAGGCTCGTCAAGAACCCCGACATAGCCAAGGCTGTCGGAGAGACGAAGGGCAACAGAAAGCTCGTCGTGTTCTGCGCGGAAAAGAAGGAGCTTATCCGACGCGCGAAAGCCAAACTCGAATCCAAAAACGCGGATATGGTTGTCGCCAACGACGTTACGAAAGAAGGGGCGGGTTTTGACGTGGACACCAATATCGCCACGATAATTCTCAAGGACGGCAGGACGAGGGAGTGCGAATTGATGATCAAAGCGTGCCTTGCCGAAATAATTCTGGACGAACTGATTGCTTTATGATCTGCAAAGTGATAGTCGACATAAGCAACGGCGAAGTCGACAGGATTTTCGATTACGTCGTTCCCGACGGTCTCTGCGTCGGCAAAGGCGACAGAGTTCTGGTTCCCTTCGGCAATAAAAAGTTGGAGGGATTTTGCATTGATACGGCGGATAAGAGCGATTATGACGAAACAAAGCTCCGACCCGTCCTTTCAAAACTCGACGAATTTGCGTGCATAAGCGAAGAAATGCTCGCGCTTATGCGTTTTATGAAAGAAAAATTCTACCTTCGCTATATCGACTGCCTGCGGCTTTTCATACCCGGGCAGATGAGAGGCGGCAAGGTCAGAGAACTCAAAAGGATATATGTCAGACTGTCTTCTGATTTCAACGACGAGGCGGCGCAAAAGCTGATACCCGCCCGTGCGAAAAGACAGCTCGAGCTCGTCGCAAAGCTCAAGGAAGGCGGCGAGTACATGAGCGTGATCGCGGAGGAGTTCGGAGCTGCGACGGTCAACGCGCTCGTCGAAAAAGGTCTTGTCGAAAAGACGGATAAACCCGTATACCGAAAACCCTATCGCGGGCTCGGCGGAGACGCGGACAAGGTCAGGCTCACGCAGTCGCAGCAGGACGCCGTGGACAGGATATTGAACGGGGACAAGACCGTCTCCCTGCTGTACGGCGTTACCGGCAGCGGCAAGACCGAAGTGTATATGAACGCGATACAGCGCGTTCTCGACGAGGGGAAAACGGCGATAATGCTTGTGCCCGAAATATCCCTGACCCCGCAGATGCTGCGCAATTTCAGAGCGAGGTTTTCAAGCGGCGTCGCAATGCTTCACAGCGGATTGAGCCAGGGGGAGAGATACGACGAATGGAAACGCCTTCTGACGGGCGAAGCGCGCATCGTCGTCGGCGCAAGAAGCGCGATATTCGCTCCGCTCAAAAACGTGGGGCTCATCGTGATCGACGAGGAGCACGACGCAAGTTATTTCAGCGAATCCAATCCGCGCTACAACACCTGCGACATAGCAAGGTTCCGCGCGCAGTACAACGGCGGCAAACTCGTCCTCGGCAGCGCGACTCCGTCGATAGAGAGCTATCTTCTCGCCAAAAAGGGAGAGTATTCTCTCGTCAGTCTTCCCGACAGGATAAGCAGGCACGGTATGCCGAAAATAGAGATCGTAAGCATGAGCGACGAGCTTATTTGCGGCAACAACGGGATATTTTCGAGAAGGCTCGAAGCCGAGCTCAAAAAGACGATACAAAACGGCAATCAGGCGATACTCTTTCTGAACAGACGCGGGCACAGCTCTTTCGCGATGTGCAGAAAGTGCGGATATATAGCAAAATGCGAAGACTGCGACGTGACGTTGACCTACCACTCCGTGGACAATATGCTCAAATGTCACTATTGCGGCAAACGCTACAAGATGCTCACGCAGTGCCCGGAGTGCGGAAGCAAGGAGATCAGGTACGGCAAGGTCGGCACGCAGCGCGTCGTGGAGGAACTGCAAAAGATGTTCCCCGGCGTCGGAATACTGCGTATGGACAACGAGACGACGACAAAAAAATCGGCATATCTCGATATTCTCGGCGCGTTCAAGGCGAAGGAAGCGCAGATACTCGTCGGCACGCAGATGATAGCCAAGGGGCACGATTTTCCCGACGTTACGCTTGTCGGGATCCTCGACGCGGACATGAGCCTCTATTTCAGCGATTACAGGAGCGCGGAGCGCACCTTCCAGCTCGTCACGCAGGTCGCGGGCAGAGCCGGCAGGAGCGAAAAGGAAGGACTCGTCGTATTGCAGACCTATTCGCCTTCTCATTACGTTTACAGGTTTGCGAAGAATTACGATTATCCCGGGTTTTTCCTCAAGGAAAACAACGCGAGAGAGGTCACTGGGTTCCCTCCGTATTCGACGATTCTGCGCGTATTGATGACGGGAGAGGACGACGAGACGGTCAAAAACTGCGCGAAAAACATGTTTGTTGACATCAGGGCATACGAACTCGAGAACAAAAACGAATTTCTCTTCCTTCAGGCGATGCGTTCGCCTGTCGCGAGGATAGAGAGAAATTACCGTTATCAGATCCTCATGAGGATAAAAAGAGAGTACGAAGAACAGGTGACGCGGGAAGTTTACCGCATCATCGACGAAAATAAAACGAGGGGAGTGAGCGTTTTCGCTCAAATCAATCCCCAAAGCATGAGTTGAGGTATTTATGGCGCTTCGGGACATTGTAAAAGACGGCAATGCCGTATTGAGAAAAAAGAGCAGAGAGGTCACCGTTTTCGACGAGAAACTCGGCAAACTTCTCGACGATATGCACGAGACCATGCTCGCGGCGGACGGTTGCGGGCTTGCGGGACCCCAGGTCGGGTTGCTCAAGCGCGTCGCGGTCGTGGAGACTGACGAAGGATATTTCGAATTCGTCAACCCCGTCATCCTTTCGCAGTCGGGCAGCCAGCAGGGACCGGAGGGATGCCTTAGCGTTCCCGGCAGAAGCGAGGAAGTCGTCAGACCGTATAAGATAACCGTTCTGTTTCAGGACAGGAAGGGCAACAAGCTCAAAGGCACGTTCGAGGGATTTCTCGCGCGCGCCTGCTGTCACGAATTCGATCATCTCGACGGCATTCTCTATTATGACAAGGCGGTGAAGAAATGAAGGTGATCTTTATGGGCACGCCCGATTTCGCCGTGCCTTCGCTCGAAGCGATAGTCTCGGCGGGGCACGAAGTCGTCGGCGTAGTCACGCAGCCCGACAGAGCGAGAAACCGCGGCGTCGTTTCGTATTGTCCGGTCAAGAGCAAGGCGATCGAATTGGGACTCAAGGTGTTTCAGTACGAAAAGATCAGGCTTGAAGGCAAAGACGAGCTTCGCGCTCTCGGCGCGGACGTCATGGTGACCTGCGCATACGGGCAGATACTCGACGAGGAGCTGTTGTCTCTCGCTCCTTTCGGCGTGCTCAACGTCCACGCTTCGCTTTTGCCGAAGTACAGAGGATCGTCTCCGATACAGTGGGCGGTTATAAACGGTGAGAAAGTCACGGGGATAACCGTGATGAAGACAGCGCTCGGCGTTGATACGGGCGACATAATGCTTCAGAAAGAAGTCGCGATATTGCCGGACGAGACCGCAGGGGAACTGTTTGACAGACTTGCGGTAAAAGGCGGAGAGGCGATCGTCGAGGCGCTTGCGCTCGCAGAGAGCGGAAATGCGCGTTTTACGCCGCAGGACGAGTCGCAGGCGACCTGGTTTCCGATGTTTACGAAAGACAGCGGAAAAATCGATTTTTCAAAGTCTGCCGAAGAGCTCGTCAATTTCATCCGCGGTACAAATCCGTGGCCGTCGGCTTTTTGCAGGCTGGACGGAAAGCTGTTCAAAATATGGAAGGCGAGAAAGCTGGGCGCGGACGAACCTTCGACCCGCAGATATTATGCTGTCGGAGAGACGGCGACCTTTTTCGGAAAGCTGTGCGTCGCGTGCGGCAAAGGAGAATTTCTCGTTTTGCTCGAAGTACAGCTCGAGGGCGGCAAGCGCATGACCGCGGAAGAATTCATGCGCGGACACAACGATCTGAACGGAGTCATGCTCGCAAATGAGTGATCTGAAGGTTTGTTACAACATATTGTCGCAGGTCTACAAGCAGCAGGCTTACGGGTCCATATCTCTGACGAGCAAGCTCGGCGAGGCGAAAAACCGCGACTTTGTCACGCGGCTCGTTTACGGCGTGCTCCGCAACGACGTCAAATACGATTATTACATAGCGCAGATGACCGCGAAGAAACCGCAGAACAGCGCCGTTATACTTCTCAAGATAGGAATGTATTGCGTCGAAGGTATGGACAGCATGCCCGATTATGCGGCGGTCAACAACACAGTCGAGCTCGCCAAGGAAGTCGGCAAACAGGGGTCGACGGGATTTATCAACGGAGTGCTAAAAGCGTTTTGTCGCAAGAGACCGTCTATGCCGACGGACGCAACGCAGAGGCTTTCGGTTGAAGCGTCCGTTCCGCTCTGGATAGTCAGACAATATATCAGACAATACGGCTTTGACGCGACGTCGGGATTTCTGACCGCGACTCCGCTCGAACTCGAACATGCGCGCGTGAATATAAGAAAGACCACGGTTGCGGAGGTAAAAAAGAGACTTCAAGAAAGCGGCGTCGGATTTGTCGAAGACGGAGAATTCGAAGACTGCCTTTTCGTGCGCAACGGACAACAAGTCAGGCCGCTTTTCGACGCCGGACTCATCACTTTTCAGTCGTTGACTTCGGTCAGATGCTGTCGGATAGCAGGCGTTAAAGACGGAGACGAGGTGCTCGATATGTGCGCGGCTCCGGGCGGCAAAAGCGTGTTTTTCGCGGGTGTCGGAGACAACGTCAGAGTGATTTCCTGCGACGTCTATCACCACAGGCTGCAACTGATACAGCAATACGCGCGCAGAATGGGCGTAAAACCCGACGTGAGACTGATGGACGCCACGCAGTTCAACAAGGCTTTCGTCAGGTCCTTTGACGTCGTGCTTTGCGACGTGCCGTGCAGCGGACTCGGCGTCGCGGCGAAAAAGCCCGACATATATCTGTTCAAAGACAAGGATTGCGTTTTCGGATTGACGCAGACGCAAAGCAGGATCCTTGAAAACGCTTCGGCTTACGTCAGGGACGGAGGCACTCTCGTATATTCGACCTGCACGCTTCTCAAGGACGAAAACGAAGACAGAATAAAGAAATTTCTCAAAGAGCACAGAGACTACAAGCTTGAGGAACAGCACACTTATTTGCCTGACGACAAAGGTTGCGACGGGTTTTTCGTGGCTAAAATGAAAAGGAGCGTAGTATGAAACTTTTGTGCGATCTTTCTTTGGAAAAGCTCGGTGCTTTGCTCAAACAATACGGTCAACCTTCGTTCAGAGCGAAACAGCTGTACGGGCATATCGTCGCGGGGCGCGAACTGGACGAGATGAGCAATCTTCCCAAAGGTCTCGTCGCAAAGCTCAAAGAAGACGGATGGCGCGCGCTCGGTCTCACGATAAGAGAGAGCTACACGTCCGAGATCGACGGCACGGTGAAGTATCTTTACGAACTAGACGACGGCAATATAATAGAGGGCGTTCTGATGCGCTACAAGTACGGCAATACGCTGTGCGTTTCGACGCAGGTAGGCTGCGCGATGGGGTGCAGATTCTGCGCTTCGACTCTCGGAGGACTCGTGCGCAATCTCACCGCGGGTGAAATACTGTCGCAGGTGATAGTCGTAAACGCGCTCAATGCCGGAAAGGACCGCCGCGGCGTGACCAACGTGGTGCTTATGGGAAGCGGCGAGCCTCTCGACAACTATGACAACGTGACCGAATTTTTGAGGTTGCTTTCGGACGAAGACGGACTCAACGTGTCAAAACGCAACGTCTCTTTGTCGACGTGCGGATTGTGCGAAAAGATGATAAGACTTGCGGACGAAGGTTTTTCTCCCGTGTTGACCGTTTCCTTGCATGCGCCGTTCGACGAGATCAGAAAGACGATAATGCCGATAGCCTGCCGCTACTCCGTGAAACAGGTAGTCGGCGCCGCTGAATATTATTTCGAAAAGTCGGGACGCAGGGTGATCTTCGAGTATTCGATGATCAGAGGCGTCAACGACGGAGAAGATTGCGCGAGAGAGCTGTGCGCGCTTCTCAAAGGATTTTCGTCTCACGTCAACATCATAAGGCTCAACTACGTCAAGGAGCGTGGGCTCAAAGGCTCGGACGACGAGGCTATTGACAAATTCAGAAAAATTCTGGATAATAACGGTGTAAGTTGCAGCGTCAGGAGAAGCATGGGCTCCGACATAGAAGGCGCGTGCGGACAGTTGCGCCGAAAGTATATACAAGACGGCGAATATAAACAAAATAATAATTAGTATCAATTATTATCAAGTAAAATAAAGTAACAAACAGAAACATGGCGATAGGTACGATAAGAAAGGGTCAAATCATAAAGGGCGTCGCGGGCAAGTATACCGTCAAAACAGACGACGGAGAAATATTGCGTTGCTTCGCGCGCGGCAAGTTGCGCGAAAACGGAGCCCTTTACGTCGGAGACGAAGTCGACGTCGAAGTGAGCGCGTCCGAATGCGTGATAAAAGACGTTTATCCTCGCAGCAGCATGCTTGTCAGACCTTACGTCAGCAATATCGACGGCATCGTAATTGTCGTGTCGCCTGTTCCGAAGCCCGATTTTCTTCTCGTAGACAAACTGATAATCAGTTGTCTGCAACAAGGCATAGATTCCGTTCTCTGCGTAAACAAATGCGATCTTCAAGGGACCGACGAGCTTTACGCCGCGGCGAAGAAGGAATACGGAGAGATAACCACCGTGATCCTTACCTGCGCGGAAGACGGCAGGGGCATAGACGAGTTGAGGCAGATAATAAGCGGCAGATATTATTGTCTTGCCGGGCAGTCCGCTGTGGGTAAATCTTCGCTCGTAAATGCGCTTGTCGGAGACAAGGTCATGGAGACGGGCGAGATAGGAGAAAAGAGCGGCAGAGGCAAACATACGACGAGACACGTCGAGATCGTGGAGTTTGACGACGGTACCAAGATCGCCGATACCTGCGGTTTTTCGATGTTTGAAATACCGCTTTTCGACCCGATGTTCCTTTCGGGATATTATATCGATTTCGATAAATACCGCGACAATTGCAGATTTCGCGGTTGCACGCATACAGTCGAGGAGTGTTGCGGGGTCAAAGAGGCGGTAGAGCTCGGTCAGATCCCTGCCGAACGCTATGAAAGATATTTGAAATTATACGAAGAATTCAACAAAAGATGGGAGAAACGCTATGGCTGAAATATTGATCGCGCCGTCCATACTGTCTGCCGATTTCGCGGCGATGGGCGAAGCTGTGAAAAACCTTGAAAAATGGCATGCAGATTGGGTGCATTGCGACGTTATGGACGGTGAATTCGTACCGAATATCACTTTCGGAATGCCTATGGTGGAAGCGCTTGACAGGAATACGGGGTTGTTTCTCGACGTGCATCTGATGATCGTGAAACCGGAGCGCTACGTCGAAAGATTCGTAAAGGCGGGCGCAGATCTCGTAACTTTTCATCCGGAAGCAAGCGAAGATGCTTTCGGAACGATAGAAAAGATAAAATCCGCAGGGGCAAAGGCAGGTATAGTGCTCAATCCCGATATTCCTTGCGATGTTGCGGAGAAGTTTGTCGACAAAGTCGACGTCATAATGTTGATGGGGGTTTTCCCCGGCTTCGGCGGGCAAAAGTTCATTCCCGAAGTCATGGACAAAATATCCGTACTCAAGGAGATGACGAAGGGCAAGGACGTTCTCGTCGAATTGGACGGCGGCGTGACCCTTGAAAACGCCCCCGAGATGGTCAGGCGCGGTCTTGACGTAATGGTAGCGGGCAACGCGGTATTCAAAGCGGCGGATCCTTGCGAAGCGATAGCCTGTCTCAAGACGGGCAGGACGTCACTTTGACAAACAATATCGGTTAACAATATACAATAATCCGCGCGGTTCGGGTCTGAATATGAAATGAAAGCGGCAACGCCATTTTTTTGAGCGTTGCTTTTTTATGCGGCGATTATGGCGTGTACTGGTCACGCAAGGTAGAAGAAGTGCAAAAGATTAATTGATGCCGCTGCTTGTCTGTGTGACGTAAATGCGCCGCCGGAAGAAAAGTTCGTCTGTGTGACGGAAAAAGTACCGCTTTTCGTATGTGTGACGTGTCAGTATACATGTTTCATTTTTTTTGCGAAGTTTGTCAGGATCCGCCGTGAGTCGAAGACGCGTATTTTACGGGTGACGTATTGAGATATTTTATACGACTTACAAACATTATATAGTAGTAACAATTATTATTAAGTATTATCAATTAATAAATAAAACCTTATTAGGTCAAGGAACGTTTTTGGCGCTTGTTTCGTATTATGAAATCGGACCTGAAAGAGGAGGTGTGACTATGAGAATTTATTGCGTAAATCCGCCCGTGCTGATAAAGAAGATATTGCGACTGTTTTGCAGATGCGAAAAGAAATAAACAAACCGTCGGACTTGGGGCGAGAAGCGATGGCAAATTATTACGCGACCGCGAAACGCGCACGCTTTTTTTTGTTCAAAGTTGCGTATTGTGCGTGATTTTGGCTTTTTCAGATAAAAAAACGGACGCTTTGCAGCGTCCGTGAATAACCGTTGATATAAATCAGTCGTTGGATTCGGTTGTCTTATCAGCCTTGTTCATCGTTCTGAGGCATCTGGTGCAGACATAACCTTTGACTGCCTTGCCGGTCTCGTCAATGTAGTCCACTTTCTGAACGTTTGCGCCCCATGCTCTTCTATATTTACGGTTGGAGTGGCTCACTTTGTTGCCGCTTTGTTGACCTTTACCACAAATACTGCATACTTTGGACATAGAAAAATCCCTCCTGACTTATTCGTTGCCTAAATATATTAGCATTAATATCCGAAGAAATCAACAATTTTTTGCCTCTTTTCCAAAAATTTTTGTTAATTCCGCGCTCTTTTTACACTTGATTATCCGTTCTTTCTCAAAAGTCGGTCAAAAGCGGAAAACGAGACGATTTCTATCTCGTTTTGCGCCGTTTTCAGACGCTAGGCTTTATTCTCCGTCGTTTGATTTTTCATTTTAAGCGACTCGTTTTGTGTCTGAATCAGACGTTTTTTCTTAAAATCGTTATCGTATCCAACCTATATGCGTATATTAATATAAAGCAAACAGTTGCAAATTTTTTCTCATTCGTGTAATATTAAGTTATGGCAGTAAAGACGACAAACAGATACGGAAGAATTACTATTTCTGACAGCGCCATCGCAATGACGGCGCACTATTCTGCCGCCGATTGTTACGGCATAGTGGATTTGGTTTCCAGACGTCTGACAGACAGCCTTGTGGAGCTTTTCAACAAGCAGCCCGCGGGTAAAGGCGTCAAGGTGGAAACGGTGAATAACAAGATATATCTTGAGTTGTATGTGGTTCTCAGAGACGGCGTCAATGTGGAGGCGGTATGCGATTCCGTACGCAGTACCGTCAAGTATGACGTGGAGACTTACACGGGTATGCGTGTGAGCGGGATTGTGGTGAACGTCGTCGGCGTGAGACTTTGATGGAGAAATATTGATGAAAATTATAGACAGTACCAAGCTGAAGGAGATGTTCATCGGCGGATGCAAAAACCTTCAGCTTCACAAGGCTGAAGTCGACGCGCTCAACGTCTTCCCGGTGCCTGACGGCGATACGGGGACGAACATGTCGTTGACGATCGCTTCTGCCGTAAGAGAGATAGAAAATCTGCAGGGCGACTGCTCGCAGATACTCATAGATTTTTCGCGTGGGGCGCTCAAAGGCGCGAGAGGCAATTCGGGCGTTATTCTATCCCAGATAATCAAGGGGCTTGCAAGGGTCCTTGCGGACGTAAAATCCATTACTACAAAGGAATTTGCCGTTGCTTTGCAAAGCGCGAGAGACGTCGCTTACAGCGCGGTCACAAAGCCGAAGGAAGGCACGGTGCTCACCGTCATCAGATATATGGCGGAAAACGCTCAACCGATCGCGAGCAAGAATTCGTCTTTTTTGACGTTTTTCCCCGCGCTTATCGCAAAAGGCGAAGAGATCCTCAAGCAGACGCCGGAGATGCTGCCCGTGCTCAAAAAGGCGGGCGTCGTGGATGCCGGCGGACAGGGACTCATTTATGTGTTCGAAGGTTTCTACAAGGCTCTTGCGGGCATTGAGATCGCAAAGCCGGAGGGCGTCGAGGAAGAACACAAGGCGGTTCTCCCGCAGCTCGATACCGTCGGCAGCGACGAGCACGATCTCGACAACATAAAATTCGCTTACTGCACCGAATATTTTATAATAAATCTGAAAAAACACGTCACCGACGAAGATATCGAAAAGCTCCGTGACAAACTTATGGCGATCGGCGATTGCGTAATAGTTATCGGAGATATAAATCTCGTCAAGGTGCACGTTCATACCAACAACCCCAACCGCGCGCTCTATTATGCGTTGCAGCTGGGCGAACTCGACAAGATCAAGATCGAAAATATGCTCGAACAGCACCGTGCGCTCGTCAAAGCGCGTGAGGCGAACAAGAAGCCGATAGGCATAGTTTCGGTGTGCGCAGGCGAAGGCGTTGCCGCGATATTCAAAGAATTGACCGTAGACGAGGTCATCGAAGGCGGTCAGACCATGAATCCCAGCGTCGAAGACATATTGCACGCGGTCGAAAAGGTCAATTCGGACAATATAATCATTCTTCCCAACAACAAGAACATAATAATGGCGGCGGAGCGCGTCAAGGAACTTACCAAGAAAAGATGCGTAGTTTTGCCCACCTGCGAAGTGCCTGAAGGCATCAGCGCTGCGATAGTGTTTGATCCGTCGCTCGATTTCAACACCAACGTACAGGAAATGACCGAAGCGTTCAGACGTATCAAATGCGGCGAAGTCACGATGGCGATAAGAAATACGGAGCTTGACGGCTTCAATATCTCCGAAGGCGATTATATAGGTCTCGACAGCAAAAAGATCGTTTCCAAGGCGGATAACGTCGACGATGCTGTGATAGATCTCGTGGGCAAGATCAAAGAGGACGACAACGAGGTAATAACGCTGTATTACGGACAGGACGTGAATGAGAGCGAGGCGAACGCGCTTGTCGCAAAGCTCGAAGAGCGCTTCGACGACTGCGAAGTGGTCTGTTACAACGGCGGACAGCCTCATTACTATTACATGATATCGGTCGAATAACGAGATATGCCGGTTTTGGAGGCTTGTTGCGGCTTTCGGGTTGAATTACATAAAATCTATCCGCTTTTCAGCGGATATTTTTTTCCGATTTTACGTCGGTTTGCCGGGTTTGCGTCTTTTTTATCGGTTTTTCCGTACGGCATTTGATGCCGGCGGTTATTGTCGGCTTGACGTTTTCAAATATTATCATGCGCCACGGATTTTGCATTGAAACAACGCTTCATACGGTTTGTTTGCGAGAAAAAGCGGCTTTGATTAATCGATCGAAGCGTTGTTGATGGCATTGCAGGGGAAAACGGCCAAATAAGCTCTGACAAGGGGAAAGTTTTGAGCCGTGGCACGAAAATATAGACGAAGTATAAGCTCCGACATAAAGGATGGAAAGTAATGCGGCAAAATTAGGCAGTCTGTTGCAAGGGAAAAAGAAAAACCTTCAGACGGATTTGTAGAGAAGGCAGGAAGTATGAAAGATAGGACGATTGTTTGAATCGCGCCGTATCGTCAGTACGTCGACTAGATCGCAGTATAATATGACAACTTTTTTCGCGTGATTACGTTGAGGAATATTATGTTTTCGATCGAAGCAAAAAGGCAGTGAGTTTGGCGTTGAGCGCGGTATGGTAAAGCCGATTCGCAACGGGAGAAAGCGTTGTAAACGCATGTCAGATATTATTTACCGTTTCGAGAATGATATGTTAAATATTTAACAACAACATTATTTCAAGGCGCACTATAATTTTGAAATTGTTTTTTTGTGGACACAAATAAATATTAATTGCAATATATATAACATTATCAATTATTATTCAGTATTATTTATTATTAATAATTATCGATAATGCAAAATCGTAAAAGTCGGACAATTGGCGGTAAAGTTGCGCAACCTATCTGCAACGAAAACGGTGACCGCCGGAGAAAAGTGTGTTATAATCAAAGCATGAAGCTGACGGAATTGAAGGGAGTCGGAGAAAAGACTCTTAAAAAACTCGAAATGCTCGGAATAACCGACGAGAGGACGTTGCTCGACTTTTTGCCGAAAAGCTATTGGGATATGACCAAAGAGGGAGATTTGTCTGCGGCGGAACACGGCGAATACGTTTTGCTTAAAGGCGAACTCGTCAGGCTTACAAAAGTCGCAAAAGTGCGCAGCGGGCTTAATTTTTTCAGGGCGGAGATTTTTACGCAGGACGTAAACGTCAGACTTGTGTGGTTCAACGCTCCTTATCTTCGTGCAAATCTTCGGGAGGGGGAAAGATATACCGTCTGGGGAAAGGTTTCCAAAAAGGACGGCAGGACGGAGATCGTAAATCCCGGTTTTGAACCGGAAGGCGGCGACAGATTGTCGGGCGTCGTTCCGATCTATGCGACGAGGGGCCTCGTTCAGCAGTCCGTTATGAGAAAGATCACGGCGGACGCCGTTGAGAAATGCAGGGTCGAACCGCTTCTCGAGGATGACGATCTTATGCCTCTTTACGACGCTTACAGATACGCTCACGTTCCTCTCGATAAAAGGACGGCGTACATCGCGCGACGCAGACTTGCGCTCGAGGAGCTCACGGCAAGGCTCTGTGCGTACAGGCTTGCAAAGGCGGGAGAGAGCGGACGCAAAGAAAGGTCGTATCCGCTTGATTTTGACTCTATGGACGATCTGGTTGAGTCTTTGCCTTATAAGTTGTCGGATTCGCAAATTTCCGCGATCAGAAATATTATGGACGATCTGAAAAGTCCGAGGCGTATGAACAGGATGCTCCTCGGGGACGTCGGATGCGGTAAAACAATCGTCGCTCTCGTTACGATGGCATATGCGGCACGCTGCGGCTATCAGTCTGCTTTGATGGCTCCGACGGAGATACTTGCGAGGCAACATTATGAGAATGCCGTGAAGTTGTTGTCTCCCTTCGGGATAAGCTGCGCGTTTTTAGCGGGCAGTCTTTCTGCAAAAGAAAAGAAGAGTATTTATAACGATATAAAAGAAAGGCGCGCGGACGTCGTGATCGGCACACACGCGGTGATAAGCGACAAGGTGGAATTTTCCTCGCTCGGATATATAGTGATAGACGAGCTGCACAAATTCGGCGTCAGACAAAAAAGTCTGCTTGAAAACAAGGCTTGCTCGGTAGACGTAGCTATTATGAGTGCGACTCCGATACCAAGAGTGCTTGCGCTCGGAGAGTATGGCGACGTCGACGTGAGCGCGATCGAAAGCAGAAAGACGCTTGACGAATACCCCAAAACTTTCGTAGTCAGAGCGGAGAAGGAAAAGGGGATGTTCGAGTTTGTCAGACAAAGAGTGCTTGAAGGCGAGCAGGCTTATATCGTTTGTCCTCTCGTCGAGGACAGCGAGGGGCTTGAAGTCAGCTCTGCAAAATCCGTTTACGAAGATCTGAAAGACGGCGTCTTTGAAGGATTGTCCGTGGGGCTGGTTTACGGTAGTATGAGAGACGAAGCGAAAGAGAAGGCGATGAACGCGTTTTACTCCGGCGAATATTCCGTGCTTGTCGCAACGAGCGTCGTCGAGGTTGGTATAGACAGCAAAAACGCGACGGTGATGTGTGTGATGAACGCGGACAGATTCGGTCTGGCGTCGCTTCATCAGTTGAGAGGAAGAGTCGGGAGAAGAAGCGGCATGACTTCTTATTGCTTCCTCCATACGCTCAAAGACGACGAGTGTGAAAGACTGAAAATACTTTGCGATCATTCTGACGGTTTCGCCATTGCGGAAGAAGACGCGAGGATAAGAGGATACGGCGACTTTCTCGGCTTCAGACAGAGCGGAGGCGTGGGCGGAGCGCTTATCGACAAGAAGCTTCTCGAGAGGAGCAGACGTTATCTCGACAAGCTGTTTGAGCCTCAAAATATTGACAAATTGAAAAATCCCAGAATAAAAGAGTTCTTAAATAAGGCAAAAAATATATCAATGACATGACAATGGGGTGTCAAATTGTTCTAAAATAATTGTGTTTTCATAACAAAATGTGTCAAAACCCCTTTATTTATCGCGTATTTGTTTATTTTAGCGCGTATTAATGGACTATTTGCGCGTTTTATTATATAATTAATGTATCTTCAGTCAAAGGTGCGTTATGACAAAAAAATTCAGACAACCGCAGGGCGTCACCGACGTGTTGACTCGTCAATGCTTTGCAAAAAACAAGATCGAAAGATCTCTTCTCGATTGTTATGCCCGTTACGGTTACAATCAGATAGACACTCCCGTGCTCGAGTACGGGGACCTTTATTCCGCAGGCGCGGGCAAGGTCAATATGAACAAACTCTTCAAGCTGACCGATTACGACGGCAGTCTTCTCGTGCTCCGTCCCGACATGACTATGCCGATCTCGCGCATAGTGTCCACAAAGATACCAGAGGGCAAGTACAAGTTCTGCTATCGCGGAAAGATGTTCCGCTTTTCGCAGGGCGAAGGCATGAGAGAATTTTCGCAGGTGGGCATCGAGCTGATGGGTGCTCATGGGGTCTGTTTTGATGCGGAGGTCGTCTCGCTTGCGATCGAAAGTCTCATCAACGTCGGTCTGACCAACTTCATAGTGGATATAGGGCACGTCGGTTTCTTCAAAGGATTGCTTGCGTCGCTCGATCTGTCAGACGACGAAAGAGACGAGCTTGCGGAGCTTGTCGAAAGCAAAAATTCCATCGGCGAGCAGTTGTTTGCAAAAAAAGTCGGACTCACGGACAAGCAACAGGAGAGGATCCTCAAGCTGCCTATGCTGTTCGGCGGCGACGAAGTTTTTGCCGAAGCGAAAAAATACTGCGTAAACGACGAGATGAGACAAGCCGTCGAAACGCTTGAAAGACTTGACGGGATCCTCAAGGCGCAGGGATATGACAAATACGTCAGTTACGATCTGTCGCTTGTCGGCGAGATGTCGTATTACAGCGGGATCGTGTTCAAGGGCATGAGCGAGCATGTCGGCTCCTCGATACTTTCGGGAGGAAGGTACGACCATCTCTGCGACAGCTTTGACAGAGATATCCCGAGCGTGGGATTCGCAATCGGATCGGATATGCTCCTGCGTGCTCTCGCGGGCGAAAACAAAATGCCGACAAGAGAGGTCAGGGACGTCGCCGTCGGCTGCTCGGAAGGCTCGATCGCCGAGGCGCTCGGCTTTGTGAGGAAGCTCGTCAAGGAAGGAAAGCACGTTGTCAATCTTTCGGTCTGCGGCGAAAAAGAAGTCGAAGATTATGCAAAAAACAGCGGCACAAAACAGGCATATTATATTGACGGAAAGCAAAACCGTCGAATCGTATAGAGGAAACACAGATATGGACAAAACGGTTACATTTGCACTTGCCAAAGGCAGGCTTGCCGAAAAGTCGGCAGAGCTGTTGCAAAAATGCGGCATAGATTGCGCCAATATTCTCGAGCCGACCCGCAAGCTTGTTCTTACGGACGCGAGCGGAAAATACAGATTTATATTCGTCAAACCGAGCGACGTGCCGATATACGTCGAGCGCGGAGTCGCGGATATAGGCGTAGTAGGCAAGGATACGCTCATGGAGGATGGCGCGGACGTTTACGAACTCGCGGATCTCGGATTTGCGAAATGCCGCCTCGCGGTAGCGGGTTATCCCGGTTTCGATCTCGGAGATACGAAGACGGGGCTCAAAGTCGCGACAAAATACGGCAACATCGCGAGAAAATATTTTGAAAACAAAGGTCAGAACGTGGAGATCATCACTCTTCACGGGTCGATTGAGCTGGGACCCATCGTCGGGCTTTCGGACGTAATACTCGACATCGTAGAGAGCGGCAAGACTCTCAAAGAAAACGGACTTTGCGTGCTCGAAGAGATCTGCGACGTTTCGGCAAGGCTCATCGTCAACAAAGTCAGTCTCAAGACAAAAGCGCAGGACATCAAACCTCTCGTCGAAAGCATATTCAAGGCTCTCGGCGAAGCGGAATGACAGACGTCGGCACAAGAGGAAATATATATGATACCTGTTATTAAGTACGGTACGGACGGCATGAAAAGGGTATACGGACGCACGCAACTCGGCAATTCGGAGTACGCGGGCGCCGTATCCGACATAATCGCCGCAGTCAGAAAAGACGGAGACAAAGCGCTTTTCGCTTATGCGGAAAAATTCGACAAGACGCATGTGACTGCGGATACGCTTCTTGTCACCGAAGAGGAGATAAAAGAGGCTTACGCCGCAGTCGACGAAGCGCTCGTCGGAAGCATACGTCGCGCTAAAGACAACATACTCGCTTACCACGCTCGCCAAAAAGACAAGTTCGTCAACGAGTTTTTCAAAAGCGGAGCGCACGGCAAGAGCACTCTCGGGTGGATTTACAGACCTCTTTCCCGCGTCGGACTTTACGTCCCGGGAGGAAAGGCAAGCTATCCGTCCACGGTACTCATGACGGCGCTTCCCGCTGTCGCCGCAGGCGTGGGAGAGATTGTCGTCGCGACTCCCAACATAAAAAACCCTCTTATACTCGTAGCGTGCGCGGAATGCGGAGTCAAAAAGATATACAAAGTCGGCGGCGCGCAGGCGATAGCGGCGCTCGCATACGGCACGGAGAGCATTGAGAGAGTAGACCTGATCGCAGGTCCCGGCAACGTATTCGTGACCCTTGCGAAAAAGCAGGTTTTCGGCGACGTGGCGGTCGATATGATCGCGGGGCCGAGCGAGATACTCGTGATCGCGGACGACAGCGCGGACGCGGAGCTCGTAGCCGCGGATATGCTGTCGCAGGCGGAGCACGACGAACTTGCCGCTGCGATACTCGTCACGACGAGCGAAAGGCTTGCCCGCGAAGTGCAAAAGCAGATAGAGGAGCAGACGAAGTTGCTTCCGCGCAGGGAGATTGTCGAAAAATCTCTCGCAAACAACGGAGCAATAGTGCTTTGCGAAGACGTAGACAAGGCGATCGAGGTCGCGGACAAAGTCGCGCCCGAACACCTCGAAGTATGCACGCTCAACGCGCACGAAGTTGCGATGAGGCTCAAAAACGCAGGCGCGATATTCGTCGGAGGATACAGTCCGGAGCCGCTCGGCGACTATTTTGCCGGACCGTCTCACGTTTTGCCGACGAGCGGCAGCGCGAGATTCAGCAGCGTGCTCAACGTGGATACTTTCATGAAAAAAACAAGCTATATCGCCTATGACAAAGAAGACCTGCTCGCAGGCGCGGACGATATAATATCCATAGCTCAAAGCGAGGGCTTCGGCGCTCACGCAAACACGATAATAAGGAGAAAAAGCAGATGAACAGAACGGCTACAATCGAAAGAAAGACAAAGGAAACGCAGATAAAGCTCACCGTCGGTCTTGACGGAACCGCGAAATACGACGTCGATACGGGCATAGGATTTTTCGATCATATGCTTCAGCTTTTCTCCTGTCATTCGGGTATGGACCTCAATGTCGAATGCAAAGGAGACACGAGGGTGGACGGGCATCACTCGGTTGAGGACATCGGCATTGTGCTCGGCAAGGCGATAAACCGGGCGCTCGGTGACAAGATCGGCATAGCGCGTTACGCCAGCAAGACGATCCCGATGGACGAATCCCTCGCAACCGTTACCGTGGACATAAGCGGCAGACCATATCTCGTTTTCAATGCGGAACTTTCGGGCAAGGTCGGCGATTTCGATCTCGAACTCGTCGAAGAATTTTTCCGCGCGGTCGCGACTTACGGCGGCATCACGATGCACGTCAATCTGCATTACGGCAGCAACTCGCACCACAAGGCGGAGTGCATATTCAAGGCGTTTGCCCGCGCCGTCAAAGAGGCGGTCGCCGTCGTAGGCAACGAATTGCCTTCGTCCAAAGGACTGATAGAATGATAGCGATAGTCGATTACGGCATGGGAAATCTGCGCAGCGTGCAGAAGGCGTTTGAGTATCTCGGATACGACGCAGCGGTCACGGACAGCGCACAGGCTCTCGCAAATGCCTCGCACGTCGTTCTGCCGGGTGTCGGCGCGTTCAGAGACGCGATTTCCGCGCTCAGGTCAAAAGGTCTCGACGAGGCGATAAAACGCGAAACCGCAAAGGGCAAGCCATTTCTCGGGATATGCCTCGGCATGCAGATGCTGTTTGACAAAAGTCTCGAAGACGGAGAATACGAAGGTCTCGGGCTCATAGGCGGAGAGGTGGTCAGGTTCGACACCGATCTCAAGATCCCGCATATCGGCTGGAATACGCTTTTTTACAACAAACGCACCGCATTGTTCGACGGAGTGGACGACAATTATTTTTATTTCGTTCACAGTTATCACGCCGCTAAAGTCGCAAGCGAGGACGTAGAGACGACGAGTGTGTACGGATACGAATTCGTCGCGAGCGTGAACCGCGAAAACGTATGGGGCGTGCAATTTCATCCCGAAAAAAGCGGGGATACGGGGCTCAAGGTGCTCAAAAATTTCGGAGACATAAAACAATGATACTTTTTCCTGCAGTCGACATACTCGACAACCGCGCGGTAAGACTTCTTTACGGCGAGCGCGACAAGGTGACCGATTACGGCGATCCGGCGGAGCTTGCTCTGAAATGGCAGGATCTCGGCGCGGAATATCTGCACGTCGTCGATCTCAACGGCGCTTTCGACGATTCCGCCGTCAACCGCGAAACCCTGAAAAGGCTCGTGCGCGGGATAAAAATCCCCGTGCAGCTCGGTGGCGGGATAAAGACCCTCGATAAGATAAAATACTATCTCGAGGATGTAGGAGTGACCCGCGTCATCGTCGGCACCGCCTGCGTGACGGCTCCCGACATGGTTGACAAAGCATGCGCGCTTTTCGGCAACAGGATAGTCGCCGGCATAGACTGCAAGGACGGCTTTGTCGCGATCAAAGGCTGGGTGGAAAAGAGCGCGCTTACCGCGGAAAAAGTCGCGCTCGATATGAAAGAGCGCGGATCCGACACCGTGGTGTATACCGATATCGGCAGAGACGGCGCGCTTACGGGCGTCAACGTCGCCGCGACGGCAAAACTCGCGGAGCAGACGGGCATGAACATAGTCGCGAGCGGCGGAATGAGCTCGCTTGACGACATTGTCGGACTTATGAGAAAGGACATATACGGCGCGATCCTCGGCAGGGCGATATACAACGGAAACATAGATCTGCAAAAGGCGCTCGCGCTTGTGAAAAGAGGTTGAAATGCTGGCAAAAAGAATTATTCCTTGTCTCGATATAAACAAGGGACGAGTAGTGAAAGGCGTAAATTTCATCAATCTCGTCGACGCGGGTGATCCAGTCGAAGTCGCGAAGACTTACAACGCGATGAGAGCGGACGAGATAGTCTTTCTCGACATAACCGCGTCTCACGAAGGACGTTCCACTATGTACGACGTGATCTCCAAGGCTGCAGAACAGGTTTTTATTCCTCTTACCGTAGGCGGAGGGATTTCGAGTGTGGAACATTTCCGCAACCTTCTCAATCTCGGTGCGGATAAGATAAGCGTGAATTCGGCAGCGGTCAGAAATCCCGATCTGATCACTGAAGCGGCGTTGAAATTCGGCAGACAGTGCGTCGTCGTCGCGATAGACGCAAAGCGCAACGAAAAAGGCAGTTTCGACGTCTATCTCAACGGAGGTAGGATAAACACCGGCAAAGACGCGATAGAGTGGGCGATCGAGGCGGAAAAGAGAGGAGCGGGGGAGATACTTCTCACAAGTATGGATTGCGACGGGACAAAAGCGGGATACGACGTGGAGCTCACGAGAAGGGTCGCTGAAGCCGTCGGCATACCCGTGATCGCAAGCGGAGGCGCTGGCAATATGCAGCATTTCAAAGACGTCCTGACGGACGGCAAAGCGGACGCGGCGCTCGCGGCATCGCTTTTTCACTTCGGAGAAATGACAATTTCCGATCTCAAACAGTATCTGGCGCTCGGCGGCGTGTCAGTAAGAATGTGAAAATCCGTTGGCGACGGAACAATTATTAAGAAAACAAATAAGACTGAAAGAGAAAAGACGAGAGGTAACATGACAGATTTCAAATTTGACGAAAAAGGTTTGGTTTGCGCGATAGCGCAGGACGCGATCAACGGCGAAGTGCTGATGCAGGCGTATATGAACGAAGAGGCGATACGAAAGACCCTCGAAACGGGTTACGCCCACTATTACAGCAGATCCCGCAAGTGCCTGTGGAAAAAGGGCGAGACGTCCGGTCATACGCAAAAAGTCGTGCGTATGTATTACGATTGCGACTGCGACTGCATTCTGATGCAGATATTGCAGGAAGGCGCGGCTTGTCATACGGGTAACAGAAGCTGCTTTTACAGACAGCTTAAGGAATTCGAGTTTGTGCCCGATTACAAAGTCGTGTTCGAGGACGCGGCAACGATAAAGGACAGGGCGGAAACCCCCGTCGAAGGATCTTATACCAATTATCTGCTCAACAAGGGTACGGAAAAGATATGCAAGAAGATAGGAGAGGAAGCGACAGAAACCGTGATCGCCGCTTGCAAGGATAAGAAAGACGAGCTTGTCGGCGAGCTTTGCGATCTCGTATACCATTCGCTCGTGCTCATGCAGGATAAAGGCGTCACGATGCAGGACGTTTTCCACGAGATGATGAGAAGAAAGGGCAAGGCTCCCAATCCGAAGTATGCAAAAGACAATATCGTCTCCAACAGCGACCAGATCAAAAACAAAGAATAACTGTGAAATAGCGGTGCCACATCGACGCCGCTTATTTTGTAAACCGTTGCAAAAGCGAAACGTCTTTGGCGCGTTTTACGACGATCGGAGCAAGGAGAATTATCCGATATTGACAATTACAATATTATATGCAACAGTATAATTATCGGAAAACCGACGGCAAAGCGCGCTTGCTTGCAAAAGACGTAATACGGCAATACGCACGGGACGCGTCGGCGACCGTGACGGGATAAAGGCGGAGATAAACAAGGGATAATTATGTTGAAAATTTGCGGAATAAAAAAGTCGTTCAAACAAAACCGCGTCTTAAACGGCGTCGATCTCACGGTAGGAGACGGCAGGATATGCGGGCTTCTCGGACTTAACGGCGAAGGCAAAAGCACGCTAATGAAGATAATCTGCGGTCTCGTACGCCCCGACGGGGGGAGCGTCTTTGTTGACGACAAAGAGATCAGGCCGGGCGAAGCGCCCGTCGGCATAGGCGCGATGATCGAAGCGCCTGCGTTTTACGGCGGATTGAGCGGATACGACAATCTCGAGCTTTTGCGCAAACTCTGCGACGACGTGCCTCCCGAAAGAGTGGGAGAGGTGCTTCGCGTCGCGGGAATCGCAAACAATGCGCATAAAAAATTCAGGACTTATTCTCTAGGAATGAAGCAGCGATTGTATTTCGCTTTCGCTCTTCTCAAAAAGCCGCGCGTTCTAATTCTCGACGAGCCTTTTTCGGGCGTAGATCCCGTCAGCGTAAAGCTGTTCGAGGACGTGATAAAGGCAATGGCGCAGGCGGGTTGTACTGTACTCGTCTCCGGGCACATAATAGCGGAACTAAAAAACGTGTGCGACTGCGCGGCGATCCTCGACGGAGGAGAGATCAGGGCGTATTTCGACGACCTCACGGGCGTCGATCTTGAAAGGGAATTTCTTTCTACGGTTTCGGCAAGCGGTGACGTAAGATGAAAAAGATATTTTTCTCGTCTTTCACGAGACTTAAAAAGAGTAAATTCATGATCGTCTTTATTGTGGCGGTTGTCCTTGCATTGCTTGTAGCGACGATAATTTCGTTTGTGAACAATACGAGTGGGGCGGCTCCCGATTCTTTTCACGACGAAGCCTATTGGGAATATCTGAAAGAAGAGAAGGAGGGGCTTGAGGAAGCGCTCAAAAATCCAGATCTGACTTCTGACGAGATCCACGACTTCAAAATGCAACTTGCCAAGACAGAATATTTTTTGCAGACAAAGACGTCGGCGAGTGACTATTACAACGACAGCGGTGCCGACGGAGCGGGTCGCTGGATGCAGGTGTATTTTTTGTTCGGTGCGGTATGCGTCGTGATAACGGCGATAGTCGTGACCGTCTGGTTTTACCCCGGCAGTAAAAGCGGTTTTCACAGAACCGAATTTCTTGCAGGATGCTCAAGAAAAGCGTTGTGGGCAGGCAAAAACGCTTCTGCAATGCTATGCTCCGTCGGAATTGCCGCATTGTTTGTCGTTGCCATGCTCGTTTCCGCGCTTGCGGCTCCGCAAGGACTACGGTTTCTCGTCGAGGACGATATGACGACAAGCGTTTACAGCGTTTCGTTATATACGCAGTGGGCTATCGAGTCTCTCGGACTCGTCGTGCTGGCAATCGTCGCGTCTGCCATTGCGAGCGTTACGGTCTCCCTTTCTGGCGACACTTCGGTCGGAGTCGCTGTGCCGATAATCATTGTGCTCGTGCTCACGCTCGGATTGTTCTTTGCTTTCAATATGTTCCCGGAAAGCGGAGCGGACAATTTTACATCGACTTTTATTCCTTTTCTCGGAATTATGGTATTGCCTTTCAGAAACGGGGTAACGAGCGCATACGTCGTTGCCGTCGCCGTTCATATAGTGATCGCATGCGTTTGTTACGGCGTTTCTTTTGCCGTATTCGGGAGGAGATCGCTGTGAACAAGCGTGTTAAAGGGGTTTTCAAGGCGGAAAGCAGATTGTTTGCCACACCGTTCTCTTTGTTTGTCTATTTTGCGACGGCGTTATTTATTCTTTTGGCTATTTTCTATATTGCGTCAAATTCGTTCGTTGCCCGCGAAAATCCCGACGAAGACCCTCTGTTTTATCGGCAAAGGCTCGAAGAGATAGAAAAAGAATTGCAGATCTTGCACGATCCGTCCCTTTCGGACGAGCCCGTTATCGATTACGAAGGCAGAGAAGAGGCGCTTCTGACGGAGAAAGCTCTCGTTTTGCAGTATCTTCAAAGCGGTACGGGCGAAGAAGATTATGTCAAAGTCTCCGCGGGTTGGTATTACATAGAAGACGGTCTGACGACAGCTTTTTTCAAAGAGCAGTCCGCTTTGAGCGGCGCGATAAACGCTTTTCCCGTGTTTGCTCTCTGTATTGCCGTCGTCTGCTTGATATGCGGTATTCGGAGAATATACGCTCTCAACCGCGGCACCGGCGCGAAAATGAAACTGCTATGCGATTGTTCGAGAAGACAGTTGCTTTGCGGCGGTATGTTGCTTGACGGTTGCGTTCTCGGGGCTCTGCTTGTCGTGACGTCCGTTGTCCGCGCGATCCTCGCTTTTAGTGGAAGCGCAAAGCGGTTTTATATCATTGACGGCACAGACGTTGTTTTCGGCAGCGCTCACGAGCTGTTGCTTGCGCAGTTTGTCGCGATAGCGGCGCTCGGCGCGGCTTGTTACTTTTCAGGGGCGTTCGTTTCTTATGCGGTGAAAGGCAAACCGCTGCCGTCCTGCGCGCTTTCCGTGGCTGCGATCGGCATTGCGTTTGCGGTAGGTCTGACGGTGCAGTATGCCTCGCATGACGAGATTTCTTTTCTTTTGGCGACGCCGGTATTCGGTATATCGTTCTGTTTTTGCGGTTTCAGATATTATGTCTTTTTCGTTCAGCTTGCGCTTTGCGTCGTATGTGCGGCGTTATGCGCTGCCCGGCTGTTTTTCAGGAGAAAGGGCAGGGCATTGCCCGTGCGCGACCGCGAGTAAAGCCATGCGCTTTTTACTTTGTTCTTATTTCATAAAAGGGAAATTCAGTCCTGCGGAGAGAGCGGCGGACGGCAGGCTCAAACGAACATTTTGTCCGGAACGGGAAGATAGGTTGTGCTCCAATCGTAATTTTTCATAATTTCTCCGGCATAATCCTTGTTTTTCTTTCGACGAAATCCCAATAGTCGCAGTCGATCTTCGACTTGTAGAGAACGAGGCTTGTTCTCTCAAAATTTATGTATTCAAAATGCAGTTCGTTGAGAGTTTTTCTCGATAGCCACACCTCGTCTCTGTAAAGTATCTTGCTTTTGTCGACGTCGTTATCCTGCAAGATCTGCGACATGGCGTCGTTCATTTTGAGAGTTTTGCCGGTGTATGCGATCAAATGTTGTAGACATTTGACACAGGCAAACATACCCGACAGCGTTACTTACGTCGGAGAAGATATTTTCGGCAATTGCGGCGACGGTTTGATCGAAACGCAAGGCGTAGTGGATTATGTGGGGAAATGGGCAGTGAGCTGTTACAAGTCCGTTACGGAGGCAGATTTGCGCAGCGATACGCTTGGTATTGTTAAGACGACGTTTGACAGATGCACCTCGTTGACCACGGTAAAATTGCCGGCTTCTTTGAAACATATCGTCGATTATGCGTTCAACTATTATTCCAAAATTACCGATATTACGCTTTCTGAAGGCCTGATTGAAATCGGCGGCGGAGCGTTCTATTGTTGTTTTGCACTTACTGAAAATTCGATTCCGGACGGAGCGCAGGGGATATATGACTATACGTTCGACAAATGTACGCAATTGAAAAACGTAGATATCGGCAACGGAGTCGAAAGAACAGATTTTAATGCTTTTGTATATTGCGCAATAGAGTCATTAACGACCGGGTACAGCGTCAAGACTATCGGCAGATATGCTTTTATGACTGTGCTTTTTTGAAGAGCGTGATGTCGGGGAGCGGACTGGAATGGTTTCAATCGTTTGCGTTCGGGAATTGCGATTCACGCCAAAGTTTCACATATAACGGCACAAGAGAGCAGTGGTTCAAGGTAAATCGTGAAAGCAGTTGGGGACCGAAAAAAATATAGTAAGCGGTAAAGATTTCAAAAATTTATCTTCATCTTAATTGCGCAGAGGGCGGATTCGAATCCGCCTTTTTACAAAAAATGCATTACCTTATTATTGGTCTTCTATCGTATCGACGTCCATCTGTTCTTTTGTCAAACCGTTTTGCTTGCCTCGGTTGAGCCAGTATTTATTAGCTGCTATTACAAACATCTTTTTGGTTAAAGGCATTGAGACTGAAAATTCCCGGTAATTGCCTTTTTCAACAGATTTTGCAAAACGCTTCATTTTATACTTGACAAATGCTTTGAATGGAGTGTCGGCTATGGCTTCTCCGCTTCCGATTTTCAGGAACGAACCGGCAGAAAAACCGTTTTCGTCACAAAACAGTCTAATTTGTTCAACAGCTATGTTATTCTGCATGCTTTCGAGAAAGCCGCAGTTTATGATTGCTGACACGGTAGGTTTACAATCGGAAGGGATCTGTGAGAGCTCTTTCAGAAAATTTAACAGAGAAACCGGAATGCCGTCAGCATATAGAGGGAATACGAGAATCAGATCTTTGCAATCAGAGGCACTTTGAGTAAGCTCGGGAGTGTTTTTCCTGTTTAGTTCCAGATATTCGGTCTGCATAGTACAATAATCAGCAAACATTTTAGCGTATATTTTAGAATTAGACCGCGGGGCTCTCGGACTTGCGTTTATTATTTTTATATGTGCCATTTTGCTATCTCCTCGTTTAGTGTTTTTTCCAGGTCGGTTTCGGAAGAATATATTACTTTGTGTTCCTTAAAACTCATATTCAGAGCGTTTCGTTCAACCAAACGTTCAAAAACGGCTTTCTCTTTATAGGAAGGGTATCCGTATATAATTATTCTCGCGTTTTTCGGCGCAACCTTACGCTGGACGTGATGAGTTTCGCCGCAATGAATACGGATAAAAGCCTTTTGCACCGGGATCGCCCGTTCAAGCATGGTTTTCATAATGTTGTCGTAACTGCCGTATTTGATTTTACTGACATAAATCAGTTTGTCGCATTTTGCAATAAGAGGATAAATTTTCACCGCATCGTCGCGTATCACGCATTTTCCAGGTGTTTTTATCCAGCATCCGAAGCAACCGGTACATCCGGAAATCTTCATTTTAGACAAGTCGATAAAGGTAATTTCATCTCTGTTATCTATATTCAGATGGGTGTCGCTAAGTATGAATATCATAAATAAATCCTGAGAAGTTTATTGTTTTTAATATAAACTTTTTCAGCCGTTTTATACTGTAATATCGTTATAATAAACTATTTTGTAAAAATATAATTTTAAGTATAAAATAAATATGATCTAACCCTCTGATATAGATTTTCTATTTATTATTAAACTCGTTTGCGTTGTGTTTATCGGATGTTTTGTCCCATGCGTGTAATTGTTTTTACCTGCGGACTTGCATCTTCGTGCGGCGATTGTCGCATAATCCTCTCAAAAAGTAAACGGTCGCAAATCCGATTTTCGGATTTTTCCGTTGACTTTTGCTTTATGACCTTGACGAAGTCAGACATATTTCGTATTTCCGATGTGTGAGCTATAAGCCCGTCGCCGCGAAAAGCGAGGGTGTTGTGATTTTGCAAAAGGCAATGAGGGGCTTTGCCTGACGGCTAAAACCCCTGCGTCAAGAATTGCTGCGCAGGTTGATGATGTGTTTCGCTCGGGTGAACCCGTTGTGCAGTGCACAACCGGGCTCGGCTCCCGTTTCTCCACAGCAAAAAAGCACCGAAAAAATCGGTGCCTTTTTGCTGGTGGAG